>SYKU01000034.1 GCA_005808865.1 Acidobacteriota bacterium
ATCTGTATTTATAGGTGGTTGGGGGTGGAGGTGCAAGAACGTCTGGGCTTCTAGCATTGTCGATTACTTCTGCTTGTCGTTCTGCTTCAACCACCGGACTCGCCAGCGCTTCGCTCCGGGCTGCGGGCGCCCTCTGCTCAGTCGCTGGATTCACAGACTTCTTGGATCGCAATTGAAGGTTATCTTGGATCGATGGTGACCGGGTAGTTGGTGTGACGATGTCCCTTGCACGCATCGGCAGCGCAGGGGTGCGCATTCTTTCTTTCTTGCCGACGGGTGGTTGAGCGGGCTCAGTATTACCGTTCTCTGCCTTTACGGGGGCTGGCGTAGAGGAATCAGGGACGGGCGATACTATCACTGGGGTTGCCGCGGGCGCTGCTTTTTCTGGCGGCACGGTCTTGGAGTCTGTTGATAGATTCGATGCTGGGTTGCGTTGCGAGGGTTTCCGTTCTAGTGGCGGTGTCTGCGGAGTACTGAAGAGCACGAACAGGAGAACGCCGAACGACACGACAAGCCCGCCGGATTCGAGAACTCCCTCGTAGTTTCGCACCATTTCGTCGCTCCAGGTTGCACGCCAATAAATCAGCTATAGTTTATCAATTTGTCACTTAATCACTTGCCTGCTATGCTAAGGCCACGAGTGCCAACGGGTGCCAGGGTTTAGACGGGCGGTATTGATGTGCCGTCTACAAATCGAGGCATTAGGCGCCCATCAGCGCGTGCCGGTTCCTGCGATCAGGCCGGCCACCCATTCGACGCGAGCATCTCGCCCCAGGAAACAGGTCTTCGCAGATCCATCGCCAGCCGCCCGAGTATTGCCGTCAGCGAGGATTCCACACCTCGCGCGATCGTATTCTCCGCCCTCCCGGACTGGATGCGATTCACGAACGCCACCACAGAATCGATCGAAATGTTTCGCGGCGATTTCACCTCCGCCGCTTCTTTCCCTTCCAGCCGGTAGCGCCAGCCAAGCTCGGACGTTTCAAGCCACCCTGCCTCACCGAAGAATTCCTCCCGCACGTCGCGATGGTTGCGAGGCGCGAGCGTCGTCCCCCACAGGGAACCCTTCACGTTGCGCGGGTATTGATAAATTACGTTGTTGTAGTCTCGAACATCTCCGTCTTTGCCCGGCTTGCGGCCGCCGTCGCCGATTGCTGACTCTGGACGAGAGCCGACAAACCAATTCATTACGTCAATCAAATGGCAGTTGTTTTCCACAATCTGATCGCCGCAAAGCGCCCGCCAGAGATACCAGTTCTTGATCTTCTCATCAAGGGTCTTTGGCGGTCCCTGAGTCTTCGACCTGCCCGCACCTTCCGATTTGACGAACCGGACGCTCGCCATGCCGATGGCGCCGATCTTGCCGCTTCTCAGGAACTGGTATCCGGCGGTGTACACCGCGCCGTGACGCCGTTGAAACCCGAAGCCGAGGTCGCGGTCCCGCGCGGCCGCCGCGGCGGCCTTCTCGATCCGCATGCAGCCCTCCACGTCCGGCGCGGCGGGCTTCTCCAGATACACATGCTTGCCGGCCTTGACGGCCGCTTCGAAATGCTCGGGATGAAGGAAGACCGGCGTCGCGATCAGAACAGCGTCGACCGGAGAAGCCAGCATCTTTTCAAGCTCCCCAAACACGGCAAACTCGCTGCGCCCGATCTTCTGCCTCGCCTTCGCGATTTGATCGGGGTACAAATCGCAAAGTGATGTCAGGCGCGCCTGCGTGTGTTCGGTGAGAGTCTGCCCAAGATATGTACCGCGATTTCCGCAGCCCACAAGGCCGACCGTAACCGCCGAGTTCGCCGCCGTTCCGCGTACCGCAGCAATCGGCAGGATGGACGCGGCGTGAAGAAAACCGCGGCGAGAAGGATTTGTGTGGCGCATGATGCAATCTCCTTTAGCTGATTTCACCCGAAGCTCGCAAGAGCGTCTCGTGCAGCAACAATTCGTGATCGTAGGAGTATTGAAGCGGCGTGCCGGTCTTGATGGCGCGTCCCAGTTCCTCGAAGTCTTTGATGAAGCGTGGTTGGGGAGGCAGCGCGATCTCCCGTGTCCCCTTCTTGTACGGGCCGCGATCCTCGCGCATGTCGATGCGGACAACCGGAGCGGGCTCCATCGGCTGCACCATCACGGTGCCGTCGGAGCCAATCACCTCGAAAGAGCGGTGCCGCTCGATATTCGCCACCTTCGAAGTACTCACGATGATCGCGAGGGTGGAAGGGTATTCGAACACGGCAAGCGTATTGTCCTTTACAGTGTCCTTGATGCTTGTATCGTGGCGGAGCCAGTGCCTGACGGTGGTAGGGCGGCCGAGAGCGCCGACGACGCGGTCGATCATGTGCCCGCCCAGTTCGAACATGCTTCCGCCCGGATATCGCCCTTCGACGGCCCGCTGGTCCGCGCCTCTATCTGAATTGATGGTGGCCCGGATCATGAGAATGTCGCCAAGCCAGCCTTTCTTCACGGCTTCAAGCGCGAGGCTTGTTCCAGCGTGGAACCGCCAAAGGTATCCGAGTTGCAGAAGGCGTTTCCGCTTCCGCGCCAGTTCGGCAAGCTCGTGAAACGGCTCCATCTTGTTCGTCGGCGGTTTCTCGAGATGCAGGTGCTTCCCTGCCTCGATGACTCGCTTCCCAAACGGCACCGCGTCCTTCACCTCGCCCTCGAATACGATCAGGTCGAGCGCCTTATCGGCAAGCATCTCGTCGATAGAGACCCATCGCAGCCGGGCGAGCGCCTTGTCGCGGGCGTGCGCCTTGCGCGTGGCGTCATTAGGTTCGCATACAGAGACCACCTCGAAGTCTGGATTGCCTTGCATCGCCGCCAACTTTCCGCCAAGGTGGCTGTGCTCGATTCCGAGGATGCCCGTCCGAATTTTGCCGCCCGCGGCAGCGGCCGGTAACGCTAACGCCGCTCCAAGGAACCGGCGCCGATCGATCTCCATCAATTCCCCTCCGAGTGTCAGCATACAACAAGTCGGCGCCGACGGGCGGAGCGCTCATCGCCGGAATATTGCGCAGGGTCTGACGCCATGCGGCGCGCAAAGCGGGTTCTTGAGCGACCACTTGTTTGCGCCGCGGAATGGGTCGATCCCGCCCGCCACCAAGGCTATCCGCGAGCGAAGACACTGATGCCCTTTCCCGGCCTGTGCCAACCTGATAACCAACGATGAGATCGCAGCCAAGAACTACCTACGTCCTCGGAGCAGGCGCGTCGCTCCATGCCGGGTACCCTCTCGCCCAAGCGTTAGGCACCGCGCTCTCCGATTGGGTCGAGCAGACCAGACCAGCGGGGTGCGGTTACCGAAAGAGCATCGCACGTCTGAGGGAACTGTATGGCAATCTCGACAACTTTGAAGCCATCATGACGGACCTTCTCCAGATACGTCCGCCAGCAGACCGGTTGACCGACATCGAGCGACCATCCGTCATTTGGGATATCCCAGAAGCGATCATCGAATGGTTCAACACGATCCGTCACCTCCCGGCGCCTCTCTACGATCAGCTCGCGCAGCACCACACTAGTACCTAGTTGCATAAGTCAGAGTACTTGGCTTTGGGGCCGGAAGGGAACACGACTGCCTTCTTCCATTCAAACGGCGCTGCCTTTTCGTTGTAGACTTCAACAAAGTCGTCGATCGCTTGCCGCACTTGCCGCG
>SYKU01000365.1 GCA_005808865.1 Acidobacteriota bacterium
CATGATCGCCCCGCCTTCCTCCGCGTCCTCACCTGGCTCTTCGCCGCCATGCGCCCCCAGACGCCCGGCGTCGCGCAGAGTGACTCACCCTACCCCATCCTCCTTCTCCGCGGCCCCACCGGCTCCGGCAAGTCCACCGCCGCCCGTTTCCTCAAGTCCCTCGTCGATCCAAACCGCTCCCCTCTTCTTCCCGCCCCAACCGGCCGCCGCGCCCTCATCCGCGACGCCTCCTCTAACTGGGTCATGGCGTTCGATCACGTCTCGAAACTCCCCACCTCCGTTTCAGACACGCTGTGTACCCTCACCTCCGGCTACGCCCACACCTTCCGCGACGGCGGACGCACCGTTGTCCAAAACCTTGCCCGCCCGATGATCCTCGTCGCCACCGAGCGCCTGAAGCTGCATCCCGACCTCGCCGCCCGCTGTCTCGCGGTTGATCTGGATCCAAAGGAGCATCCCTTTCACTCTGACTTGGTGGGGCTGTCCCCCAGGCGGTCCCCCTGGACCGCGCGGGACGCCCCCGTCCCGCTGCCGCAAGCCACGCCAAATCCCAATCCCGACGCCGCCTTCGACCTCCTCCGTCCATCTCTCCTCGGCTCGCTCTGTACCGCGATCAGCCAGACCATGAGAGGCCAGTTCGCCTACGCCACGCCCTCCGAACTGGCGGAAGCCCTGAAACCGGTTCCGTCTCTACTCGTCCAAAGCCTCCGCAAACTCGGACCCTTCAAAGGATCTGCCACGGAACTAGCTGCGGCCCTAAAGTGGCACTCCACGCCGCGCCATCTCTCCCAGGAGCTTCGCGACCTGACGGACCCGGCCTTCACCATCCGCTTCTTCCACCACCACGGGGAACGGAAAATCGAAATTAGATTTTCTGCGTCACCCCCCGTGCCGCCACCTGATCTTGCGTTGGGTGGTTTGGATGGTTTAGGTGCTTTGGGTGCTCTGGGTGGGGCAGGCGCTTCCGCCTGCCAGGGCCTCGTCAGAGCCCCCGCACCGCGCTCCTGCCGTCCTCAGGGCAGCGATGAAGAAATCACGGCAACGGACAAACGCAAATGAACGCGGATCGAAACAAGGCATCTCGGCGCCGCCTCGCGCACCGCCTCAACTACAATGGTGGGTTGCCCCGCATGCAGGCAGCGAACCAGATCGCCTTCTACGATCTCGACGGCACGCTCATTTCGAGCAACGTCGTGACGCAGTACGCGTTCTTCGTCCGAAAGCACCCATCCCGCGTCACAGCCGGCGTTTCCCGGCGGGATAAATCAGGGCCTGTGGTATACAATGCCCGTGTACCAGTTTGGAAGTTCATGTGCACTGCGGGCGGCGGCGCGGGGGTCCTGAAAACCGGCCGGGCGCCTTGGTACAATCTTTGGAACCCGATGGGTACTCGCGGTGTCCAAGGTCGGGAAGGGCTTGTGTAAAGGTCCGATGTTGCGGCGGACCCGGCGTTCCGTTATACTCCGCATTTGCCCACTCGGATGGAGAGATCGGAAGTTCCGCGCAGCCGGGACGGCAAACGTTACGTCAAAGGTCATATTGGAGGCGCATCTTGTTGAATGAGATTTCGAAAAACGTAATAGGACTAACAGTGGCCGGGATACTGGCCGTGTCCTGCGCGCTGAGTCAGGCGCCCAAGAAGCAGATGAAGGATCAGGCGGAGTACGACCTGTTTACCGGCATCACGAAAGAGACCGACAACAACAAGAAGCTGTCGCTCCTCAACACCTGGAAGACCAAATACGAAAATACAGACTATAAGCAGGAACGCCTGCAACTGTACCTCACGACGTATCAGGGCCTTGGGCAGCCGGCGAAGATGATCGAGACCGCGAAGGAAATGCTCGCGCTCGATCCGAAGGACATTCAAGGGCTCTACTGGATCACGTTCCTCACGCCCCAGATGAACAGCGCCGCGGCCGACGCGCTCGATCTGGGCCAGAAAGCCGCCGAGGGCTTGCTTAGCGCGGAAAAACCCGCGACCACGGATGAAGCAGCCTGGAAGACGGCGAAAGCGGGTATGGATGTCCTGGCGCACAAGACGCTGGGGTGGATCCCCATGCAGCGCAAGGACCCCGTCGCGGCCGAGAAGGAGTTCTCAAAGGCCCTTGAGCTGAATCCAAACCAAGGCGAGATCAGCTATTGGATGGGCACCGTTATTCTTCAGCAGAAAAAGACTGAACGGTACGCCGAGGCTTTCTTCCACTTCGCGCGCGCCGCCTCGGATGGGCCCGGCGGGCTCCCGACGCCCCAAGGGCGAAAACAGATCGACGACTACTGGGTGAAACTCTATACGAGTTTTCACGGCAAAGACGACGCGGGCGCGGCCGAGATTCGCACAATGGCGAAGGCGAGCCACATGCCGCCCGCCGGTTTCAAGATCAAGAACGTTCACGAAATCGCGTCGGAGAACGAAGAAAAATTCAAGGCTTCAAACCCTCAGCTCGCTCTCTGGTTGGGATTGAAGAAGGAACTGGTTGGCGAAAACAGCGCGGGCTACTGGGAATCCGGCATGAAAGGCGCGGCGCTGCCGAAATTGAAAGGTACCGTGATTTCACAGAAGCCAGTCGCGAACGCCAAGGAGCTTGTGATCGGAATCGAGAACGCGGCTAACCCGGAAGTCACACTGAAGCTCGAGAAACCACTGCCGGGCAAGTTCGAGGAAAACACGGTAGTAGAGTTTGAGGGCGTTCCGGCCGAGTTCACGAAAGAGCCGTTCATGGTCACAATAGACGTCGAGGACGGAAAGCTGACAGGGTGGACCGGCAAGGTTGCAGCGCCGGCCAAGCGGCCCGCCGCGAAGAAGGGCGCTGCGAAGGGCGCTGCGAAGAAATAGCGCTGATCTTCCGGGAAACCGGCTTCCCGGAAGCGGGGAATCTGAAACCCGGCCGCCCTCGGTAGCGTTTATACTGGTAACAGGGATATTTCATGCCAAGAAGCCGGCGCTCTTTATTTCTCATTCCGCTTGTGATCGCGATATTTTCTCTCGCCGGCGGATTTTTCGGTCCCCGCGTGGAGGTTGCTTCCGCGGCGTCCGAGGACGATATCAAGAACGGGTTGAAGTCGTTCACGAGGATATACAACCTTGTGGAGGAGAATTTCGCCGATCCGGTCAGCCCCGATAAGTCGATTTACAAGGGCGCGATACCGGGTATGCTCCGCACGCTCGATCCGCACTCGAACTTCTTCGATCCGAGGGACTATCAGACTCTCCGCGACGACCAGCGCGGGCATTACTTCGGCGTTGGCATGAGTGTTGCGCCCCGTAACGGGAAAACCGTCGTCATTGCGCCGTTCACCGGGTCGCCGGCGTATAAAGCCGGCATCCGGCCCGGCGACCTGATCGCCGAAGTCAACGATAAGCCTACCGACAACCTGAACACGACCGAAGTAGCCGATCTTCTGAAGGGGCCCAAGGGCACCCAGGTTCAGATCAAGATCCTCCGCGAGGGGAACGAGAAGCCGCTCATCTTCAACGTCACGCGCGGCGAGATTGCCCGAAAGAGCGTTCAGGATGCGTTTTGGCTGAAGCCCGGCATCGCGTATCTCGATATTGAATCGTTTAACGAAACCACCAGCCGCGAAGTCGAAGAAAATTTGAAACGGCTCGGTGAGCACAACATCAAGGGACTGATTCTGGACATGCGGGAGAATCCGGGCGGATTGCTTAACGAAGGCGTTGCGGTTTCGGACAAGTTTCTGCATAAGGGGCAGACGATCGTTTCCCATCGTGGACGTTCTTCGCCCGAGAAACCTTACACTTCGCGAAACGGAAACGGCGGGCACGACTATCCGATCGTGGTCCTCATGAATCGCTTTTCCGCGTCGGCGGCGGAGATCGTGGCAGGCGCTCTCCAGGATCATGACCGGGCATGGGTTTTCGGTGAAAACTCTTTCGGCAAGGGGTTGGTCCAGACGGTTTATCCGATGGCCGAGAACACAGGGCTCGCTCTCACCACAGCGAAATACTACACACCGAGCGGCCGCCTCATCCAGCGCGACTACGCCAATACTTCGTTCTTCGACTACTACTACCGCAAGGACCTGGAGACGAAAAACCCGCTCGACGTTAAGATGACCGATGGCGGCCGGACCGTTTATGGCGGTGGGGGAATCGCGCCGGACGAGAAGTACACGCCACCCAAGCTGACACGTCTCGAGACCGAGCTTTACCGCAAGTTCGCGTTCTTCAATTTCACCAAGCGCCACTTCGGTTCAAGCGAGGCGAAGCTGCCCAAGAATTGGGAGCCGGACAAAAACATCATGGAAGAGTTTCATTCTTTCCTGCTCAAGGAAGGCTTCAAGTTCACGGAATCGGAGTACGTGGAAAGCCTTGACTGGATCAAGCGCTTTCTGAAGCGGGAGATGTACGTCACGGCATTCAGCGTGGACGAGGGGCGGCGCCTGGCAATTGAAACAGATCCGGTAGTGGAGAAGGCCATCGAGTCGTTGCCAAAGGCAAAAGCCCTGCTCGACACGGCAAAGCGCCTGGTCGTACAGAGAATGGCCCGGTAACGAATTGCAGGTCGCGCCAACGCCTCAGATCGCGGTCCTCGACGCTGGAGGACAGTACTGCCATCTTATCGCGCGCAAGGTCAGGGAATTTGGCGTTTATGCCGCGGTATTCCCGAGCGAGACGGCCGCGAAAGGTTTCGGCGGCGCGAAGGGTCTGATCATCTCGGGCGGTCCCAGTAGCGTCTACGACGACGGCAGCCCGACAGTCGATCCTGAGATTTTCTCCACCGGCCAACCCGTGCTGGGCATCTGTTACGGATTGCAACTCGCCGCGCACCTGCTCGGCGGCGCCGTCACCAAAGGCGTCAAGGGTGAATTCGGAATCGCCACCCTGGAATTGGAGAATCTCTCGAATCCCCTCTTCGATGGGCTCCCCCTGGCGCAACAAGTGTGGATGAGTCACCGGGATCTGGTCACCGGCCTGCCGGAGGGGTTCAGGAATCTCGGGCGGACCACCACGTGCCCTGTCGCCGCCGCAGGCGACATTGCGCGCGGGATCTACGGCGTGCAGTTTCACCCTGAAGTGGTCCACACGACTTATGGAAAGAACCTGCTTTCCAATTTCCTGTTCAACGTTTGCGGGTGCGCGAAGGACTGGGATCCGGGGCGGCGAATCCCGATGGTAGAGGAGTCCATCCGCGAAACCGTCGGTAACCGGAGCGTATTCTTCTTCGCGAGCGGCGGCGTCGATTCCACGGTCGCCTACACATTGTGCAAGCAGGCGCTCGGCGCGGATCGGGTTCGCGGTGTCTACGTCGACACGGGCCTCATGCGCGAGGGCGAATCGGAGTTCGTGAAACGCACCATGCCTTCCGTGGCAATCGAATCCGCACAGAACGAATTTCTCGCGGCGCTCGAAGGCGTGTGTGATCCGGAGCGGAAGCGCCACATCATTGGAGAGCAATTCCTGCGGGTGCAGGAGCGCGTGGTCGAGCAGTACGGTCTTCTCGACGGCCACTGGATTCTCGGTCAGGGAACCATCTATCCGGATACCATCGAATCGGGCGGGACCGCGAAGGCGGCTCTCATCAAGACACACCACAATCGCGTCGAAGGCATCCAGCGATTGCTCGAGCGGAACCTCATCGTCGAGCCTCTGAGTTCGTTCTACAAGGACGAGGTGCGGGAAATTGGACGTGAACTCGGGTTGCCCTCGGAGCTACTGGACCGGCATCCATTCCCCGGCCCGGGTTTGGCGATTCGCTGTCTGTGTTCGAGTGAGTCGGGTTCGTGGCCGTCCACTCCGATACGTTCCGTCGGCGTTCAGGGCGATTCGCGCAGTTACGCGCCGGTTCACGTAATCGACGAATTCCCGAGTTCGGCCGCAGGGCTCCACGCCGCCGCCACCGAATTGATCAACAGCAGTACCGGCATCAATCGGGTGGTGGCTTTGGCCGTGAGCCGTTTTCCGCTCGATGCGATGCGGGTCGCGGCGAGTACGCTGACAGCCGCGCGTCTCGCCCGGTTGCGGCGGGCGGACCATATTGTGCGCTCCATGTGCGATAGAACCGGGTTCGAAAAGCGGGTTTGGCAGTTTCCCGTGATCCTGGTTCCGCTCGGTGCGGCTGATGCGCCGGATTCCATCGTGCTGCGCCCGGTCGATTCGGTCGACGGAATGACCGCGCAATCGGTCCTGATGGAAGAACGTGACCTGCGCGAGCTGGCGGCGGAACTTCTGACGGTTGACGGCGTGGCAGCGGTATTATACGATCTGACTCACAAACCGCCCGGCACGATTGAGTGGGAGTAACTTTCTATGCGCCCGTCCAGACGCGACTTGGTTTTCGCCGCCGCCGCGGCCGCTCCGGCATTTGCGGCCCCGGCCGAGAAACTGACAATCACATCGGTGCGCGCCTTTCCGGTCAATGTTGGCGGTCTGTTCCAACGCGAGGCGCCGAAGTTCACTTCCGATTTCGATCCGGCGCGTTCGCGATGGTTCGGACCCTTCGCGCAGCTTGCCGGAGCGATCACTGTCGAGATCAAAACGAACCGCGGCTTGACAGGGTACGGACTCGGCGGTGGCGGCGGCGCGGCGGCCTACGTCATTGAGCATCACCTCGCCGGACTGCTTGTTGGCGCGAATGCATCGCAGGTCGAGCTTCTCTGGGAGCAACTCTACAACTCCACGCTCTTCTATGGCCGCAAGGGTCTCCCAATCATGGCGATTAGCGGCATCGACAACGCGCTATGGGATATTCGGGGGAAGCAGGCGGGGCAGCCTGTTCACGCGCTCCTCGGTGGCCCGACCAAGGACAAAGTGCTCGCCTATTACACCGGCTTCGAAGTCGAGAAGGCTCTCGAACTCGGCTTTCGCGCGTTCAAGTTACCTATTCGCCACGGGCTGGCGCAGGGCCGTGAAGGGATGGACGCGATCGTCAGTCAGGTTCGCGAAGCGCGGAAGAAGATAGGTCCTTCTTTCGAGTTGATGATCGATTGCCTGTGCCAGTGGGACGTCCCTTACACGCTGGAAATGGCGGATCGCCTGCGTGAGTTCCGGTTGTACTTCATCGAAGAATCTCTGTCGCCGGATAACGTCGAAGGCTACGCCAGGCTCTGCGGGGAGGTGAAAGGGCCGCTGATCGCGCACGGTGAGCACGAATACACGCGCTATGGATTCGCCGACTTGCTTCGCAACCGCGCCATCCAAGTCCTTCAGCCGGATACTACCTGGTGCGGAGGAGTGACGGAACTGCGCCGCATCGGCGCGCTCGCGGCGGCGGAATCGCTCCGGATGATCCCCCATCGCGGCGGGAGTCCTTATGGGCTGGCAGTCATTCTGACATCTCCGAACTGCCCGATGGCCGAAAGCTTCGGCATCCTGGAGCGCACCAATCCCGTGATGGCGGCCATGACGTCGC
>SYKU01000366.1 GCA_005808865.1 Acidobacteriota bacterium
CCCCGGCGACAGCATCGTGGCCGATGAGGACGGCGTCGCCGTCATTCCGAAGGCAAAAGCGCCAGAGGTCTTGAAAAAGGCCCAGGAACTTGACGAGACCGAACATCGGATGCTGCCGTTCATCGAGAAATTCAAGTCCATCAGGGACGCCGTCGCCAAATTCGGACGGATTTGATGTGGTAGAATATTAAAATCTATTCATGAAATTCGCCGTCCTTTCGGTATTGGCCTGTTCGCTGGCCTGCGGTGCAACGCTCGCTGACGGCGGGGGATCGCCCGACGCAGCGTTGCAAAGCTCGATCGAACGAACGGTTCGCGAGATGGGGCTTTCCTCCCACCTTCGGGATCACCGTTTTTCAATGTCGCTTGTGGACGTTACGGACTCCACCCATCCGCGCTATGCCGGCCTCAACGATCGCGACATGATGTACGCCGCGAGCCTTCCGAAGATTGCGATTCTTGTCGCCGGCTTCGAGCGCATTCGCGAGGGCCTCATGGAATACACGCCGGCGGTAAAAGAGATGTTCACGCGCCTGGCGAGGTTCTCAAGCAACGCCGACGCTTCCCGCGCCATCCAAAAGATCGGCTTTGACTATATCGCCAAGGTTCTCACCAGTGCAGCCTATCGTTTTTACGATCCCGCTCAGAACGGGGGCCTCTGGATAGGCAAGGCGTACGGCGGACCTAACGACTATTGGAAGCGCGACCCGATGCACAACATCTCGCATGGGGCAACCAGCCTTCAGGTTGCCCGGTTCTTCATGCTGCTCGATCAGGGCCGTCTGGTCAGCGAAACCTTCAGCAAGGAAATGAAGGAGATCCTCTCGAAGCCCGGCATCCACCACAAGTTCGTCAAGGGCCTCGATTCGCTGCCAGGCGAGCGCAACGTCTACCGGAAGTCCGGAACCTGGGCGGACGCCCACTGTGACGCAGCGTTGGTTGAATACAAGGACCGGAAATACATCGCCGTCGCCCTCATGAAAGATCCAAAAGGCGGGGAGATTCTGCCGAACCTCATCGTGAAGCTGGACAAACTGGTGCGCGGTTCCGGCAGTCCTTCGGACTAATCGCCGTTCACGGAACCCGCCCCCATGCGTGGTCTTGCCCTCTTGCTTTGCGGGCTTAATCTGTTCGCCGCGGAACCCGCGCCCGGCGCCGGCGAAATCGACGTTATCCTCCGCGAACTTTCAGCGATGACCGGATTCCCCGTTCGCAAATCAGTCGAAAGCACGGTGGTTACAAAAGCGAATGTCAACGAGTTCCTCAAGCAGCGCATGAAAGAGGCAGTGAAGCCCAAGGAGCTTCGCGCCGAGGAACTTACTCTTAAGGCTTTCGGTCTCGTGCCAACGGATTTCGATCTTGCGTCCTCGACCGTCGAACTTCTCACCGAGCAGGCCGCCGCTTACTATGATTTTCGCCGCAAGCGACTTTTTCTCACCGACTGGGGAACCTCTTCGATGGGCGACGCCGCTCTGGTGCACGAACTTGCCCATGCCCTTGCGGATCAGTCCTTTAATCTTGGCCGATTCCTGAAACAGGCCGGAAGCGACGAAGGTGCTTCGGCAGTCGCCGCGGTCATGGAAGGGCAGGCGACGTGGCTGATGACGGAATATGGGCTCAAAAAGACGGGCCAGTCTCTTGCCACCTCAGGCGAGATGCTGCGCGGCAGCGGGCAGTCCAGCGGCGGGTTTCCTGTTTTCGACAACTCGCCTCTCTATCTTCGCGAGACGCTCGTCTTCCCTTACTCGGCTGGAGTCCGGTTTCAACACGCCGTTTACGAAAAGATGGGACGAGCCGCGTTTCGCGAGGTTTTTGCCAATCCTCCGCTGAGCACTCAACAGATTCTACATCCGGAGAAGTACTTTGCTCACGTCAAACCCTCGGAGCCCGCGCTACCGAAGCATCCGCTGCCGCGTGGTTACAAGGCGCTCGTAGACGGAAACGTGGGAGAACTGGATCACCGCATCCTGCTCGAACAGTATGCCGGGCGCGCGGATGCAGAAGCGATCGCCCCCCGGTGGCGGGGCGGGCGATACAGGCTTCTCGAGAAGGGATCTGACGTCGTCTTACTTTACAGTTCGGAGTGGGAGGACGCCGGAGCCGCGCGCGAATACTTTGAGGCATACCAGAAAGTGCTCCGCGGCAAGTGGAAAAGCATGACTATCGTTTCGGAGAACCAAAGCGTCATGCGCGGCCGCGGCGACTCGGGCGAGTTCGTGGTTTCGATCTCGGGAACCGTTGTATCAAGCGTCGAAGGTCTTGGGCTAAACTGAAGTAATGAGTCTTCGAAACACCGCATTAGCCGTACTGGTTTCCTTGATTCCGCTTGTTCCGGCCGCCGCGCAGATACCCCGGAAGTCGCCCGAGTACGCAGTCACCATGAATCAGGGTGGCCAGATCCTGTTGAGCACTCAACGAGGAAAGGTTGTCGCGCTGATGTTCATCCTGACGACTTGCGGACACTGCCAGAAAGTCACTCAAACTCTGACGGGTTTGCAAAAAGAATTCGGACCGAAGGGGTTCCAGACGATCGCGGCGGCGATCGAAGACGGTTCGGCGCGCAACGTGCCTGGATTCGTGCAGCAGTTCAAGCCGTCTTTTCCGGTCGGCTATACGCCGCGCGAATCGGCGACTGAGTACCTTCAGCAATCGAGCATGACTCCCATGATGATGCCTCAGCTCGTATTTATCGACCGGGCAGGTACGATTGTCGCGAAGTACCCTGGGGACGACCCGATTTTTAACGAGGGGGCGGAGAAGAGTCTTCGGGCGAAGATCGAGTCGCTCCTTGGATCGGGAACGCCCTCCGCGGCGAAGAAAAAATCGGTTTCTCACGCCAGGAAGTAGACTTCGCGGTCAGGCGGTGCCTCGGGAACCTTGCATTTTCATGGCACCTCCATCTCGAAGCGGGATGCTTTTTTGTGGCCCCAGGTCATGACCGGAAGTAAAGCATCTTGGCCGCAAGAGGCGTCTAGTGTCTAGTTGCATTAGTTCTGGTACTACTGTATGTTGAGTCATGCGCCGAAAGTCCGCGAAATTTCAGCTCAGCGACGAAGAGATGAAGACCTTAGAGGGATGGACCCGCCAAGGCAAG
>SYKU01000367.1 GCA_005808865.1 Acidobacteriota bacterium
CCGCGAGCAATCCCGCGCGGCTGCTCCGCGGCGCTGGGCAAGGGCCTCCCCGCCGCGAGCCGCGGGACCGTCACGCACGGTTCCGCGAGCAATCCCGCGCGGCTGCTCCGCGGCGCTGGGCAAGGGCCTCCCCGCCGCGATCCGCTTGACGCGCGACCGTCACGAACGGGTCAACGGGCGCATCCCGCGCGGCTGCTCCGCGGCGCTTGGCAAGGGGCCTCCCCGCCGCGGCACTGCCGCGCGAAGCGCGGGTAGCATTACTTCTTTTCGGGAAACACCAGCGGATGGTTCTTGTCTTTCCAGCCCGTAAGCCCGCAGGCGCCAAGCACCGTGTATCCGTTCTTCACGAGAAGCGCCGCCGCCGTCCCCGCTCGCCTTCCATGCGCGCAGGCCGTCACAATCTGCTTGTCCTTCGGCACTTCCCCCAGACGCGACTCAAGCTGGCCTACCGGAATGTTGACGTAGCCCTTGATACTCCCGTTGTCCTCGATTTCCTTCGGCTCGCGCACGTCGAGGAAGAACAGGTTCTTCTTCGCGCTGTCGAGCACCTGCCGCAGTTCATCGTCGGTGAGGCTTTTTGGTTTGCTGTCGGATTGGGCGGATGCGATTCCAACTGCTCCGAGCACCGCCAGCGCACAGAGGCCGAAAGTCTTCATCCCAACAGTATACGTCAGCGCGTGAGCGGGTCCTCGATCCACGGCGGCGTGCCCTCCATGAGCCTCGCAAGCTCTGGTTCGAGCTTTTCCATTGCGCACTTCATCTCCCAGGCGATCTCGCGGTAGCTGAAATGCCCCTTCACGCCGCTGCGGAGTTTTGAGATATAGTGCGCCTCTGCGAAGTCCATGCGGAACAGGAAGCGCGAGCGCCCGCCGAAGGGTAACAAGTAGTGCGACGCAGGTTCCGGCAGCTTGCGCATCGCAACGAAAGCCGATTGCATAGCCGCGGCGTATAGGTCTTTGACTCCCGCTTCGGCGATCAACGCGGGCGTGTCGAAGCCGAGCTGGCCGGTATGGGCCTGCCTCAGTTGATGGCAGCGGCGGTGCCGGTGCAGATCGCGGTACGCCCCAATGTCCATAACGATGTCGTACACGTAGGGACCACCGCGGAAACCAGGCGGCAGATCGTCGCGTCTTGTCCGTCCACCAAGAGCGACCTCGATCACCTCGGCGCGCCGCGCGGCCGGCCAATCGGCGGCCATTTCGTAGAGGTCGCGAAAGCTTCGGTCCGTAACGGGATAGAGGAGTGTTGCGACATTGTCCGCCACCGCATCCTGGGGCCGCAGCAAATCCACGCGCGGCTGCCCTGAGCTCACCCGCGCCGGCGGCAGGTTCTGCGCAGCCCATTGAGTAAGGTCGCGCCTCCAACGGCCGGCGTATTCGTCAGGCTCGGCGTGGCGCGCAAGCGTGGGAGCGACCGGTTCCGATGCCGCCGTTTCATCCCAAACGCAATCGAAAGGCGCCGCGCAGGCTTCGGCAATCTCTAGCCCGAGATCGCGGATCTCCTGGTACGGTGATGCGCGCAAGCGCCGAATCTGCTTTTCGAGCGTTCGGATGCTCGTAACCTGACCTACGTTTGTCGGCACGCCCCAGAACAGAAGGTAGCGAGCCACGTCGAAGGCGCGAGCGGCCAGATTCCGCCGGTAAGCGTCGGGCTTCATGTCATCCGGCCGGGGAAGCCTGTTCGACAAGCAGTCGAACGCTGCGGCGTTCACCTGTGCGTACGCCGCGAGCAGGCTGTTGCCGGTTTTGCAATAGAGTTCGGCGTCAGCGCCCGTCGCCTCCGGTGGGGTGATAAAGCCCGACCGCGAGAAATCCTGATAGCGCGAGGACTTCGCCTGGCCGTCCCACAGCGGTTCATCCTCGGCTTCGGTCGCCGCGAGTTCGGAAACACCTTCGAAGCAGATCACCACGTGGCCCAAATCGGCAATCGAAGCGTGGCCGTACTGAAAATAGAAATTCTCCAGGAAATTCTGGGAGTTGTGGGTGCGCACCCAGTCAAGCGATTGGCGAATGCTGTCGGGCGAGCGGCTGTAACGCGCGAGGGCGTAGGCACACCGTTCCGGAGGCATCGGCGCCACCGTGACGACGCGTTTCGATTTTCGAGCCATGTCCACGCTATGATAACGGATTCCAATGAAGATCAAGATAAAGAAGCTCTCCGCCGATGCCCACCTTCCCCAGTACGCACACGGGCCGGACGAGGACGCGGGCATGGACCTTCGGTCGATCGAGCGTGTTACCTTGCAGCCAGGCGCGCCGCACGCGGTAGCCACGGGGATTAGCATCGAACTTCCGCCCGGGTTCGAGGCGCAGCTGCGCCCGCGAAGCGGACTGGCGCTCAAGCACGCGCTCACGCTCCCCAACACTCCCGCCACCATCGATCCAGGCTACCGCGGCGAGATCAAGGTCATCATGCTGAATCTCGGCAAGGCGGACTACGAAATTCATCCGGGCGACCGCATCGCGCAATTGGTGATCGCCCGTTACGAGCCGGTGGAGTGGGAAGAGACGGAGTTGAGCGACACCGCGCGCGGCACCGGCGGATTCGGATCGTCCGGACGGTGAATCCGGATTCTACTGCGAGGCCAAAACCGGTGGCCCGGCGGGGTCCGGCACGCCGGCCCGGGGATTCGCGAATCGAGTCTTCGGCGTCGAGCGGCGTGGGGCAAGCCTATCCAGCCCCCTTGGGCCGGTCAACGGCTACCGAACAGCCTTGATGTGCTCGACAACGGCTGCGATTGCTTTTTCAAGAAACGGCCTTCCACCCTCCAGCAGGTTCTCCTTAGTCATGTAATCCACTTCGATATCCGGTCTGACGCCGATGTTTTCGATCAGCGCCGCGGTGGGATATTCGTTCGTGACGACCGGCTGCCTCCTCAGGTTCAGCGACTGCGTAACCGAGGTCA
>SYKU01000035.1 GCA_005808865.1 Acidobacteriota bacterium
ATTCGGTTGTCCGCAGAATCAACTTCCAAGGTGCCGCGGAGCGTCAACTCTAGTCGCGGCGTGCCCGATCCCCTCATGCCTGGCTGTTTCTGATCAAAATTTCCCAACGGGAATCTGCCTTCGAGGCCAAAATACCAGGATCCCCCTCATCTCATTGCAGCGCGGCCGGATTTCTTTACTCGGTTGCGGAATCGCTGGAGCAGGGAGAAGAGAGTTGTGAGTTGGTCACCGTTTCTGACGCCGGAACGATCTCAACCGGACCAGTCTCCACATCGGTTGTGCCATGGATTGAGACCCGCATTGATGCGTCCAGTTGCCACAATGCCGACGAGGTCTACGAAAAACTTCGGACTGCCCTCGGAAGCCTGGTCCTTCAGACCAAAGAGCGAGTTACCGCGGTTCGCCTGAAGATATCCGGCACTACAGATGCGAACAGGGAGCTAAACCGAGACTTAGATCAAGTCCGTAACGAAACCATCAGCATCGCCAACGAGTGCGGAAATGGCCTGCTGTGGATCGAGCGGGTACAAGTTGCGACACGGCCGAGCATTGATCGAACATCTCTACTCACCCGGGACGACCCGGTTGGAGAAATTGTCAGAACGGTGGCGGCGCTTCGCCGTAATCCTACTGACCTCGACCAGTTCAGTTCCATCCAGGAGCTCCGAAAGAAGCTGCCGCCGGACATCGCGGAAGGAGCCGAGCCCATAAAGTTGGATACGCTGACATTAGTCGCGGCTCTTGAAGAGGCTGAAGGCCTCCTGCTTGCCCGCCTGTCAGTTGCGGAGGCTCAGTGAGGCTCGACCGCATCGACCTTCTCCGGTACGGACATTTTGCCAACCGGTCCATCGAGCTTCCTGTCACGACGCCCGATTACTCCGTAATCTACGGCGACAACGAAGCGGGAAAATCAACTCTGCTGAGACGCATCTCTTCCTTGTTTTTCGGAGTGCCAGCAAGGACCGTGGATGTCCACAGCTGCAAGACCTCGGAGTTGCGAATTGGAGCCACGATTTCAGACGGTGAGAAAACCCTCTCCCTTCGCCGGCGCAAAGGGACCAGCGGCACCCTCCTAAACCTTGACGACGGACAACTCCCCGAAAGTCTCATCACCGGCTTTCTGCGCGAGCCTGTTGGCGGAAGCGTTCGTCACTACCAGCTAAGCGTGCCGGTCCGCGGCTGTTCGTCCGGACTCGGCAGGTACAGCGTCTTGCAGCGTTCGCAGCGGTAGATTTCCGCGCTGTCGCCGAACTTGCTCTTCACGTCGTCCCCGAAGAAGTACCACCTCTTCAGGTGTCCGGCGCAGAGCTTGTCCTTCTCGCCTTTCTCATTGCACGCGCGCATGCGCGGGAAACGCCGCTTGACTTTGGTTCCGCCGTCGAGCGTCGCCACGAGTTCCGCTACCTGGACCGGCCTGTCTGTGACTGCGTACTTTGGGTTCGCCATACCTGTCTTCGAGAGTATAACAGGTCAGGCCAGAATCTTCGAAACCAGGTTGCCGTGAACATCCGTCAGCCGGAAATGGCGGCCCTGAAACTTGTAGGTCAACTTCGTGTGGTCGATGCCCAGACAATGCATCATCGTCGCTTGCAGGTCATGCACGTGTACCGGGTCCTCTACGATGTTGTAGCAGTAGTCGTCGGTCTCGCCCAGCAAAACGCCGGGTTTGATGCCGCCGCCCGCAGCCCACATCGTGAAGCATCGTGGATGATGGTCGCGCCCGTAGTTCGTCTCGGTGAGCTTGCCCTGGCAATAGACGGTTCGGCCGAACTCGCCGCCCCACACAACCAGCGTTTCGTCGAGCAACCCCAACCGCTTCAGGTCCTGGATGAGGGCCGCCGAAGGCTGGTCCGTACCCTTGCATTGCATCGGCAAGTGGCTGGGTAGTTCCCCATGCTGATCCCAGCCTCGATGATAAAGCTGCACGAAGCGCACGCCGCGTTCGGCGAGGCGCCGGGCCAGCAGACAGTTCGCGGCATAGGTGCCGGGCTTGCGCGAATCCGGACCGTACATCTCGAAGGTCTTCTCCGGCTCTTTCGAAAGGTCCATTAGTTCCGGAACAGAAGTCTGCATCCGGTAGGCCATCTCATATTGCGCGATGCGAGTGTCGATCTCCGGGTCGCCGTACGCATCCGCCCGCATGCGGTTGAGCTTCTCGATGCCGTCGAGCATGCGCCTTCGCGTCTCCTTCCCAATGCCCGGCGGATCGGAAAGATATAGCACGGGATCTCCGCTCGAGCGGAACTTCACGCCCTGGTGATTCGACGGAAGAAACCCCGTTCCCCACAGTCGTGAAAAAAGCGGCTGATCGTTGTTTGGCGTGTTCGATTGCGAAATCAGCACCACGAATGCCGGAAGATTCTGGTTATCGCTCCCCAATCCGTAGCTCACCCAGGCCCCCATGCAGGGGCGTCCCGGCTGCTGGCTTCCACTCTGGATAAACGTAATGGCTGGGTCGTGATTGATCGCGTCCGTATTCATCGTCCTGACGATCGCAATGTCGTCGACGATCTTCGCCGTGTGCGGAAGAAGTTCGCTCAGCCACGCGCCGGATTGGCCGTGCTGCTTGAAATTGAATATCGAGGAGGCGACCGGGAAGGAACTCTGGCCGGACGTCATGCCTGTGATTCGCTGTCCGCGCCGGATGGAATCGGGCAACTCGGTTCCCTGAACCCCTTTCAGTTTTGGCTTGTAATCGAACAGGTCGAGTTGCGAGGGGCCGCCGGACTGATGCAGGAAGATAACGCGCTTGGCCTTGGCGGCGTGATGCGGCAGGCCGGATAACGCGCTAGTGGCGGAGAACAGGTTCGGAGTCAGGAGAGAGGCGAGCGCCGCGCCGCCAATCCCCGTGGCTCCCCGCGCAAAGAATTGCCGGCGCGTTTGTTCCAGGCGCTTTGCGTATTCCAGGCTCAAATGCATCACTCCTTTGTAATCGTCTCGTCCAGATTCAGTATCATGCTGGCGACGGTTGTCCAGGCCGCGAGTTCACTCCGGTCGAGCTTGGGATCGGCCTTCGATTCACCGACGGCGAGAAGGCGCACCGCGGAATCCCGGTCTTTCCTGAATTCAGCCGTCTGGACTTCAGCCATGTCGCGAAAGACCTGCGCTTCGCGCGGTTCCGGCTTTCGTGACGCCGCCAGACGGAAACCATGGTTGACTCGGTCGCCCGGATCAGGACCGGCCTCGGTCATTATGCGCTGGGCAAGGGCGCGCGCGGCCTCAACGTAGGTCGGGTCGTTCATCAGGATCAGAGCCTGTAAAGGCGTGTTCGTGCGCGCCCGGCGCGCGGTGCATTTCTCACGGTCCGGCGCATCGAAGGAAGTGAGCGAAGGCGGCGGTGAGGTGCGCTTCCAGAACGTGTACATGCTGCGGCGGTACAGATCGCGTCCGGTCCCGGTAACATAAGTCTGCGCTGAAAAGACGTCGCCGAACGCCAGTTCCTCCCACAGCCCCTTTGGCTGGTAGGGGTTTACGCTACGTCCGCCTAACTGCTCCACCAGGAGGCCGCTCGCGGCGAGGGCGCTGTCGCGAACCATTTCCGCAGGAAGGCGGAAACGCGGACCACGCGCGAGGAGCCTGTTTTGGGGATCGCGTTCAAGCATGCCCGGCGAAATCCTCGACGATTGCCTGTAGGTGGCCGACGTCACGATGAGCCGCTGCATCGCCCGCACGTCCCACTTGCTCTCGATAAACTCCGAAGACATCCAATCGAGCAGTTCAGGGTGGCTTGGGGCTGCGCCCTGCGATCCGAAATCTTCGGCGGTCTCCACAATGCCGGTGCCGAAGTACATCTGCCAATACCGGTTCACCGCGACCCGGGCGGTGAGCGGATGCGACGGGCTGGTCAGCCATTGCGCCAAACCGAGGCGGTCGCGCGGAGCGCCGGCGGGCAGCGGAGGCAGGCTCGAAGGGACATCCGCAGTCACCTTCTCGCCGTGATTCCGGTAGTCACCGCGTCCGAGCACCCAGGTGTCACGGGGCGCAACCATCTCCTTCATCACCATGCTCGATGGAACCGCTCGATCCAGTTCCGCCTTGCGGGCCTCCAGGTCCTTCAACTCGGCATGAAGCACACGCAGGCTCTCCGGCGCGTCGTAAGTGAGAAAGTACTCTCGAAGCTTGGCGCCGCGATCTTTTCGTTGGGCCTTCGAGAGCTTCGCGGTGGACGTCGTGAGCGCCGACAGCACGGGCAGGTGAATCGCGAGCGCGGCGACCTCAGCCTTGTCGAGCAGCCGGCTGTAGAATCGAACGTCGTCAAGCTGCCCTTTGTAGGGGCGCGCCGTTTTCGCGAGGCCACCGAAGGGTTCGAATCCGGCAGGCTTCGCGTCCACGAAAAGTGTCAGGCCCGAGGCTTTTCCCGATCCGTCGTAGTTAACGGTCACGTGGCTCCAGCCCCGTTGCGCGTACCGTTCCGTGGTCCGTATCCCAAGAGAATCGACGCGGAAGATAAACCGCGCCCCGCGTTTTAACCCAGGGACCAGCACTTCGGATTCGTCATACCCGAGTTCGAATCCGGGGCCTTTCAGGACCGCCGTTTCCTTCAAGCCAGTGGAGTTGATCCAAAGAGCGAGCGAAAACGGACGACGGGAATCGAGTGGGTGACCGAGATCCACATCCACCTCTCCATCGAACGTAGCGGCCTGCCCCACTTGTCCCGGACCATAGCCGGCGGCGGAGGCCTTGGAGTGCCGGTAGAAGCCCGACGTATCCGCCTGATGTCCGTCCAGTTCGTAGTGTGCGGTCAATCCGGCCCTAGGGGGGACAGGCAGCGTCCCGGCGCGAGTCTTTTCCCATTCGCCGATCATGGCCTCGGTCGCCTCTTCAGTGAGCGACTCCTCGCGCGCGACGATCTGCGCGGTCAGGGCTTCAAGCCGCGCTTCCTCGGTTGGCGTCGGCAGCGGAAGGAAAGGCTCGGCATTCCCGGTTCGCCCGTCAAGTCCGCGTTCAGGAATTGTATTGAAAAAGGCGAAAAACTTGTAGAAATCCCTTTGTCTGATGGGGTCGTACTTGTGGTCGTGGCAGCGGGCGCAACCGATTGTCATACCCATCCAGACGGTCGCGGTTGTGTCCACGCGATCCACCACATATTCAGTCTGATACTCCTCGGGTATAGCGCCACCCTCAAAATTGATCATGTGGTTACGGTTGAACCCCGTGGCGAGCTTCTGCTCACGGGTGGCTCCAGGCAGAAGGTCGCCGGCCAGTTGCCAGATCGTGAATTGATCGAATGGGAGGTTCCGGTTAAACGCCGAGATTACCCAATCTCGCCACGGCCACATGTCCCGATGGCTGTCGATGTGGAATCCGTGGGTATCGGCATAGCGCGCGAGATCGAGCCACTGCATAGCCATACGTTCGCCGTAGCGCGGAGAAGAGAGCAGACGATCGACCACGCGCTCGTAGGCGCCGGGGGATCTGTCCGACAGGAAGGCGTCGGCCTCCGCGACGGTGGGAGGAAGCCCCGTCAGGTCGAAGGTCACGCGTCGAAGCAGAGTGGTCTTAACGGCCTCGGGAGAGGGCTTCAATCCTTCCGTTTCGAGGCGTGCCAGAACGAAGTGGTCGATGGCGTTTCTGGGCCACGAGCGGTTCTTTGTCTGCGGCAGAGAGTGGCGGCGCGGGGTTACATAGGACCAGTGCGATTCGGAACGCGCGCCCTGATCTATCCACCGGCGGATCGTGTCGATCTGTGCCGTGGTGAGTGCGCGGCCGGAGGCAGAGGGCGGCATCCGCAGCAGCGGTTTTTCGGCGCTGATTCGCTGATACAACCTGCTGGCCGCGCTGGCGCCGGGCTGCACCACGCGTGCGTGCCCGTCCGCAGTGTCGAGCCTAAGGCCTGCCTGACGCTGCTTCTCGTCCGGCCCGTGGCAGGAGAAACAGTGGTCAGACAATATGGGACGAATCTCGCGATTGTAATCGACGGACGCGGCAAAGGCCGCCGGCAGGGCGGACAGAATTAGAGAGGCGCATTTCAAACTAGTGTGGTCCTTCGCTCCCTTAAAGATATACCACAGGAGTTCAACCTGACCAATGCATCATATCGCCATGCCCGTGAGGGTTGAGGCGCGCCCAACCATTTGGATGACCCCATAAACATGGGGTAAAACTGGAATTTGGCGGAGTGCGCGCTTCGCCAACCCACCCCAATCGAGGTCACCCAAA
>SYKU01000368.1 GCA_005808865.1 Acidobacteriota bacterium
CGACGCCCCGGCGCGGGCTGCGGCGAACGTCGGCATCGCAGTCTCGGGTGCGAGCGACATTACCGCCGAAGCGGCGGACGTCGTCTATCTCCCGCGGTCGCTCGAAAAACTTCCGATCTTCTTCAAAGTCAGTAAGGCTGCGGTGAACACCGCCTGGCAGAACATCTTCCTGTTCGCCGGGTTGGTGAATGCGGTTGCCGTCGTTCTCTGCGCTACCGGTAAGCTCGGCCCGATCGGCGCGGCTTTCACGCATCAAGTGTCGTCATTTTGTGTGATGCTGAACTCGCTACGGCTCTTGCGAATCGAGCGTTCCGGGCCTTCGCGATGGAGCGTACTACTCGCGAAGTCTCCATTTCCGGCGCTGTGGGTCCGTCTCCGCGAGTCCGCGGGATCAGTAGGGTGGTCCGATATTCTCGAACACGCCGTCGCGCGCCGCCGCCAAATCGCCTGGGCTGCGGCGGCGCTCGCCGCATTGAACGGCGTCTACATGATCGGGCCGGAGGAAACTGGGATTATCGTTCGTTTCGGGCGAAAAGTGCCGCCGAACCGCGAACCTGGTTTGCATTATAAACTGCCATGGCCAATCGAGCGCCTGGTGAGAATGCAGCCGCACCGGGTACGCGTGGTGGAGATTGGATTCCGGTCCGTATCGGCGGCGGCCGGCGCCGAGCCCGCCTCATACGAATGGAACGTGCAGCACCGTTCAGGCCGTTTTCAACGCAAGCCCGAGGAGGCGCTGATGCTTACGGGCGATCAGAATCTCATCGAGTTAAACGCCGTAATTCATTACCGTCTGGTTCGTCCCGAGGATTTCCTCTTCAGGCAGATGGACGGCGATAGCACGGTCCGCGCCGCCGCCGAGTCTGTGGTGCAATCGATCGCGACTTCGACGCCGGTCGATGCCATTCTGACCGTAGGCCGGCAGGCGATCGAGCAGCGCGCGCACACGGAACTGCAAAAGCGACTCGACAGGTATCAGGCCGGCATCGCCGTGCTTCGGGTAAAACTCGAAGATGTTCACCCTTCGCTCGAAGTGGTCGACGCTTTCCGGGACGTTTCCGGCGCATTCGAAGAGAAGAACCGGCTGGTCAATGAGGCTGAAGGCTACCGGAATGAGCAGGTGGCGCTCGCCCGCGGCAATGGGCAGGCGCGCTTGCTCAACGCTGAAGCGTACACGCTTGGCCGTAAGAACCGCGCGGAGGGCGATGCCAGCCGCTTTATTCTGGCCGAGCAGTCCTATCGCGGCTCGCCTGGTCCAACCGAGACCCGGCTCTACCTTGAAGGCATTGAGCAAGTGCTGCCGGGCAAGCGCAAGATGATTATCGACAGCGGAAAAGGCAGGCGGCATCTGCTCTTGATGGAAGACGGCGTTGAGGTGCCGCAGCCCGGCCTGCCCGCACTCATTCAAGCCCCAGTCCCTCCCCAACCCCGGGAGGAGAGCGAGTAATGGAAAAATACCGAAAATACTATCCGGCCGCAGCCACTGTCGGCGGTCTTCTGCTGATGTACCTGACATTTTTCACCGTGAGCGAATCCGAGTTCGTGCTGGTCACGCAATTTGGACGTCCTCTCTATACGGTTACCGAAGCGGGTCTCAGCGCGAAATGGCCTTTCCAGACGTCGCTCTATTTCGACAAGCGTCTTCGCGTCTATAATCCGCGCCCTTCGGAGTTTCTCACTCGCGACAAAAAGAACATCGTCATTGAGAACTACGTTGTGTGGAAGATTCAGGATCCGAATCGCTTCGTCCAGACGGTGGGCGATGCCACGGCGGGTGAGATGCGCCTGCACGACATCATCTGGAGCGGCCTGTCCGCAGCCCTCGGAACACATGATCTCGACTTGATTGTTTCGACGAACCCCGACAAAATCCAAGCCTCTCAAGTGCTCGATAACCTTACCGCCCAGAGCGATCGCGCCGCGCTCGAGCAATACGGCATCAACGTAGTGGATGTCCGGGTAAAGAGGCTCAACCTTCCTGAGCAGAACAAGCAGAGCGTCTACGCGCGCATGCGGGCCGAGCGGGAGCGGATCGCGCGTCAATACCGCGCCGAGGGAGAAGAGCAGGCGCTCGGCATCCGCGCCGACGCCGACCGGCAGAAGGAAGAGATTCTCTCCACGGCTTACAAGCAGGCCGAGAAGACCAAGGGCGAAGGCGATGCCGAATCAACGCGGATTTATGGGCAGGCCTACTCGCGAAACCCGCGTCTCTACAAGTTTCTGCGCACGCTCGAATCGTACAAAAAGGTTCTCGACGACAAAACAACGGCGATCCTGAGTTCCGATTCCGATCTCTTGAAAGTGCTGATGAGGGGACAGGCCGGCGCGCAATGACAGGTCTTCCAGACGCGGGTAGCAGCTTGCCTCAATTGCGCCAGGAATCCTGCTGCCTGCCCGGCAAGCTCGACAGTGCTTCCAAGCGCGGCACAGGAACGGTCCGAACCCATGACTGACGAAGCTCAACGCAGCCGCTTCAAGCATGCCGCCTATGCCGCCGCGTCGATCTGGCTGCTGACCTCAGTCTTCCTTGTCGCGGCCGATCAACGGGCCGTGGTCACACGATTCGGTAAGGTAGTTGAGCCTCGCGTTCTGCCCGGTATTCACCTGGCCCTGCCTTGGCCCATCGAGCGTGTCACGAAGCTCAAGGTTCAACAGTTGCGAAGGCTCGTCGTCGGCGGCGATCTGCCGGATTCCGTACTGGGACGCGCGCAACCGCTCGCCTCGCAGTTCTTAACGGGCGACCAGAACATCATCAACCTGCGCGTGGCCGTGCAGTACTCGGTGGGTGTGCCCGCCGACTACCTGTACGGCGCCCAGGACGCGGAGAAGGCTGCCGGGGCTGCTGTGGAAGCGGAACTCGCGCGCCGTATCGCCGCGCGTACCGTGGACGCTATTCTCACCACTGAAAAAGCGGCCATTCAGGATGAGGTGCGCGCCGCTGCTCAGAAACGCATCAACGACTACCGGGCCGGTGTGCTTCTTTCCACGGTCAACATCGAAAGCGTCACCCCGCCGCCTGAAGCGTCCGATGCGTTCCGCGACGTGGCAAGCGCGCGCGCCGATTCCGTGCGCATCGTAAGTGAAGCGCAGGGCTACGCGAACGACCTGCTTCCGCGCGCCCGCGGAGAAGCCCGGCAAATGATCGAGGCAGCCTCCGCCTATAAGCAGCGCAAGGTGAACGAAGCGGGTGGAGACGCGGCGCGCTTCACGCAGATTGAGGCCGAATACTCGAAGGCCGCGGCCGTCACCGGCGATCGGCTCTACGTCGAGGCGATGGAGCAGATTCTGCCGCGCATCAGGAAATTGATCGTCGACAGGAACGGGAATCTCGACCTGACGATTATCCGCAAGTCTGAAACAGCGCCGCCGGCCGCTACCTCAAAGAAATGACGAGGCAACGCCAGGCGCGAGCCGTCACAGTTGCCGTTCTCGCGGCTGCACTCGCGGTTGTGATCGCTCAAAAAACGGGATGGCGGATGACAGGATGGACACTCTCATCACTCTCGACCGCCGCGCCTCAGGCTGCTTCGACGCCGCAGGACGCGGTCTACGCCATGCTCGACGCGGCGCGCGCGGGCGACGTGAACGCTTACATCGCCTGCTATTCGGGGCAAATGGAAGTGTCCCTGCGGCAGTCGGTGGGCGAGACCACGCCGGCGGCCTTCGCGAAGTACCTCAGAGATTCGAACGCCGCCATCAAGGGCGTCGCGATCGCGGAGCCGCAGACACTAACGGATCGGGAAGTGAAGCTCCGGGTTGAATACGTCTATCAGGACCGCAACGAGGCGCAGACGGTGTACCTGGAGAAATCCGGCGCGAAGTGGACGATCGCGCGTGTCGAAGGCGTCGAGCGGGTGAAAACGCTGGTGCCGTACGGGACGCCCGTCCAGTAACGCGTCTGTCGGTTTGCGACGAAGATGCAGCCTTAGACTCAGAACTCCTGTGGTGGCGATCATGAAATGCTAACGCCCGCAGGCTGAAATGTAGGGTTGGCGAGGCGCCGGAAGATCGAAACGCCGACAGGGCTGGCGTCCAGTGTGATCGGCTCCCGGCTAAGAGCCAACGA
>SYKU01000369.1 GCA_005808865.1 Acidobacteriota bacterium
AGTCAAGCACATACCCAGTCTGCCGAATTTCCGGCATGAGACTGGGGAACAAGGGGTTAGCTCATGTGATGCGCTTGGCGAAGGGGGAACTTCGGTCTAGACACGTTGCGCGCGGAACAGCGGGCGGAGATCCTCCGTCTCGCCGAGCGGCGCGGTGCGCGCTCAGTGCGTGTGTTCAGTTCCGTAGCCCGCGGGGAAGCCAAGGAAGGTAGTGACCTCGACCTGCTCGTCGAGTGGGAACCGGGGCGCGACCTGTTGGATCATGCCGGGCTGGTACAGGATCTCCAGGAGTTGCTCGGGATGAAAGTCCACGTCGGGACTGAGAAATCCCTCCACTGGTACGTGCGCGACAGGATCCTTCGCGAGGCCACGCCATTGTGAAGGATGATCGCCTCTACCTTCACCACATGCTGGAGCGCTGCCATCGTATCACCCGCTTTGCCGGACCCGGCAAAGAGGCATTCATGGTGTCGGAAGAACTGCAAGATGCAGTGATTCGCAACATCGAAGTGATCGGTGAGGCGGCCAAGCGGGTTTCGCCCGACGCGGGGGCCGGATGGCGTCGCTCGATTGGAAAGCGATATGCGGGATGCGCGACGTCCTGATTCACGACTACATCGGTGTCGACCTTGACGAAGTGTGGAACGTCGCGTCATCCCGAATCCCTGAACTTCAGGCGGTACTGGAGCAGTTTCTGGCGGGTGAGAGCCAAGGGTCCGCACCGGTTCCCTGACATCCCCATGACATCCCACGCCCGTACGCGCTGAAACTGGCTATCACAGGCGGAACCAGAAGCACTTGGAATCAAACACTTAGCACTGGTCGTCACCTACCGACATGCCGACAAACGCTTTCGATTCCCGTTAGCGCTACCAATTGCTCATACACTTGCGGGCAATGCGCTTTGACGCGCTGTGACCCGCAAACCGCCAGGCGAGATCGGCGTTGAGAAGCCGGACAGCTCTCCCCTTCCATATACGAATTCCCAGGTCGTAACCGGCCGGGTCGGGAGGAAAACCTGCGGAGGTTAGCTGCTCTGTTCTCCGCAACATATGCGGATAATATCTTGCCGGGCGCGGAGATTACGGGCTATAATCTCCGCAGGAGCTGCGGATAATGTATATCCATGACCTCAAGGACTGGCCCCGGTTCCGCCGCTCTGAGGATAGTCCGCGCCGCTTCTACAGCATGTCGGCACAGATCCGGCAGGAGCGCAACGGCTATTACGAGATCCTCGAACAGACGCAAAAGAGAGCGATGGATGTCACACCGTGGATGGAATGGTTCCTCGGCTGCCTTGGACGCGCCATCGACGGCGCCCAGGAAACCCTGAGCACCGTGCTGGAAAAAGCGCGCTTCTGGGAACGCATCAGGAGCGTGCAACTCAACGAGCGTCAGCGCATGGTGATCAACCGGTTGCTCGATGGCTTCGAAGGCAAGCTCACTACGTCAAAATACGCCGTGGTGGCAAAATGCTCACAGGATACGGCATACCGTGACATCCTCGAATTGATCAAGCACAGTGTCATGATTCAGAATCCTAAGGGCGGACGCAGCACCAGCTATTCCCTCAAACTGGAATAGACCTCACTCCTTCGCGCAAGGGATCGTTACCCGACCGTGCCGAGATCGTGCCGGGCTTCTTCGTCCGCTCAGCATGCGCTCGGGGCGAAGCCTAGCGCCGGACGGAGCCGGATGCGCCCAGAT
The DNA here is from genome assembly GCA_005808865.1 of Acidobacteriota bacterium. GTDB lineage: Bacteria > Acidobacteriota > Terriglobia > Bryobacterales > Bryobacteraceae > SYKU01. Next base: position 1,708 of record SYKU01000369.1, read on the forward strand.
AAGAGACAAAAAGGAACAGGGACTATTAGCCGCTGTGTCCGGATGGAAGCTTTTTCCATCGGGGTTCGCGAAGATCAGGTCAAGATCGGCGTGATAGTCGGGGCCGAACTGGGCCCGGAACTCGGCCTGGCGTCTGCGATGCGCTTCGAGCTCAGGCAGCGTCTCCCCGGGAGCCTGGCCAGCATGCCCATCGCTCACGGAGATATACTGGATGCCGACCCCGATCCAACGGGAATTGGATTACCAGTTGTATCTCGACAGCGTGAAGGTTTGCTTCAATCATGACAAAGAGACTCATGATCATTCGGATCAGGTGCGTACCCGGCCTGGGGCTCCTGCTGATGCTTGCCAGTGCCGGACTTGCCGGCGCGGGCGCCGGCCGTGACGCTCCGCTCGCGGATGCGGCGCAACGCGGCGACAAACTGGCGGTCCTGTCACTGCTGGAGAAGCACCCCGATGTCAATGCGCCCCAGAGCGATGGCGCCACGGCCCTGCATTGGGCGGCCTACCTCAGCGATGCTGAGACGACGGCATTGCTGCTGCGCGCCGGCGCGAACGTGAATGTGCGAAACGACCTCGGTGTCACTCCGCTGGCGCTGGCGGCCCAACAGGGCGGCGTCAGCGTCATCGAGCAATTCGTCAAGGCAGGCGCCGCGCCGAACGACCCCGTGAATTTCGTCAATGCCGGAGAAACACCTCTGATGCACGCTGCGCGATCCGGAAGCGTCGGGGCGGTGAAGCTTCTCGTGAAAGCCGGCGCCGATGCTAACGCGAAGGAGGCGTGGAACGGACAGACGGCGCTGATGTGGGCGGCGGCCGCAGCGCACGCGCCCGTAGTGGAGGCGCTGCTCGAGATCGGAGCCGACGTTCACGCGAGATCCAACGCCGGAACCACGCCCTTCATGTTCGCTGTGCGAAAAGGAGACATACGTTCGGTCCAGGCGATGCTGGCTGCGGGCGCGGGTGTGAACGAGAAGCGGCCCGATCTTGCCACCCCATTGCTCGTGGCGATCATCAATGGTTACGAGGATCTCGTGGACCTTCTGCTCGATAAGGGAGCCGATCCGAACGCCGAAGGTGGATCGACCGAGCTGACGGTGCATGGCATGCGGGCAAGGCCGCAGAAGATCGAGCTCAAAACACCCTCATTTCGCGAGCAGTTGCGTGACGTTGGCAGCGAGGGCGGGAATCGGAGAAACAACAGCCTCGGCAGGCCGCTGCAGGCCGCCGTGCACGTTGCCAACTGGCACATCAGCGATGAATTCATTTCGTCGAACATCGACAGGCTGCGTGTGATCAAATCGCTGGTCGCGCATGGCGCCGACGTCAACGGCCGTAATACCGACATGGAGCCCAGATGGTCGGGAGCCAGGTATCGCCGCCGACTGGTCGGCGCCACGGCCTTTCTGTTTGCGGCGAAAGCCGCCGACGTAGAGGCGATGCGCCTCCTTCTGCGACTCGGCGCCGATCCCAAGATCAACACCGGCGTGAATATCACGCCACTCATGGCGGCCGCCGGCATCGCCTGGGCCTCGAATCAGGACCAGGCGGGGGAGGAGCAGGTGCTCGAAGCGGTCAGGTTGCTGGTAGAAGAGTTGGGCGCCGATGTCACCTTCGTTGCCGACACAGGCGAAACGGCGATGCACGCGGCTGCGTACCGGGGGGCCAACAAAGTTGTCCAGTATCTGTTCGACAAAGGCGCGAAGCTGGACGTGGCCGATAAGATCGGGCGAACGCCACTGACCGTCGCCGAGGGTGTGGAGTACGGAAATTCTTTCGCGGCTCAACCTCAGACGGCCGAGTTGCTCCGCAAGCTCGGGGCAAAAGAAATACCGTGTCCGAAGCTGTGCCTGAACATGATCCCGGAGGAGACGTTGCCACCCGAGGGGGTTACAAGATGAAACGCCGGGTAACTCCTGGCGCGGCCGGGGCGTTTTTCTTTGTTGCGGCCGCCAATAGCCTGTCTGGGAGCCCGCAACAGGGCGCTCGCGTGCCTCCTTCCCAAGTGGCTCCCTCGCGGCAGGCGCAGACACGGACGGCTGCTTTCGTGCCGGACCGCAAGGCCCTCCTCAGCAAGTACTGCTTCGCTTGCCACAACCAGCAGTTGAAATCGGGCGGCCTTGCGCTCAGTACGCTGGACCTGGCGAGCGTGAGTAAAGACGTTGAGCAGTGGGAGAAGGTGGTACGAAAGGTTCGGACGGGGGCAATGCCGCCGGCCGGACTGCCGCGGCCCGGCAAGGCCGTCGCCGAGAACTTTGTAACGGGGCTCGAGACGGAGCTCGACCGGGCTGCGCTCGACAATCCCAACCCCGGCCGCCCAACGCTGCAACGACTGAACCGCGCCGAGTACCGCAATGCCGTGCGCGATCTGCTGGCCGTGAAGATCGACGCGGCCGCGATTCTGCCGGCAGACGCCGCAGGCTACGGATTCGACAATAACGCCGATGCCCTGACGCTGTCGCCTGCGTTGACGGAACGGTACCTCGGCGCAGCCGCGACAATCAGCCAGATCGCGCTCGGCCGCCCGCGAGGCTTGCCTACGCCGGAAACCTTTTTCGTACCGACGGATCGTAACCAGTCGGTCCGCGTCGGCGACGATCTGCCCTTTGGTTCTCGTGGCGGGCTCGCGGTGCGCCACTACTTTCCAGCCGACGGCGAGTACCTGTTTGAGATGTTGCCGAAGGAGAGCGGAGTCGCCGGCGGGTTTGAGGGCATTACGGAGGAACCGCATCAGCTCGAGGTCAGGCTGGATGGGGTCAAGGTCTGGACAGGAACCGTGGGAGGGCCCGAGTTCGCGCGCCGGCGAGGAAGCGATGCGGGCGCCAGCTACGAGGCGGATCAGAATAAGAAGATCATCGAGCGCCTCAGGTTTCACGTTCCGGTGAAGGCCGGCTCGCATATGGTTCAGGCGTACTTCGTCGCGAAGACCGCCGCATTCGTCGAAGACCTGTTCGACCCGTCCTTGCGGCGGGAATCTTATAAGGCCGGGAGCGGCGAGCCTAAGCTTTCCTCGCTGACGGTCACCGGTCCCCGTTCCGGAACGGCGGCGGTGGCGGACACGCCCAGCCGACGCCGGATTTTTCCGTGCAACTCAACGTCGGCGCAGGACGAGGCGTGCGGCAAGAAGATCATTTCCTCTCTGGCGCGGCGCGCTTACCGGCGGCCGGTGACGGACAAGGATGTGCAGGCGCCTCTCGTCGCGTTTCGAGACGGTGCGAGCCGCCGCGGATTTGAGGCGGGCATCGAGATGGCTCTTCGGAGCATCCTGGTCAGCCCGAAGTTCCTGTTCCGCTTCGAGGATCAGCCCTCGGGGCTGGCGGGCAGTGCGCCGTACCGCATCAGCGACCTGGAGTTGGCATCGCGGCTTTCGTTCTTCCTGTGGAGCAGCGTCCCCGATGACGAGCTGCTGGAAATCGCGGAGAAGAAGAATCTCCACCAGCCCGAGATCCTTCGGCGGCAAGTGCGGCGAATGCTGGCGGACCCGCGTTCGCAGGCTCTGGTTGAAAACTTCGCGGGCCAGTGGTTGTTCATCCGCAATGTCGCCGTGCACCAGCCGAGTCCGGAGGTGCTGTTTCACTTCGACGACAACCTGCGTCAGGCCTTTATCCGGGAGACGCAGTTGTTTTTCGAGAGCATCATCCGGGAGAATCGCAGCGTGATTGACCTGCTCGATGCCGACTACACGTTCTTGAACGAGCGCCTGGCCTCGCACTACGGGATCCCGGACGTACGTGGCGAACGATTCAGGCGGGTGTCGCTTCGGGCCGACAGCCCGCGCCGGGGACTGCTGGGAAAGGGATCAATTCTCATGGCCACCTCGTATGCGAATCGGACCTCGCCGGTCGTCCGCGGTAAATGGATTCTGGAGAATGTGTTCGGAGCGCCGCCCCCTCCGCCTCCGCCGAACGTGCCGGTTCTGAAAGACGAGAGAGACCCACGGAAGGTGCTGCCCATGCGCGAGCAGTTGGCGGCGCACCGCGCCAATCCCGCGTGCGCGGGCTGCCATGCCCAGATGGATCAACTGGGGTTCTCCCTCGAAAACTTCGACGCAATCGGCGAGTGGCGGGACGTCTATGCATCGGGCGCGCGCGTCGACGCGGCGGCCGAACTCCCCGACGGTACGAAGTTAACGGGACCCGCGGATCTCCGAGAGGTGCTTCGCAGCCATGCTGACGAGTTTCTGACGACTGTCAGCGAGAGGCTGTTGACCTACGCATTGGGAAGGGGACTCGAAGCCACCGATGCCCCCGCGGTCCGCAAGATCAAGCGCGACGCGGCACCCGGTACCTACCGGTTTGAATCGCTGATTCAGGCGATTGCGGCGAGTACGCCATTCCAGATGAGCATTGCTCAGGCGAACTGAAGAATGGTGTAATCTTTTCTATGTAGGAGGTTTTTGGATGGTCATCACGAAGAGAGCGTTGCCTCGCCGGACCTTCATCCGCGGAATGGGGGCAGCCATGGGTTTGCCTTTCCTCGACGCGATGGCGCCCGCCATGCAAGCCCAATCGAAGGGTGTGCCTCGTTTCACAGCAATCTATATCGGGAACGGGGCGAACATGCTCGAATGGACCCCGGCCACCGAAGGCGCCGGGTTCGAGTTTTCCCCGATCCTGGCGCCGCTCGAAGCCTTCCGGAACCGGACGACGGTCTTCTCCGGGCTGGATAACTTCCAGGCGACGGATCAGGGCGACACCGGCGGGCAGCATCCACGCGCCGCACCGGCGTTCATGAGCTGCACGCACCCGAAGCAGACCGAGGGCGCCGACGTGCGTGCGGGGACGACCATCGATCAATTGATCGCGGGAAAGATTTGCCGCGAAACGAAACTGCCGTCGCTCGAAGTCTCCGTCGATAGAAACGATGTCGTCGGCGCGTGCGACCACGGCTATGCGTGCGCCTACATGAACTCGTTGGCCTGGAAGTCTCCGACGACGCCGCTGCCGTCGGAGACTAACCCGCGTTTCGTCTTCGAGCGCATGTTTGGCGTCGGCGCCACCGCCGAAGAACGCCGGGCGCGGGCCAGCGAGAATCGCAGCATCCTTGATGGCCTTACCGGGGAGATCGCCGACCTGCGCAAAATGCTCGGCGCCCGCGACCGCGCCAAGCTGGGTGAATATTTCGACGCGGTGCGTGACGTCGAGCGGCGCATCGCGAAGAGCGAATCGACCAGCAGCACGTTCGAAGTGCCTGACCAGCCAGCCGGCGTTCCGGGGTCTTTCAGGGAATACGCCGAGCTGATGTTCGACCTGCAGGTACTGGCGTTCCAGGCGGACGTCACGCGCGTCAGTTCCTTCATGCTCGCGCGTGAGAACGTCACTCGCTCTTATCCCGAGATCGGTTTGCCGGAGGCGCATCACTCGATGTCGCACCATGGCAATAATCCGGAAAAAATGAAGGCCTACGGAAAGCTGAACAAATACCACGTCGACACGCTCGCCTACTTCTTGAAAAAGCTGGACTCGATTCAGGACGGCGATGGCACGCTGCTTGATCGCACGGCGGTGCTCTACGGCGGCGGCATGAGCGATGCCAACGTCCATAACAACTACAACGTTCCAGTCGTGGTGGTGGGTGGAAAGACGCTGCAGCTCAAGGGCAACCGTCACATCAAGTTCGAGAAAGGAACGCCGCTGGCGAACCTCATGCTGGGCCTGCTAGACCGGTTCGGGGTGCATGCGGAGAAATTCGGCGACAGCACTTCCACGATCGATCTGTTGTCCGTTTAGCCGGCTGACACTCCAACCCGGTCCTGAAGACGCCACAGGCGGTAATGGCCGAAATCCGCGCTCCAGCGAGAAGGCGTGAAACGCTTTGGGCTGAGCGTCGAAACCTCATCCCGTTCCGCTTCAAGGTTCGGTTGACGACGGTGAACATCCGTTGCAGACCTCCCAAGTTAAATAAAGCCGCCCCATCATCGCCGAAATCGGTGCGCGCCGCGAGAATTTCAGGATTTGCTGGCTCTCACTACGGCCGCTCTGAAGCTGAAAGCTGAGGGCATGTCAGGAAATACCTGGTCCAAGTCCGCACACGGACGTGTGGTGGCGGTGGAGCTTGCGTCGAAGGCGCGTTGTATGACCTGCGGGAACCCCTCGTACAAACAATGCACGGCGAGCCGCACGGGCCCACGGCCACGCGGGTCCGCAGCGAAACCAGAAATTCAGCGGTGTTCTTCTCAGTTCAGATGCCTGCCAAGCGACGCCGTCATCCGCTCCTGCGGCAGCCGGGCGTGTTGCTACTCCGCCGAGTCCTACGGCTTCGGAATCGGTCGAGGCGCCGGTTTCGATTTGACCGCCGCCTTTGACGCCAGCGTGTCGCACAGTTCATACGCTTCTCGAAGCCAATCGGTTATGGGCGCCTCCACCTCGTCCCGGTGCCGGACGCGAATGACATGGACGAGCTTGGACTTCGATGCGCGATCGACGCGCCGCACCTGAGGGGCCTTCAGTACCCGGCCAAGAAAAATGCAAAGTTCGAGAAAGGTGCTTTTCGGACGCACGAAGAAGTAGCAGGATTGGCGCGAGAACATGATCGATTTGTGCGAGGCGTAGATCCGTTGATCTCCAAAAGAGACCGCTGTCTCTCGCAGCCGTGTCCAGGCGTCCTGAAGATCTTCCGTGAGATCCTGTGTGAGAGCGGCCTCCGTCGTCGTCCAGCAATCGTGCTCCCGCCCTTCCTCGATGGGCTTCTTGCAGTGGTAGCACTCCCGACCGGCCATGCCTGATTTTACTGGATAGGCGGCTGTGTCTACTAACGACCTCGCGCCCTCAGAACTTCGTATAAATAAACGGAGCGGCCCCGGTTGCCGCCGTATATTCGATCGCGATCACCAGGAGCACGAGCGCGGCCGCCTGCGCATAAAACGGCGCGATAGAGAACAACTCCTCCACTCGCGCGAACCATTTTTTCGGCACATAGTGCCCCACCGCCGCCACTCCCAGCACAATCGCCAGAGGGGCGGAGACATTCGCGAACGAGACAGTCAGCGACGCGATCCGTCCTAGCACCGCGATCGCCGCCTCGGTCGTCGTCGCGCGGAAAAACACCCACGCGAAGCAGACAAAATGAATCGTCAGAAATACTCGCACGGGTTTCACGAGGTAACGCGCGAACGGGTTTCCCTTCCACTGTTGCCACGCCCGGGTGAGCGCGAGCGCCGCGCCGTGGAGCAGTCCCCAAATCACGAAATTCCAACTCGCCCCGTGCCACAATCCCCCAAGCACCATTGTGAGCACGAGGTTGGCGTACGTGAAAATCTTCCGCTTCGAACGCAGCCCCGGTAGCGAAAAGTACAGATAATCGCGCAGCCAGTTCGAGAGGGTGATGTGCCATCGCCTCCAGAAATCGGGGATGCTTTCCGCCGCGTACGGCGTATTGAAATTCGCCGGCAGCTTGATGCCCAGAAGCAGCGCCGACCCGATCGCGATGTCCGTGTATCCCGAAAAATCGAAGTAGAGCTGCAATGCGTACCCGTAAACGCCGGTAAAAACCTCGGTGGCGGTATAGAGTTTCGGAAGGTCGAAAACGCGATTCACGAGGTTGTCCGCGACGTAGTCCGCGATAAGCAGTTTCTTCATCAGGCCGAGGCCGATAAGAAACAGCGCCCGCCCGCCCGCGGTTGCGGTGATCATCGTCCGCTTTTCAAGTTGCGGCAGCAGCGTCGTGACACGCGTGATTGGCCCCGCGAGCGTCGTCGGGAAAAACGAAACCGCCGTCAAGTAAGCCAGGTAACTCGACGACGCCTTCGCGTCCCGCCTGTACACGTCGATCGTGTAGGTGAGCGATTGGAAGGCGTAAAAAGAGATGCCGAGCGGAAACACCCAGTTCCAGGCCGGCGGGGTGTGCCCGGTCACTCGGCCGTAATTCTCAAGCAGGAACGGCATGTATTTGAAGCACGCGAGAATGCCCAGATTGACGAAAAGGCTCGCGCCAACCAGCGTCCTTCGAAGCGGCCGGCCCGTCGCGCGCTCAAGCCACAGCGCAATCGCGAAATCGCAGCTTGACGCCAATGGAATCAGGCAGAGATAGAACAGATCCCACTTCGCGTAGAAGAAGTAGTTTCCTAGCAGCAGCACCGCGAGCGCCGCCGCCCGCGTCTTCGAAGATGGCCAATAAACGAAGAACAGTACCAGGAGGAAAACGAAATAGGTAGAGCTCGAAAGGAGCATCGGGAGGCCGAAGTGGTAGGCACGGGCAGATTCGAACTGCCGACCTGTCGCTTAGGAGGCGACCGCTCTATCCATCTGAGCTACGTGCCCGCGTCTTTATTGTATCGTTTGATTCCCTTCTGTCCAATGTCATTTCGAACGTGCATGCCTTCGAAGTGGATCTTCGATACCCCAAGGTACGCCGAGGCGATGGCCGCCGGCAGATCGGCTCCACTTGCGGTCACGCCCAGCACGCGGCCGCCGGCCGTCTCGATGCCGTTCGCACTTATTCGCGTGCCTGAGTGGAATACCGCCGCCCCGGTCCCTTCGGCTTCGTCGAGTCCCTGGATCGGAAAGCCCGTAGGATACGCACCGGGATAGCCTCGCGACGCGGCGACTACGCACACCGACGGCCCTGCCCGCCACGCGAGCCGAACTCCGGCAAGATCGCCCTGAGCGGCGGCCATCAACACCGGAGCGAGGTCGCAATCGAGACGGTGCAGCAGCGGCTGCGTCTCGGGATCACCCAGGCGCACGTTGAATTCGAGCACTTTTGGTCCATCGGCGGTCATCATCAGACCGGCGTAAAGGAACCCGGTGAAGCCGATCGCCTCGACCGTGGGACGTATGACGGTGTCGAGAATGTGTTCGGTCTCCGGAGCGGTGAGAATGCGCGAATCACAGTATGCGCCCATCCCGCCCGTGTTGGGGCCGGTATCGCCATCGAAGACGGCTTTGTGATCCTGTGACGGCGCGAGAGGAACGACATTCTTCCCGTCGCTCAGGACGATGAAGCTCACTTCCTCTCCCGCGAGAAATTCCTCGATCACCAGTCTTCCGCCGAGCGCCTCAAGCGCCGTGATCGCTTCGTCGGCTTCCGCACGGTCGTGAGCGATGATGACGCCCTTGCCCGCGGCGAGCCCATCGGCTTTCAGGACGACGGGAAACTTGAACCGGTCGAGAGCGCTTTTGGCCTCGGACCGGCTTTCCGTGACCAGGAAATCGGCGGTGGGGATTCCGAGGCTCTTGAGAAAGCGCTTGGAATGGACCTTGCTGCCTTCGAGCCGGGCGGCTGTGGCCGTTGGCCCCACGATCAGCTTGCCCGCCGCCCGGAAACGGTCGACGATTCCTTCAACCAGCGGCACTTCGGGTCCGACAACAGTGAGATCGGCATCGACGCCGTCGGCGGACGGAACGCACTCCGCCACCTGGGCAATGCCCGCGTTTCCGGGCGCGGCATATACTTTATCTACTAGAGTACTTTGCGACAGTTTCCATGCAAGGGCGTGCTCGCGCCCGCCACCGCCAATTACGAGGATCCTCATCTGCCTCCGCGTCTGAAGCTACAATAATACCAGTGCCCAATCTTTACGACGTGATCATTGTGGGCGCGGGGCACGCCGGCTGCGAAGCCGCCCGTGCCAGCGCGCGAATGGGCCTGAGCACGTGCATGATCACGATGAATCTTGACCTCATCGCTCAGATGTCCTGCAATCCAGCGATCGGTGGGATCGCCAAGGGGCACCTTGTTCGCGAAATCGACGCCATGGGCGGCGTCATGGGGGAGGTAACCGATGCCGTCGGCATCCAGTTCCGCCTCCTGAACACCAGCCGCGGACCCGCGGTCTGGTCTCCCAGAGCGCAGTGTGACAAGAAACTCTACCGCGCCAGGATGAAGGAGGTTCTCGAAGCGGAGCCGAAGCTGCAGATCAAACAGGCTGAGGTGGCCGGTCTTCTGATTGCCGAAGGGCGGGCTCATGGCGTTTTACTCCGTGACGGCCGAAGCCTCGCCGCCCAGACCGTCATCGTCACTACCGGGACGTTCCTGAATGGTCTCGCCCATGTAGGCGCGCAGACCTACAGCTGCGGGCGAAGCGGGGAGCCGCCTTCGAACCTTCTGGGCAATCAACTCCGCAGCCTCGATTTGGCATGGACGCGTCTGAAAACCGGCACTCCGCCCCGGCTCGACGGGAGAACCATCGATTGGTCGAAGTTCCAGCCGCAGCCTGGCGATGCTGTCCCAACCCCGTTTTCCTTTCTCACTGACCGAATTGACCGGGACCAGGTGCAATGTCACCTCGGTCACACGACCGCCGAGACCCGGCGTATTCTTCAGGAAAGCGTGGCGCGGTCGCCGCTCTATAGCGGGCAAATCGAAGGAGTGGGCCCGCGGTACTGCCCCTCAATCGAGGACAAGATCGTCAAGTTCCCGGAGAAGCTGACGCACCAGATTTTTCTTGAGCCTGAGGGGTTGGACACGAATGAAGTCTACGTCAACGGCATGTCGACGAGTATGCCCATCGACGTCCAGGCAGAAATGGTGGCGTCGATACCAGGGCTCGAAAACGCCGAGATGATCCGCCCCGGGTACGCGATTGAATATGACGCGATCGATCCACGCGAATTGGAGCACACGCTTGAAACCAAGCGAATTCGCGGCCTGTATCTCGCAGGACAAATCAACGGAACCTCGGGGTATGAGGAGGCTGGCTGCCAGGGGCTGATCGCCGGCATTAACGCCGCATGCGCGGTCAAGGGTCTCGGGCCAGTTGTGATCGGGCGCACGGAAGGCTATACCGGAATTCTGATCGATGACCTGGTCACGAAGGGCGCGGACGAGCCTTACCGGATGTTCACTTCCAGAGCGGAATTCCGTCTCCACCTGCGAATCGACAACGCCGACGAGCGGTTGACTCCGGTCGGGCGGCGAATCGGTTTGGTTACAGAGGAGCGGTGGACCCGCTTCGAGCGAAAGCAGGCGCAAAAGGAACGGTTGGCCGGCGCTCTTGGGAGGCACGCCCATGGGCAGAGGCTAAAGCGTCCCGAGGTTTCAATTTCGGAGATTGCGCCGTGGATTCGGGATCTGCTGGGTGAAGAACCGCTTTGCGGTGTACTGACGACCGTGGAAACGGAGACTAAGTTCGCCGGGTACATCGCTCAGCAACGGCGGCAGTTGGAGAAGATGAAAGACGTGGAAGGCAGGGCAATTCCGGCCGGCTTTGGCTTCAGCGGGATACCGGGGCTGTCCCGCGAGATTGGTGAGAAGTTGGAGCGGGTCCGCCCCGCCACGCTCGGCCAAGCTGCCAGGATTCCGGGCGTGACCCCTGCCGCCGTGGTCATTCTGGACATATACCTGAGCCTCGCCCGTGTTTCTTGAAGGCCTCAATTCCGAACTGACAGGTATTTGCACGCTATCCGCCGAGCAGGGGCGCCGTCTATTTGCCCACTATGAGCTTTTGAAGAAGTGGAATCAGGTGGTCAATTTGACGCGCATCGACGAACTTGGTGAGGCGATCGAGCGGCACTACTGTGAGGCATTATTTCTCGCCGCTCAACTGCCCGCAGGGCGATTGTCGATAGCCGACATCGGATCCGGAGGCGGTTTTCCGGGGATCCCTGTCGCCGTACTGCGCCCCGATTGTCAGGTCACCCTGATCGAATCCCATCAACGGAAAGCGGTTTTCCTCAAAGAGGCGACGCGGGACCTGGCGAACGTCCGTGTTTTGGCGAAAAGGGCAGAAGACGTAGACGGTTCATTCGACTGGGGCGTTGCCCGGGCCGTTCGATGGAAGGACATTTCCTGGATTCTTGGCCGTTTGGTGACGTCGGTCGCGTTGTTGTCCGGTGAGGCAACTGGCGCCGAGTTCAATGCCGCTTCGAGGGTGGGCGCTACGCCCTCCCTCGACCTACCAGGAAGACACTTCCAATCCAGTCTGAACCCTGAGGGCATCAAGTTGCCGTGGGGAAGGCAGCGTTTCCTGTGGATGTTCCACGTGAAACAATAATCCGAGCTAGAATCCGGCTCCCGTTCAACCGCGCGTTTCACGTGAAACAAGAACCTGCACGGTGGTCAAGAATCCGTGCTAGGATACGGACTTGGCCAAGGTCATTGCAGTTACCAACCAAAAAGGTGGCGTGGGGAAGACCACAACCGCCATTAACCTTTCAGCATCGCTCGCCGCCAACGATCTGAAAGTGCTGTTGATCGACTCCGATCCCCAAGGAAATTCAACTTCCGGCCTTGGAGTGGCCAAATCCCCTGACACCCAAAGTATTTACGAGGTTCTTCTTCAGGGCGCCCCCATCGCGGAAGTCATCGTTAGAACCGAGTTCGACGGCCTTGATCTGGTACCGGCGGACAAAAACCTGGTTGGCGCAAATATCGAGCTTGTCGACGTTCCCGAACGCGAACTCTCCCTCAGAAAGCAGGTCGCGTCTGTCGTTGACCGCTACGATTACATCCTTATTGACTGCCCGCCCGCCCTGGACTTGCTGACGCTCAACGCGCTTATGGCGGCGAACTCCGTGCTCGTTCCCATTCAGTGCGAATTCTTCGCACTCGAAGGCGTCTCGGAACTCATGGATACGATCGATCGCATTCGAGACTCGTTCCACCATCCCCTGGGGATCGAAGGCATTCTCCTCACGATGTACGACGACCGGACGAATCTTACCCGCCAGGTAGCCCAGGACTTAAAGGAGTTTTTTGGTGACGAAGTATTCAAGACCGTCATTCCGCGCAGCGTGCGGCTTGCCGAGGCCCCTAGCTACGGGAAGTCAATACTCAGCTACGACATCCGGTCCCGCGGGGCGGAAAGTTACATCAAACTGGCGAAGGAACTCTTAAGAAATGACCAAGCTGCCCGCAAATCCGCGAAGAGCGCTGGGTAAGGGAATTTCATCGCTCCTCCCAGGACGCGCCACTGCGGAAGTAACAAAACCTCTGCAAAACGCTCCGGCCGTCACCGACGGCTACATAAACGTCCCTATCGACTCCATTGATCCGAACCCCCTCCAGCCGCGGCGCGTCTTCCAGCCCGATCGCCTCGAAGAACTCGCCCAGTCCATTCGAGCCAACGGCGTTATACAACCGCTTGTGCTCCGGCAGATCGGTGGCCGCTACCAGTTGGTGGCCGGTGAACGTCGCTGGCGCGCCTCCAGGCTCGCAGGACTCGAATCTGTTCCAGCCATTGTCCAGGAGATCCCCGAAAACCGGCTCCTTGAAATCACGCTAATCGAGAATATACAGCGTGAGGACCTCAATCCCATTGAAACCGCCATGGCGTATGCCGAGCTAATGTCTCAACTTGCCATGACTGTCGAGACGATGGGACGCCACACAGGCAAGGACCGGACAACGATTACGAATCTCCTCCGGCTTCTACAATTGCCCGAGGATCTTCAGCAGTTGGTGGCGGAACGGCGGCTCTCCGGCAGTCACGCCCGCTGCCTCCTGTCCCTGCCATCGGTTGAATTACAGCGAAAAGTCGCCGAAAAAACAGTAGCACAGGGCCTTTCCGTCCGGGAAGTCGAGCGCTGGACGCAAAAATTAACCCAAACCCGAGACCCGGAAGCCGCCGATAAGGAACGAATCGACCCTAACGTCAAAGCTGCCATCCAGGAACTCGAACGCGCCCTCGGGACAAAAGTTAAGATCCTGGCGAAGTCCAAACGCGGTGGCCGCATCGAAATTGAATACTACTCCGACGAAGATCTAGACAGGATCTATTCCGTAATCGTGAGGGAGCAGATGTAGCCCGACGGCAATCGAGGCACACAAAGACTGAACCTTGCGGACTACAGTACATATAGTACCGGACCCAACACACCCAACACCTTAAACCTTGACTGCGTGGAGAAATACCTTTAAGCTAAGGCAGAGAATACGAAATACCCGGACTGAAACCCGAGTGACAGGACGATCAATATGAAGTTCCGTAGCACTTTTCTCGTGTTGTTGACCGCTAGCGCGGCGTGTGCGGGCCCGTTTGGTTCGCCATCCACGGCCGGCGACGTGTTTATTTCCGCAGGTGGCGATACTTACGCCTACTTTGTCGGGTCCACCGCTGGTTATTCGAACGACCTGCATCTGTATTCACCCTTCGTCTCCGGGATCCTTTTTAACAACCATGCCGCGACAGCAGGTGACTCCGTATTTGTGGGGAATTTTACTCCCGGAACGGAATTGATTTTCGGAATCTTTGTGAACGACACGGGAGAGACCTGGAAGAACGGACCTGGTTCCCGCAACCCGGATGGCCTGGTGCACGCCAGGGTCAGCGGCTGGGCAGCGGACGGTCTGATACCGGTAGACGGGGTGTACGTCGAATTCGAAGATCTCGATGGTCTCCCGGAAGGGGCCGCCGGGTATAACGATCTCGCCTTTGTTTTCGCAAGCGTTGCCGCCACCCCATCGGTGCCCGAACCCGGCACCATATCAATTGCGGCAATTGCGCTTCTCGCGGGCTTCGCTCTGCGGAGACCCCTGTCGCGCGGCCGGTCCTAGTCCAGCAGTGCGGGAATTTCGGACAATTCCCTCCGAATCGCTGGCAGCGGGTCCGAGCGGAACAATCTCCCTTTGTTCTACTTGCGGTTCACGCATCGCCGTGGAGGCGCTAACATTCTCCGCCGACCGATCTGCCTCTTCCGGCTTCCATAATTCTTTTTTGGGGCACGCTTGGGCAGGCTCAACACTCCTAAGATAGCGGGCGCATCCCGATTCCTCGACCTTCTGTTTCACGCCTTACTGTGTCTCAACGTTAAACCACCGTTCCGTAAAGACAACTCCAAAGATCTCTTTGCGAAGCTGATAGAGGCGGTAATCTGCCAAGACTTGACCGAAGCCGCCATTTCGCCATGATCCGTCCGCCCGGTTAGGATTTCCCGCCCGGGGAATCAACGTCCAGGATTCCGCGGAGCGTCAGCTCCCGTCGCGGCGTCCTCAATCTCTTCCTCCTGCCTTTTTCTGATCAGAGTTCTCCGGCAGGAATCTGCCTTCTACACCAAAGCGGGAGGAGCCGGGAGTTCCGGGAGTTTCTCGCACTCCTTGCGGCGTTGCTGGACTCGATGTATACTCGTCATGCGCCGCGTTCCAAAATGGAAATCTGCGATAAAACAAACGGAGGATAGTGTGAATACAAGGTTGCTTGGGAGGACTGCTTGCCGAGGTGGTTTCCTCCTCATGGCGGCCGCGGCGACTCTTTCCGCAGCGGCGGTGTCGTTTACGAGGACGTCCGGATTTACCTATGTCGACGCAGTCGCGGAACTGTTTGACAGCGGTGAAGTGCACGGGCCGAGCTCCGGTAAAGCCGGGCCGAGCCCGAACGGAGTTGGTCTCCAATTCCAGACGGCGTACACCGAGGGATCGGCGGATTTTGGCACGCTGAGAGCCTTGGCTACCGGTTATTCGTCGCATGCGCTCCTTCTACCGCAAGCTCGGACTAACGCCGAGTGGCGAGACACCATTCACATTTCTTCGCCGGTACTTCCCAATGGCGCTCCAGCAACGATATTTTTCGCGCTGCAGCTCACCGCCCTCGTCACCACGATACCCAATGGACCCGTTGTTATTGGCTCGAATGCATGGGCTTATCTGGACGGCCTCGGTGCGATCAATGATCTCTTTGTCTACGATGCCTTCGGTATCCCACTAGCCGCGTTAGCTTCAGGAACCTACAACACTACGGTTGGGTCGGATCTCCTCATCGGCGCTGACCTGCAGGTCAACATCGGCCCTCAAGACGCCTACGCGGCCGCCGACGCCAAAAACACGGGGCTGTTCGCCATGAAGATCCTCACTCCTGACGTATACTACACGAGCGCGAGCGGAACGGTTTTCGCAAGCTCGTTTCAGCCGGTGCCGGAGCCAGGAACATTCGTGCTGGTGGGGATTGCGCTGGGGCTGGCGTTGCATCGGCGCAGGTCAAGAAAAGCCTGACGAGGCTACGCCTCAGACCGCAGCGTGTAGTTCAGCCGGTTCCGGGTAAAATCCGGACGATCAAACGAAATTCCGTAGCAGTTTTCTCGTGTTGTCGACCGCCAGCGTGGCGTGTGCAGGCCTGTTTGGTTCTCCATCCACGGCCGGCGACCTGTTTGTTTCCGCAGGCGGCGATACTTACGCCTACTTTGCAGGGCCCACCGCTGGTTATTCGAACGACCTTCATCTGTATTCACCCTTCGTCTCCGGGAACCTTTCTAACAACCATACGCGACAGCAGTAACTCCGTATTGGTGGGGAATTTTACTTCCGGAAGACAATTGATTTTCGGAATCCTGGTGAACGACACGGGAGAAATCTGGAAGAACGAACAGGTTCCCGCATCCTGATGGCCTGATGCACGCCAGGGTCAGCGGCTGGGCAGCGGACGGTCTGATACCGGTGAAGTAAACGGGGTGCCGTCGAATTCGAAGATCTCCATGATCTCCCGGAAGGGACCGCCGGGTATAAAGACCTCGCCTTTGTTTTCACAAGCGTTGCCGCCACCCCATCGGTGCCCGAACCCGGCACCGTATCAATTGCGGCAATTGCGCTTCCCGCGGGCTTCGCTCGGCGGAGACCCCTGTCGCGCGGCCGGTCTTAATCCAGCAGCGCGAGAATTTCGGACAATTCCCTCCGAATCTCTGGCAGCGGGTCCGCGCGGAACAATTCCCCTTGTTCTACTTGCGGTTCGCGCATGGCCGTGAGGAGAGCCTTCCTTGCCCCCTCGATCGTGAACTTCTGACCGTAGAGTAAACCTTTGATCTTTAGGAACAGTTCCACGTCCTTGCGCCGGTAGAGCCGGTGCCCGCCCGAGGTCTTCTTTGGCGCGAGTGCCGGGAACTCGGATTCCCAGTAGCGGAGGACGTGCTGCTCGAGGCCAAGCAGTTCGCTTACCTCCCGGATGCGGAAGAAGAGCTTCTCGGGGATTTCAGACGGTTCCTGTATGCGAGCGCCGGACGGCATTCGGTTTACGCCATCGTAACACTCAGGCCCGATTTTTGCCATAATCAAAAGCGCGATGCGAAACCTCCTTGCGCTCCTGCTGGCCCCGGCGTTGTTCGCTGCGCCCCGTGAAACGGGCTTCCTCAACCGCGCGATCAGGGTGAATAACGTCGAATACCGCTATCAGGTCTATGTTCCCGCGGACTGGACCAAGAGCAGAGCGTGGCCTGTTATCCTCTTCCTTCACGGAGCGGGCGAGCGAGGAAACGATGGCCTTGCGCAGACTCAGGTCGGGCTCGGCCGCGGTATTCGTTTTCATGCGGATCGCTTTCCCGCTATGGTCGTGATGCCGCAATGCCGAAAGGATACGTGGTGGACCGACCCCGAAATGGAAGCGCAGGTATTCGCCGCCCTTGCGAAATCCATGAAGGAATTTCGCGGAGACGCGAAACGCGTCTATCTCACCGGACTCTCGATGGGCGGATTCGGCACCTTCGCCTTCGCCGCGAAACGATCCGGACACTTTGCCGCTGTGGTTCCCATCTGCGGGGGCGTTGTGCGGCGGCGGGAGCGGGCCACGGGTGATCCGTACGCTGACACTGCGGCGAAAATCGGGAAAACGCCGGCCTGGATTTTTCACGGCGCTGCCGATCCCACTGTGCCCGTCACGGAATCGCAGAAGATGGAAGCAGCGCTTAAGGCCGCGGGGGGCAACGTTCGCTACACGGAATACCCGGGCGTAGGGCACAACTCGTGGGACAAAGCGTACGCCGAACCCGATCTCCCCAAGTGGCTCTTTGAACAACGTCTGAAGTAGCGATGCCGCCGTTTCCGCCGAAGCCGGCTCTCGCAATTCTGACGTTCCTCGCGATCGCCGCCGTGCCTAACGTGCTGCCGCCGTTGAAGGACTATCAACTGCTTCAGTGGCGAAACACCCTCGCGGTGCTCGATTTCATTCCCCGCAAGACATCTCTCTCGCCTTTGGCCGACGAGCAACTTCGTCTGCGGCCGGACGTGGATGCATCGCACTATCGAGTGTTTCCGGTCAACGACGCAAACAACGCGCTCGACCACTTCTTTGAGGCTCTCGAACGTACCGAGCGAAAGCAACCGGGAGCGCTGACGAGAATCGTGCACTATGGCGACTCCCCCACTACAGCCGACATGATTACAGGAGATGCGCGCGTCTTGCTCCAGCAGCGATACGGCGACGGTGGCCACGGGTTTAGCCTGATCGCAAAACCCTGGGCCTGGTACGAGCACCGAGGCGTCAGCCTCAACGCGCGCGGGTGGCGTATCGACCCCGCGACTCAGTCACAAGTGCGCGACGGAATGTTCGGGCTGGGCGGCGTCTCCTTCTACAGCCCGGGCGGCGCATCCACGCATTTTCGCCTCCGCGACCCGGATCACACATCCGTCGAAGTTTACTTTCTTAAAACGCGCGGTGGCGGTAACTTCTCCGTGTTTGCGGGCGAAACGAAGTTGGGGGACGTAAGCACATCAGCCGATTCCACCGCCTCCGGTTTCGCGTCGTTTCAACTGCCGCCCGGAACGCGCGACATTGAGGTACGCTCGACCGGAGGGGGAACAGTCCGCCTCTTCGGCGTGACCTTGTCGAAGCCGGGCCCGGGCGTAGTCTACGACAGCCTCGGTCTCAACGGCGCCTACGTCTCGGTTCCGTCTCGCATGTTTCAAGAGAAGCACTGGGCCGAGCAACTCCGCCACCGGCAGCCGGACCTGATCATCATCAACTATGGAACGAACGAAAGCGTCTACGCGAAGTTCATCGAGCAGTCCTACGAGAAGGAGCTTAAGGAGATTATCCGCCGCGTACGCGCCAGCTTGCCCGCAACCTCCATCCTGGTCATGAGTCCGATGGACCGCGGACAGCGTGACGCCTCGGGGGACGTTACCACGAACCCGGCGATCACGCGGCTTGTTCACATTCAGGAGAGAATCGCGGCCGAGACTCGCGTCGCTTTCTTCAATACGTATCAGGCCATGGGAGGCGCCGGGACGATGGGACGATGGTATGAGGCCGAGCCGCGTCTGGTTGGCGCGGATTTTACGCATCCCATGCCCGCCGGCGCTAAACTGGTAGGCGGGCTGTTGCATCAGGCGCTCTTCGACGGTTATAACAGGCACAAGATCCGCAACATGCGAGCCGGCTTGAAAACGACGGAGCGGCACAAGCGATGAAGCGCCGCAGGGATGCAACGGGGCAGACGGTCGATTCCCGACATCCGTTCCGGAGGACCGGGACGGCCCGTGAACTTTCATGAAAAACGAGCGGAGTGCCGCGGAGCAGACGAGCGTGTTTTACTGCCCGCCGAATTCGCAGCCCGGTGGAGGGTCCCTGTGCAAAGGCTTTTCGACCCTGGCATTCGTGGCGCTGCTGGTTGCACTCGTCGTATTTCCCCGCTGGGCTGCCGAAGCTGCGCCCGCCGCGAAGAAGACAGCAGCAAAGACGCCGCCTAAGACCTCGTCCAAGTCAAAGAAAAGACGAAAAGCCCCTCCGAAAGCTCCTCCTGTAAGCGCAAAAGCGAGGGCCGAGGCGCTTGACGCCGTCGAAAATTCGCTCGCCCGCGCCGCGGAACTTTCGATCGAGAATCCCGCCGCCCTTGTACCGTTCTTCGAACAGTTGTACAGGCACAGTCACGGTGAAGCGGAGGGGCCAGTCCGCATCATCCACTACGGCGACTCCCACACCGCCGCCGATGAATGGACCGGCGCCATCCGCGCTCTCCTCCAGGGACAGTTCGGCGACGGAGGCAGCGGCTATTCACTCGCCGGGCGTCCCTGGCGCAGCTACCGGCATATCGGCGTACGCGCCGGCGGAACCCTTGGGTGGTATTCGGACGGCCTGTTCGGACGGCAGGGCGACGGACGCTATGGACTCGGCGGCGTCAGCGTCTCTACACGGCGGCCCCGCGAATCGGTGTTTCTCGAAGCCGAAGCTGAGAATGTGGAGCTTTTTTATCTGCGGCAACCCGGCGGCGGAACTTTGCGACTGACGGACAACGGCGTGGATGTGGACAGGATTTCGACCGACGGCGAACTGGGCCCCGCCTACTTTCGCTACAAGCCGGCGGAAGCTGGCACTCACAGGCTGGAGTTGACCACGCTCGAACGGGCACCCGTACGACTATTCGGCTGGGTAGCGGAGAAAGACAAGGGCGTCACCTATGAGCCGATGGGTATCAATGGAGCGTCCGCTTCCATTGTGTTCCGGTGGGATGAGGAGACCCTAGCCAGCAATCTGGCGCGGCGCGCACCGGCGCTCGTCGTGCTCGCCTACGGCACGAACGAAGCCAGTAACAAGGACTGGAATCTCGAAAACTACCGCGAGATGTTCTCCACGCTTATCGGCCGGTTCCGCGCCGCGTTGCCCGCGGCCACGATTCTGGTCCTCGGCCCGCCCGACCGCCAGTACCGCACCAAGGGTAAGTGGCTTCCGTTCGACCGCATGGACGCCATCGTCGAAGCTCAACGCCAAGCCGCTATAGCCAACGGCTGCGCCTTCTGGGACACGCGAGAGAAGATGGGTGGAAAGGGATCGATGAAAGAGTGGACGCTCTCTGGCCTGGCCCAGTACGATCACGTTCATTTCACGGGACCCGGCTATCGCCGCATGGGCTACATTTTTTTTCGCGATCTGATGACGCAATACGAAACCTACACCGCTCTGCGGTCGCAGTTACAGATTCCCGTCGAACCCAAACAGGCCGATAATGGACACACAGACAAAGATCGCTGAACTCATTAGCAAGGTATCCGGAAAGAAAGCGCCCGCGGATCCGGACGAGTCGCTGTTTGAATCGGGCCTGCTCGATTCCTTCGCGCTTCCGGACCTGATTGCGGCGCTCGAACTGGGTTTCGGGATCAAGATTCCCGACTCCGATCTCAATCCGCGTAAGTTCGATTCGATCACCCGGATCGACGCCTATTTGGAAAGCAGGGCGTGACCGCATATCTGAAACGCTTCGGCGTGTATCTGCCCGCGCGCGTGGTCACTAATGACGAAATAGGCAAGCTCGCCGGGTGCGAGGCGGCGTGGATTCAGCAGGTATCGGGTATCGAGGAGCGCCGTTGGGCGGGCGAGCGGGAATCGGTCGCGGATATGGCCGTCGAAGCCGCGCTCCGCTGTCTGGGCGCGATGCCGGTGACCGAACTCGGCCTCATTGTTTTCGCTGGAGGATCGGCCGAAAGGCGCTTCCCAGGGCCTGCCGCAACTGTGGCCCACCGTCTCGGACACGACTCGACACCTGCGATCGACCTTCCCATGGCGAGCGCCGGCTCCCTGTTTGCGCTGGACCTCGCACGCCGGCTCGCCCCTCAGTACGGCAACATCCTCGTGGTAGCGGCGGAGAAGATGTCGAGCGTGATTCTCCGGGAACCGGTTGACCGGTCAACGGCGATCCTGTTTGGCGATGGAGCGGGCGCGTGTCTTGTGTCGGCCGATTCGGCCGGCGCAATAGGCGAAGTTGTCGACTCCGCCGTTTCGACCGATGGCGCGTACGCGGAAGATCTGCGGCTCGGATTCGGCGGACCACTGGAAATGAACGGCCGCTCCGTGATCCTGCAAGCCTCGCGAAAGATTCCGCGGGCAATCGGAGCGCTCTTGGAGCGGAACGGCAGGACAGCCGCCGAGGTCGGAGTTTTCCTTATGCACCAGGCAAACCAGAACCTTATCGTACGCGTGGCGCAGGCGCTTGAAGTTCCGCCGGAACGGTTCTTCAGCAACATCGCGAGATACGGGAACACGTCCTCGGCTTCGATGTTGATTGCCGCCGAAGAGTACTGCGCAACGCGTCCGCCGCGACCGGGCACGCCAATTGTACTGGCGGCCTTCGGCGCCGGGTTCCACTGGGGCGCCCTGCTGGCGGTGGCGCAGTAGCTTAGAATGCGCGGGGCTCGCGCCGCGACAGAAAGACATCATCGCGCGGCGCGAGCCCCATTGCGGAGCAGGGCGCACCCTGGAGCCTGCCGGAGCCGAAGAGCCGACCGCCAGCGAACACTCAGTTCACGGCTACGTCGATCACTTTTGGCTTCGACTTCTCGGTCTTCGGCAGGTGCACAAACAGCATTCCGTCCTTGAACTCGGCTTTCAGTTGTTCTTCGGACACGTCTTCCGGGAGCGTGAAGGTACGAACAAAGGTTCCATAGGAGCGCTCGATGCGGTGGAACTTCTTGCCTTTCTCCTCGTTCTCCGTGAGTTTCCGGTAAGCATGCGTGACTGCGGTTGAGCTTGGCTGATAGTTTGTGTCGAGGGCGGGAGGCACACGCAGCATGGCACAGGAATCGGCAAGTCATCGCGAGGATGTGGAGCAGTTGGGGCGGCGGTTTGCGG
>SYKU01000370.1 GCA_005808865.1 Acidobacteriota bacterium
AGCAAAACAATCCGCGCCCTCTCGACCAAACGGTGCTCCGTCTTGCCTTGGCGGGTCCATCCCCCTAAAGTCTTCATCTCTTCGTCGCTGAGCTGAAATTTCGCGGACTTTCGGCGCATGACTCAACATACAGTAGTACCATAACTAATGCAACTAGACACTAGATTACTATTGTACTGCTAGATTACTTGTGTTAATTTAGTACCAGTACGAAACGGAGATTGGACAGGAAAACACACAACATGAGAAAAACTCAAGCAAGAGTGGCAGTAGTGGCAGCTTTCACGCTTCTGGCCGTTACCCAGGCCGGGGCGACGATCATCGGAGGAAGCGTTACCGGTGGAACCGCGTTTACGGGCGGAGGTATCTTCATTAAGCTGTTTCCGCCGCTCGCGAACCCGTTCGGTCCGCCGAACAGCGTCGGTTCCAACAACTTTCAGAACAACAATTTGTACGGCTTCGACGAGGATCAAAACATCGTCCTGCCCGGTCCGCTGAACGTAAATGTCGGGGTAAGTCCTCTCGCACTGGGGACAACGGTGGCAAGCCATTACATCTTCTTCGATCCGAGTCAATCGAGAACCATGGTAGGCACCGTTGATTTCGACTCCGACGTTCTGGCGATTATTTCAAGCACGGGCAATCTTCTGGCTAGCGATTTCCTCGCCAACACTGGCGTCAACTACTTGAATCCGAGTAATAGAGGTCTCGAAGGGGGCGATTCGGTGACGATCAGCGGAGTACGCCAGATCTTGTTCGATACGAGCGCCGGCAATCCCGGAGACTACGTTCGCGTGCTGACGCAGTTCTCTCCCTCGGCCGTTCCCGAGCCCGCCGCCTCGGCGTTGCTAGGGATCGGTCTGGCCGCGATGGGCTTGCTGGCGAAGCGATCCCGGAGCCGGGCCGAGTAACACTGTAACTATCCGTTAGCGGCCGCCCCAAGGCCGCGCCGCGTGGGGTTATGGAATTTGCACCTCAGCGCGCGGCGCCTTGGGGCGTGCCCTACCCGCCTCGATCAGCCTGCCTCCTCCGCGTCCCGCGCGCCCGCCTTGACGTCCACCCGCCTCAGCACCGCCATTCCGGCGGCGAAGAATACCAGGAGCGACAGGATCGCGAGCCGGTAGCTGCCCGTATACTGGAGCGCCAGACCGAACAGCAGCGGGCAGAACCAACTCGTGCCCTTGTCGCCGATTTCGTAAAGGCTGAAGTATTCGGCCTCGCGGCCTTTCGGGATCATCAGAGAAAACAGCGACCGGGCTCAGCGCCCGGCTTCCCCCCGGCACGAGGCCAACCACGGCTACCATCACGAAAAACTCAGGCGCCGTCTTCACCGAAAAGTACATGCAAAGAATCACTCCGGTCCAGATGGCAAGCGACGCCAACACAGCGTTCCGCGCACCTATCCATTTCGCGATGTATCCAAAGCCAAGCGCGCCGAAGAAGGCGACGAACTGAACCATCAGGATGAGAAGCGTCAGCGTGGAAAGCGGAATCTTCAGCCCGTCGTTGCCGAACTGCGAAGCGAACGCGATCACGGTCTGAATGGCGTCGTTGTAGAGGAGATAGGCGATCAGAAACGTCAGCGTCTGAGGGAACTTGGGGAGTTCGCGCAACGTGTGGAAGATCTGTTGAAAGCCGCGGAAAGCAGCCTTTGTCCCGGGGCCATCGTAAGCCGGGAGGGGCGGTCGCGAAGCGCGCGGAGGGGAATGACGGTGAACACGGCCCACCAAACTCCAGCCGAGCCGAGGCTGATGCGTACTGCCGTGCCCTCGTCCAGATGGAGCGCCTGAGCGTACCGGTAGAGCAATAGATTCAAGACAAGGAGGCTTCCGCCGCGGAGGTGCCCGATTCCCCATCCCTTCGACGAGACCCGGTCGCGATCTTCGACGCTGGAGATGTCCGGACGAAACGAGTTGTAAACGGCGATCGAAGCGCCGAAAGCAACGTTCGCGAGCAGAAAAAGCGCGCCTCCGGCCCTGTCGTCCCGGCCTTGCAGGTTGAACATGGCCATCGTGGCGATTGCGCCCGGATAGGCGAACGCCGCGACGAGAAGGCGCTTGCGTCCGGTGTAATCGGCGAGAGCGCCGATGAAGGGAAGAACCAGCACCTGGAGCGCCACCGAAAGCGCGACAAGGTAACCCCAGTAAGCCCGCGCGTCTACGCCAATCCCGAGCGGGAAGATTCGGTTCTGTGCGTCGGCCCCGGCCTTCGCGAGCGTGGTGAGATAAAGGCCGAGAAAAAGCGTTACGGCAGTAGGCGCACCCCGACCGTTTCGTCCGGCGACCGCCCAAACCCTTCCCCTTGCCATCGGAGGTGTGGATCAGCAAACCGGTCAAGACCGACCTAAAGACAGAGGAGAATAGTCACTAAATTCCCATGCCAGGTGTCTCAAACTGCTTGACACTCGCCGCTCACGGGCCTGACTAAGCCCGGCCGGTGGAAGGAGTCATGGTATCATCGAGAGTAACTTCTTGCACTGAGGTTTTCGTGGCAAAGATCAGCAGAAAAGAATTAAAATCCGACCATTTCGCGATGGAAGTCGAGCACACCGTAGACTACGTCGCCCATCACAAGACTCAGATCGCGCGGTACGCCGGGGTTGGAGGCGCCGTAGCCGCTGCCGCCCTCGCCGCTTACCTTTATATGTCGGGCCAGCGAACGGCCAGGATGCAGGCTCTCGGTGAGGCGGTGCAGGTTCTTGAGACGCCAGTCGGCGCGCTGCAGTCCGGTGGGCCGAGTTTCCCCACACAGGATGCGCGCGACAAAGAGGCTGTCAAGTCGTTTACGAACCTGGCTTCCAAGCATGCCGGTTCCACGGAAGGCGTCGCCGCGCGTTTTTACCTGGCTACTCTGACTCTCGATCAGGGCAAGACGGCGGAAGCCGAAAAGATGCTCAAGGAAGTGGCCGATTCGGGCGGCAAGGAGTATGCCTCGCTCGCGCAATTGTCGCTCGCCGAATTGCAGGCCAACGCCGGGCGTGCCGCCGATGCGGAGAAGATCCTGCGAAACCTGGCCGACCACCCGACGATTCTGGTGTCGAAGGAACAGGCTACGATTTCGTTAGCCCGGGTACTTGGGAAGTCGAATCCAGGCGAAGCGAGGAAGTTACTTGAGCCGCTCGCCAAAGAGCGCAGTTCCATTAGCCGGAACGCCGTGACGGCTCTTGGAGAACTGGCGCCAAAATAGGTGCTTCGCGGTCTTCGTTTTCCGGTGGAACATAGCCGGGGACGCCGTTACCCCGAACCCTCCCACCCTTACCGGGGCGAATTCCAGCGCGATCGGGATCGCATCATCCACGCTCGCGCCTTTAGACGGCTCGAAGCCAAGACGCAGGTCTTCACTCCCGGTCTTTCCGACCATTTTCGCAATCGCCTCACACACACCATTGAAGTCTCTCAGATCTCAAGGACTGCGGCCGCGGCCCTGGGCCTGGCCGAGGATCTGACTGAAGCGCTGGCGCTGGTCCACGATATCGGGCACCCCCCGTTCGCGCACTCGGGCGAAGAAGCACTCGACCGCCAGATGCGTCGCTTCGGCGAGGGTTTCGAGCACAATCTGCACGCTCTAAGAATCGTCGAAAGTTTCGAACAGAGGTACGCCCGTTTTCCGGGCCTGAATCTCACGTTTGAAGTCCGCGAAGGCATCGTCAAACACTCGGCCGACATCGAGCCTGGCGGGTCGCCGGAACTAGGTGAGTATCTCCCAGGGTTGCGCCCGCCGCTGGAAGCCCAACTCATCGATCTCGCCGACGAAGCCGCCTACAACGCGGGCGACCTGGACGACGGCTTTTCCGGAGGGCTGTTCACGTCCGCCGATATCGCGGACGCGGTTCCCGCTTACGCGGCCATTCTTGATACCGTCGAGATGCAATTTCCCGGCGCATCGGCCCGCGAGCGCTTCCTCGAATCGCTGCGTCATCTGATCGATTTTCTCGTCGGCGGATTGATCGAAGGAACGGCGCGGAAGGCAAGCGCTGCCGGAGTCCGCGACGTGGAGGACGTTCGCGCGCATCCTGTGCGCCTGGCGGCCTTCACGTCAGAAGCCGGTTTAGCCAGCGCGGCGTTGAAGCGGTTTCTCTACGAGAGAGTCTACTCGTCGCCGCCTCTGCTTGAGGAACGGGCGCGGTCCACGGCGATGATCGCGGAACTGTTCGAGTTTTTCCTCAACCACCCGGACCGCCTGCCGGAGCCTTACGATACTTTGGCGGCGGGCGGGGCCACTCACCGCGTGATCTGCGACTATATCGCGGGCATGACCGATGGGTTCTGCCAGCGCACTCACTCGGCCTTGGTGACGCAACTCGAAAGCTCAGCCGTGCGCACGCCGTAGAGCTTGGCTATTTGACGGCAAATCTCCAGACCACGGCGCTCGGGCGACTCGTCCTCGTCGTGCTCCAGTTCGATTTTCAGGAAGAGATCGGTTCGCGTCATGAAATGCCATTGTATCGTGCGAGCCGGATTCCGACGTGCCGTCCCGCGGGGCCACGCGGTTCCGTGTATGCGAAGCCGAACGTCGCCGCCCATCTCCATCCCACCGGCTCAAGAGGTTGCGGTTTTAGCCAGCGGCCAGGACCGGCAGTTTCACCGGCCGATCATCCGCGACTGATTCCGGTCCTCCGCCGTTAAACCTTCTTGCCCAGTTTCTTGCATTTCTTGGCTGCTTCCAGTTCGTCGATCTGCTCAATGATTCGCGAGCGCAACTCGGCGGCATCCCATCCGGCGGAACTCGCCGCAAGAGCCGCGCCTGCAAACTCCAGAAAGCCGTCTGTCGGCTTTGCCTTCCACGCTTCCTTTTTCTTCTTTTCCTTTACGCGGTAGCAGGCAGAGGCCTTCGGCGCGAAGCTGAACAACTCGGTCAGCCATTTCCTCGGAAGTCCCGCCGCACGCCCGAACGCGATGCCGGTCTCCACGTAAGGAGCGGCGATAACCGTCATTCCCTGTTCGATCGCCGGCTGAATCTCCCATTTCAAGCGAAACACCAGGTCCGTGGCGTACAAAAGCAGGAGCACTCTCGGTGAGACCTTCAGGTTTTTCGACTTCCCCAGCTTCATTTCATAGAACGTGTTCGAAGCGTCCCACCGGCTCGCGCCTGAAGAAACTTTCGCCTTTCCCAACCGCTTCACGACTTCCCCCGCGGCTTCCGTTACGTCCGGTCCCCTGGTCCCTTCAATAGCGATGAGGCGTCCGGCGGTTGTGGAAGGTTCCGCCTTGTCCTTGGTCGTGTCCTTAACCTTCTCCCCGCCCTTTTCCTTGGCATTTGCCTTTTGGTTCTTTCCCTTCCCAGACGGCATCTGGCTCAGCCGCTCCTCGCGGGGCCGCTTCGTCTTACTGGGCAAGGTGAGCCTCGGGGACCTGTAGATTCGGACCGAGCCAATCCGCCACGGCTTCCACGTTCCAATCCTCCCAGGAACGTCTCTGTCCGGCCAGATAGAGCTTGCGGATCGCGCGGTGCTGATCGTAGATCGATTTCTCGCCGTCCACAGTGACGAACTGGAAGATCTGTGCGAGCGCCTTGTACTCATGGATCACGCGTCCGATAAACGACCTGAAGCTCTCGAGCGGATCCTCGATATCGGTGACATCCTGTCCCGCTTCGTAGAACTTCGGCTCTTTCGTCGCCGCGACGCGTCTTTCGGAGGTTTCGCCGGAGAGCTCGAAGTAGAACACCAGGTCAGGCCAGAAGAGAGGAGCGTAGACATTCAATACCCAGTCCAGATCGAGTCCGCGTGCGGCATCCCGGGCAAGGGCAGTGAACAGGTAGCGGTCGGCCAGCACCGTTTTGCCCGCCCACAGAGCGGGCAGGATTTCCAGTTCCAGCCTCTGCCGGAAATCGGCCGCGTGCAGCAGGCAGTAATCCTCCGGCCCCAACGAATGCGCCATCTTGCGCGCCCGAATCAACGGATTGATTAGCGGCGAAGAATTCCAACTCGTGGACACGACGTCGTGCCCCTCGCTTTGGAGCCAGGTCTTGAACAGTTTTCGCTGTGTTGTCTTGCCGGAGGCCTCCGGCCCTTCGAACACGATGAGCAACCCTCGCTTTTCCTGCTGGGCCCTTACTAGTTCCACCAGCCGCCGGTTTGCTGCGTCGCGTTTTGCTTCGGTCTTTTTTCCCATCGCCGTCCCGCTGAATGATAGCGCAACATGACAGCCAGTCGCAATACGTTTTCTGGTTGAACTGTTGAACTTATTGAATTTATCGAAAATCCGGGGTTAGCATCTGGCTGTTCGCCAGCGACGAAGCTTCCGCCAGGCTATTCCCGTTCCATTGCGAATAGCTTCTCGGAGGCGGATCATCCAAAAGAGCCGGCGCCTTCCTATCCATGGTCCTGTCGTAGCGGGCGTGGCCATGCCGCGTCGGCCAGACCCGCCAGTCGATCCGCCGCGAAACGCTGCCTCCACCTGGAAGCCCGCGCGGTTCGGGTATCCAACTCGAGTGCGATCTGCTGATTGGTCTTGCCCTGATTGGAAGCAAAACAGGCCGTGCCCTGTCGACCAAACGGTGCTCCGCCTTGCATTGGCGGGTCCACCCCCTAAAGGTTCTCTTCGCGGCTGATCTCAAATTTCGCGGACTTCTCAATGAATACTCGTGACAACCGACTAGACACAGCGCGGCATAGCCGCAACCAAAAGATGAAGGCGTTCCCACTATCGTAGAGGATGTTTGTTGTTCGACGACAAGAATCCAATCGATAGGAGAACGCCATGAAAGAGTTTACCGCAAAATTCGGGGATCGGATCAACG
>SYKU01000371.1 GCA_005808865.1 Acidobacteriota bacterium
GTTGTTCGTGTACTCGTCGCGTTTCTTTTGGCTGTAGTCGGCCGGCTTGCCGATGAACTCCGTGCCGGAATCCGGGTCAATCGCCGGGACTCCCTGTTTCGCGAACTCGAAGTGATCCGAACGGTAGAAGAAGCCTTTCTCGGGTTCGGCGTCCGGCTTCACCGTACGCCCCTGTTCGGCCGCGACGGCCGCGACGACGTCGTCAAGCGTCGAATTCCCGAGCCCTACGAGCACGATGTCCTTCGTGCGGCCCCACTGATTCATGCCATCCATGTTGATGTCGGCCACGGTATTCTTCAGCGGGTACAGCGGATTCTCCGCGTAATACTTCGCCCCGAGCAGTCCCTTCTCTTCGGCTGTCACCGCCAGAAACAGAATTGAGCGCATCGGCGGCGAAGGCAACTTCGAAAACGCATTGGCCAGTTCGAGCAGGCACGCTACGCCCGACGCGTTGTCGATCGCGCCGTTCGAAATCTGGTCGCCCTTCAGAGTCTCGTCCCGGCCCAGATGATCCCAATGCGCGGTGTACACCACGTACTCATCCTTCTTCGATCTCCCTTCGAGCTTCGCGACAACGTTCTTCGAATACACCTCGCGCATCGTGTTGGTGACCGAAAAGCTCGCCTTCGCCTTCAGGTCGACTGGCTTAAAGTCCCTGCCGAGCGCGGCTTTCTTGAGCGCCGCCAAGTCCTGTCCCGAGGCCGCGAACAGCGCCGTCGCTTTTTCGAAGCTGATCCAGGATTCAACCGCGACGCGTGCGGTGTTCTTGTCGGGACGCTGGATCTCGAAATTCTCCTGTCCAAATCCTTGCACGACGGCGAAGGGATAGCCCGCCGGACCGGTCTCGTGAACGATGATGGCAGCAGCCGCACCCTTCTCGCTCGCGATTTCGTACTTATACGTCCAACGCCCGTAATAAGTCATCGCGCGACCCTTGAACATCTTCTCATCGAGCCTGGCTGGATCGTTCGGATCGGGCACGGCGGGGTCATTCACCAGCATCACGATGGTCTTGCCTTTGACGTCGATGCCATTGTAATCGTCCCAGCCATACTCCGGCGCTACAACACCATAGCCGACAAACACGACGTCGGAATTTTCCACCTTTACATTTGGCGAAAAGCGGCGCGACACCACAACCATGTCGTCCTTGAGCGACACACTGAACGGATTGCCGCCGGCGGTCATCGAAACCGTCGAGGCGGACCTGAGACCCACGAGCGGGACCTTCTGAACGAACGTTCCATCCGGATTCCCCGGCATCAGCCCGGCTTTCTTGAAGGCGGCCGTGATGTAGTCGACGCTGAGTTCCTCGCCTTTGGTGGCGGGGGCGCGGCCCTCGAATTCGTCGGAAGAGAGGGCTCGGATGTGCGCGAGCAATCCCTCCGCTGTGATGCGCCCCAGAGCATCGGCGGCGCCGTCAGGTTTCGTGCAGGCTGCAGCGAACATCAAGAGGAGAAGAGGACATTTGCGCATTCTTTTATCATGCTACGCTATCCGATTGAGGTAATTCCATGCGAACGTTGCACCTTATGACAGCCACCGCTCTGCTCTCCGCCGGATTGTCCGCGCAGCTTCCGCCGCCGAACGAAGCGGGCGCGGCGATGGGCCATCTGCATCTGCTTTCGAAGGACACCGACGCTCAGAAGAAATTCTGGGTCGATGTAATGGGTGCGAAGGTCGCGAAGCTTGGACAGGCAGATGTCTTCAAGTTCCCCGGCGTTCTTGTGATGGCGCGGAAGGGCGAGCCCGCGGGCGGTACGAAGGGAAGTGTCGTCAATCATCTTGGGTTCCAGGTTCCGAACGTGAAGGAATGGGTGGCGAAGGCGAAGGCGCGGGGAGCGAGTATCGTCACGGCCGCCGAGGTGCCGCAGGCGAAGGGCGAATATTGGTTTAATCCCGGCGTTCAGACCCACCAGGCGTTTGTGATGGGACCGGACGAAGTGAAGATCGAGATCAGCGAAGTTCCCGCCATGAAAGAGCCGATCGCGCACCATCACATTCATTTCTACAATCCGGCCGTTGACGCGACGAAGGCGTGGTACGTGAAGACCTTCGGCGGCGTGCCCGGAAAGCGCGGGCCGTTCGAGTGCGCCGACGTCCCGGGCGTGAACCTCAGCTTCTCCGCGGAGACCGAGAAGAACGTGCCCACGAAGGGCCGGTCGCTCGATCACATCGGTTTTGAGATCCGCAACCTGGAAGCGTTCTGCAAGAAGCTCGAAGCGGGCGGCTTGAAGTTCGACAGGCCGTATACGAAGCTTCCGGCGCTGGGTATTGCGGTGGCGTTTTTCACGGACCCGTGGGGGACGTATGTGGAGCTGACGGAGGGTCTGGACAAGCTGTAGGGCAACGGCCAAGGGCCACAAGATCAGGTTCCGAGTCGTGGCTTCAGACGGCCGGTGCTCGGACGTCTGGAGTGTTTGGACGTCTGGGAATGACGTGTACCTCGCGCCGCGGTTGAAGGGAGGCGAGTTCAAGATTAGCCTTCATGGGTCCGGCAAGTGGCGACTCGCCTTCACCAACGAGTACCTCAAACGTATGCCTGCCGGAACGTGGGAGGCGGACCGCCGTTTCGAGTCCCTTGAGCGAACCGAGCAAGCTCCGGGATTTAGTCGCGCGGGTTTGGGTGCATTTTCCCGACTGCGAACTTCGCCCGCCCGGATCGTCCCCTGAGAAATCCGGAGCAATTGTTCAAGTCCCTGGCCCGCTGGTAGGCGGCACTCGTGCAGTGAATTTGATTTTCACAACGCTGCTGTCAAGGTTCAACCAGACCGATCCTCCCCCGGGCGCCAGCATGAGACCGGAGGTACTGGCCGCGTGGAGCCTACCGAAGAGGGAGACGCTTTGGATCGTTCACTTTGAGATGTCGGGCTTGATGGGGCTGGACCGCGAGGCGGAGTATTGGCGCGCGAACTTTCCAAACGCCAAGAAGCTTGACGATCGAAATCCGTTGTGCGCGAACGATCCTTCAGGACGTCAGATGATCGCAGGCACCAACGACCAGGGTTGGTTCTGTGTGCTCGACGCGGCTCTTGCTTGAACGCCATGGTGAGTTCGCCCTCATGGCGGGCGTTTTCAGGATGGCTACCGACTACCAGTTCGCGTGGTCCCCATCGGGCCGGGAGCCGGAGGCTTGCTGATTCGGCGAGGCGCAAACGAAACCCTTGGCTCTTTGCTCTCCTTCGCGATTCGCTTAAGGTCAGCGCAGATCGCGTCCAAATCGTAGTTGAACTGCGACGCGTACTCGTCGCGAAGCCGGCGGACTTCTTCCACAATTGGGTCTTCCATGTCCTCATGATCCCATCAACTGTTCCGGGGTGCAAAGCGTGGGCATGCGGTAGCCCAGTTCGCCCAGTAGCGTTTCCATGCGTTTACTGATCTCGGCATTCGCGATATGGCGGCAATTCCACGTCAGAAGGAGCTCAAGGCCGTGAGCCGTAGCGATAGCGACGTGGAGGGCATCCGCGGTGGCGCGTCTTGGAATCAAGCCCGTTCGGATGAGACGCCCGGCGATCTGGTTCTCCTCATCGCCAGCCTGAAGCACAGGGATGCCCTTCAATAATTCTGTTCGTCGCGCGGCCGCCGAAGCGTCTCCCCTCGACGCTTCCTGAAGGACAAGGTCGGAAACGAAAAGATCGAAACGCTCTCGCTGAGTCTCCCACCACTCATAGGTCAATTCTTGATGGGCCGAGACAACAACGTCGCGGCTCGGCCGCGCTGCCAAATAGCTCGCGATCGTTGTTTCCAGATAGACCTTCTCTCTCATTCGTTTCGCCTTATCGGGAGTATCGCGTCCCGATACACGGCTTCGAACGTCTTCTGCATGAGCATTCAGTGTACCGGATCGGGAACGAGTGGCTACGCCCGCCACCTGCAAGAGTTTCGCCCGTCAGGGTTTCCCTGGGGCGTCGTGCCACATACCGCGCAGACCGTACAAATTAATCAGGTGGCGTTCCATGATCGTCTCGCCGGCGCCAACTTCGACCCGCGTCGTCACGTCAGCGCCGTATCCACCATAGGCTGCCGTCCGAAGGTCCGGAATGTAGCCCGGCCACATCCCGCCCGAACTGAACGTGTACCCGTAGAAGAGCGCGTGCGGGACGTCCGCCCGCTGCTTCCACATCGTCTGCAACTTGTGGTGTGGTTCACCCGGGAGAGCCGCGATTGCGATTTCGCCATTCAGAAGCACGGTCGTGATACCGACTTCGAGGCTCTGGTTCTTTTCCCAGCGATCGGCGAATTTCAGCACCTGCGACGCCGATTGAATCGACGGCTTCGACGGAGCCGCCGCATTCATCTTTTTCGCCGTCTTCAGGACGTCCGCGGCCAGCAGTTCACCCATTTTCTGAAGCGTCGCGAAGTCCTCGGCGTCGTTGCCCTTCCGCGCTTGAAACAGAGGGTTGATGTCGCCGGCACCGCCCTGTACGAACATCGCCTGGACGCCCGGAATCCCGGCTTCGACGAGCGACTGCATTACGCCAGGGTAGTCGGCGGAGAATTTACAGTTCGTGGGACCCATGACAACGGCGTGGACCGCATAGTGGACCATCAGCGCCTTCACCGCTCCCCGGCCGTCTTCAATCCGCACCAGCGTATATTCGGGATCGACAGGACCGTAGGGTACGCGCTCAAGGTTGTCGAATAAGGCGCGGGACCGTCCATCATCGCGCGGAAGGAGGCGATTGTAGCCGAGCCGGATCGATCCGCGCGCAACGCCGATTCGCGCCGGGAACATCGACCCCGCAGCCTGCCTGACGGCGGCGAAAATCCTGCCTTCAATCTCAGCCAGGTACTCCGTGGATGTAGCGCCGGGCGCGAGTCCAGCGCCGGTCCCCGCCGGAGCGAGATAAGACGGCCCCGAGTGAGTATGCGAGGCTGCGAGAAGAAGAATAGGAATGCCAAGCTTTTCAGAAACGTCACGGCGCAGGTTGTCCGAAACAATCGAGCCCAGGTCGAGCGTGACTATCGCCATGCGCGACGCGCCCGCTTCCAAGACGAGCACTTTGGCGAAGAGCGGGTCGTGTGTTCCGTTCGACGGTCCGCATCGCCGGTTCGCGTAGCCGTACATCGGCATGGAGACCGTGGGCGTCAGTTCGACGAGGGCGACTCCGGCGCGGAATTCCGGCGCGGGGCTTTGCGCGGCGGCCGCGGCGGCGCAAGCGAATAGGATGGCGCGTCGAAGCATTCGCATTACTTTTTCCTGGCGGCTCGCGCGGTTGAAGGGGGTAGAATCCCTTTACTGCGGAGGTATCCAACGATATTTCCGTAGTGCTCGTTGTGTGACGAAACCAGATTGACCATGCCCTGCACCGGGAAAACCTTCTTATCCCCAACCGTGACGGCGGCCAGCGCCTTCTGATCGGTCATGCCTTGAAGGGCTGCATCGCAATACTGAAACGATTCGAGCAACGTCTTGCTGAGCGCGCCCTTACCGGTCATGGCGTGGATGTGTTCCGTAGCGGGAGCCTTCTCGCCTTTGATGACGGAGCAGAAGTTGTAGTTTCCGATCACGACATGGCCGATCCACTCGGCGTAAGTGCGCTGAGGAGGCGTGAGACGAAAGGCGTAGGATGCCTCCGGCATCACTTCGGCTGACTCAATCAGGTTCTGCTTGATACCTCTGTAGCGGCCGGTTACCGCGTCTGTCAACGGATTCGCGGTTTGCGATGCGAGAATCGATGCGAATAGAATCAGAAACCCGAGTATTTTCATAGTCACTCCAGATTATCGATTCTATACCAGATTCTCCGGAGAGGACTTCGGCGTACGCGCACGCAGCAAACCCGGTGGCGTGCTTTCGCGGTATAATCAGAGTTCCCCGTGATTTCAGTCAGCAATGTCTCCATGCGCTACGGCGCCAAAGTCCTGTTCGAAGACGTGTCTACCGCCTTCCCCGCCGGACGCCGCTACGGTCTTACCGGCCCCAACGGAGCCGGCAAGTCCACTTTCATGAGGCTTCTTACCGGTGAACTGGAGCCTCAAAAAGGCGCAGTCGTCCGTCCGAAGAAGCTCGGGGTTCTGCGCCAGGACCAGTTCGCCTTCGATCCTTTCCGCGTCATCGACACCGTTGTCATGGGTAACCAACCGCTCTGGAAAGCGCTAGAGGAACGGGAAATTATCTACTCGAAGCCGGAAATGACCGACGAGGACGGAATGCGCCTCGGAGAGCTTGAGGGCATCGTCGGCGACGAGGAAGGCTATACGGCCGAAAGCGACGCGGCCGTGCTGCTCGCGGGGCTCGACATTCCAGACGAAATGCACGAGCGGAAAATGGGCGAACTCCAGGGAGGCCACAAGGTTCGGGTCCTGCTTGCGCAGGCACTTTTCGGCCACCCTCAGGCGCTGCTCCTCGACGAA
>SYKU01000372.1 GCA_005808865.1 Acidobacteriota bacterium
AGCAAAACAATCCGCGCCCTCTCGACCAAACGGTGCTCCGTCTTGCCTTGGCGGGTCCATCCCCCTAAAGTCTTCATCTCTTCGTCGCTGAGCTGAAATTTCGCGGACTTTCGGCGCATGACTCAACATACAGTAGTACCAGAACTAATGCAACTAGACACTAGGTCGGGCTTGCAATAGAAAATCCTGGGTAGGGCGCGGAACACAAACCACGCCCTTCGGGAAAGAATGGTCTGACGGCGCTGCCGGCCAAAGCGACTGCCACCGCCTCAGGCGGGCAAGCCTCGCCCGCCGCCGTGCCTATCCGTATTATGCCTTGGGGGCGGTTAAGTCCGCGACGCTCTTAGGCTCCGCGTTGCCGTTAGGCCTCGGGTCTGCCGTGGCCTTCTTTACCATGTCCGCGAAAGACTCCGTCGTCTTACGCATCAGATCGGTAGTGGTCTGCATCATCTCACGAGGGTCGAGCGCCTGAACGTTCATGGCGCTCATGCCGCGATCCACCATTTCCTTCTGCGCCTTAAGCATGCTTTCGAGTGTGGCGGTCTTGGCCGAATCGAACTGCTTTGTGACGACATCCGTGAGGGAGTCCAAGGCATCCTTGAACTTATTCATCGCAGTCTGGGAATCCGAGGCGAATACTACCGCGTTCTGAACTTGCTGCATTCCAAACAGCGTTACCGCTGTCGTAAACCGCATCATCGAAGCAATCACATCCTGCATTTTTCGTTCCTCCTTAACTCATTCGAATGACAACCGCTGCAACAGGCGCAGCAACCACACCGTCCATAATGCCAGAAAAACTCCTGCGAGTATAGCAGGAAATTGCCAATGATTTCCTGAAGGTAAGCCGCTCGCCGTGAAAGTGAGGATGCCCAGTCCCCAAATGGACGCCGCCGCGATCGCCCGCATGCGCAAGCCCGATGATCGATCGGGCCTTGACGTAATGCCCGCGCGGATTCGAAGCTGGCGGCGGTCCAGCAGGCTGATTGCGTGAAGCATGCCCGCCGGACCGGTCTGAAGCCACACGGACAGATCGGCCAGAATCGAGAGCGCCCCGCCCCGCGAAAAAATCTTGTGCTTAGCTTCCTCGGCTAGATAATCCTCGACCACGTTGCGGAGAATAAGGGCTAAATCCACGCCGGGCGCGAGGCGCGACACCAAGCCATCGGCAAGAATTGTGGACCGGATATATTTAATCATTTCGCGATCGACCAGCACGCCGTAGTTCTGACAGATGCTGAGCAGGTCCATCATCGTCTTGGTGACGGTCACGCGAAACCGCACGCGTCCGGCGAGCGCGGGCTCTTCATACCACTTGGCGCAGAGTTGCTCGATACGGCTTCGCATGCCGGCGAGGTCCGCTCCCGGGCTCACCATGCATATGTTCAGGAAGCTTTCGTAGATCGCGTCGGCGTTACCGCTCGCGTAGGCCAACGTGAGTTCGATCTGTTTGCGCCGCGCCTCCGGCGTGAGCGTGGCGACAATACCGAAATCGACGTAGCCCACCACGTTGTTAGGCAGGATCAGCAGGTTCGCGGGGTGCAGATCCGCGTGAAACACGCCAAAGCGAAACGCGTCGCTCAGGAAATTCGAGATCACGTTCGAACTGAAAACCGACGGCACGAAGCCGCGCGCGCGAAGCCCGTTCAGCGTCTCCACCTCGTTGCTCTCCACCATGCGCAGATAGGAGGCGACACTTGGCCCTTCGAGGAAATCCATCGTGAGAACACGCTGAGAGGTGAGATGCCAATAGATGCGGGGGATTCGTTCGGAGGGTGTGTGTACCGCGTTGTCGCCGAGAAGTTTGGCGTAGGAGGCTTCGCGGCGGTAGTCAAGTTCGTCTCCCGTCCATGTGGATAACTCGCGAACCGGGTCCCGCATAAAGTAGAAGCTTCGGATGTGAAAAAAGAAGATGACGCGAACGCCGATGCGAAGCAGCAGATTGTCGCGCTCGAAGACCTGCTGAATGCCAGGCCGCTGAACTTTGACGGCGACAGCCGTACCGTCCTTCAGGCGGGCCCGATGCACCTGGCCAATCGAGGCGGAGGCGATCGCGAGGTAATCGAACTCGGCGTAGAGATCCTCCGGCGGCGCTTTGAACGTTTCGACGAAGGCCTGTTTGACCTGTTCGGCCGGGAATTGCGGAACGCGATCGAGCAGCGACAGCAGGGAGTCGCAATACTCGCGCGGTAGCGTGTCGATCTGAAGCGAGAGTATCTGGCCGAATTTGATAAAACTGCCACTGAGCTTTTCAAACGCGTGCCTGACGAGCAGCGGACCCTGCGTGGGACGCCCGCGGAACCTGCGCCAGAGCATGCGAGCCGCGAGGTTCGACAGCACCGCCATCAGATGGAACATGCGCGCGGCGTAGGCGAGGATCTGGAAACGCTCGGTCATTGTGAGGGGCGAGTTCTCAGTTTAGCAGAGAGGCCTGATGAGCTTCGGACAACGGACCCCGGCGAAGAGACTGAACTCGACGTCGATCGACAGGCGTCCGCCGCATCATTGGATCTCGCGCGCAACGCGTCCAGCCCGTTCGTCGCAAAGGGACACAAGCTCATGTCTCAGCATTCGAGCAGGATTAGCGGCTCCCGGCATTCCGCGATCCGCGAATTCCGCCACTCTCCGCTGGGCGGCGTCAGGGCAATCGGTAGCCGGAGGTGCGGGAAAAATGTGCCGGAAGCGGATGGTATTCACGAGAACTATTTGAATGAGGTGCAAGACGAGAGAGACGAGACACCAGCTCGGGAAAACCACGATAGAAATCGCAAGGACGCCCGTTGTACTAGACTTTCCAATATGCTCGCAATCATCTACGAACATCCTGAATGGTTCAAATTGCTTTTTGCCGAATTGGATCGTCGAGGAATTGAGTACCGGCGAATCGACGCCGCCCGGCTGATGTTCGGCCCTGAGGACCGCTGCCTCCCCGCCGTCGCGGTGAACCGCATGAGCCCGTCGGCGTGGAAGCGCGGTCACGGCAACGGAATTTTCACCGTGAAGGATTACCTCACTCATTTGGAAATAAACGGCGTACCGGTGATCAACGGCAGCCGTGCTTATGAAGTTGAGATCTCGAAGTCGAGGCAACTCGATCTGTTCCGCCGGGAGAAGGTGGCGTACCCGAGAGCGCGTGTCATCAATCACGCTTCGCGCGCGGTCGAAGCGGCCGAGGGACTGGCGTTTCCCGTGGTCGTGAAGCCGAACATTGGGGGCAGCGGCGCGGGCATCACGCGGTACGATTCGCCCGCTGAGCTGGCTGCCGCGGCCATCGACCTCGGGATCGACGGCACGGGGCTCGTTCAGGAATTCCTTCCCGCGCGCGGCGGGTCGATTGTTCGCGTTGAAATCCTGGACGGGGAATTTCTGTACGCGATCCGGATCTTCCCCGATCTGTCGGGTTTTAACCTGTGCCCGGCGGATATTTGCCGTGTGGAGGACGCCGCTCCGGGAGACGGGCCGAACGGATCGTCCCACGAGGATTTCGGTATCTGTCCCGCCGAATCGCCCGCGAAGAAGCAACTTCGAATCGAACGTGCCGACCCTCCGCGAGAAGCGATAGACGGTGCGCTACGGCTGGCGCAGGCGGCTTCGCTCGACGTCGGGGGGATCGAGTACCTGATCAACGACCGAACCGGTGAAATCTGTTACTACGACGTCAACGCCCTCTCGAATTTCGTCACGGACGCCGTAAACGTCGTGGGCTTCGACCCCACGGCCCGCTTTGTCGATTACCTCGAGCGCCGCCTCAGGGTTGCGCTGAAAGGTTAGATCACAACGATGCTCCATATCCGGCGAATCGCCGACAGGATGGAAATCCCCGAGGAATTCCTCGAATATTACGGCCGCCATACAGCCAAGCTGCGTCTCGATTTGCTTGGGCGCGGC
Organism: Acidobacteriota bacterium; assembly: GCA_005808865.1. Taxonomy (GTDB): domain Bacteria; phylum Acidobacteriota; class Terriglobia; order Bryobacterales; family Bryobacteraceae; genus SYKU01. The sequence goes on from SYKU01000372.1 coordinate 3,889, forward strand.
GCGGCCCGTGGCAAACTGATTCTGGTGACGGCCATTACGCCCACGAGCCACGGTGAGGGAAAGACCGTCGTCTCTATTGGCCTGACTCAGGCTCTGTGCCGTTTAGGAAAGAGTGCGGCCGTCACTCTCCGGGAGCCTTCGCTCGGTCCTGTTTTCGGACTGAAGGGCGGAGCCACCGGCGGCGGGCAGTCCCAGGTTATCCCGGCTGAAATGATCAACCTGCATTTCAACGGCGACTTCCACGCGGTCACAAGTGCGCACAATCTGCTGGCGGCGATCGTCGATTCCCACCTTCACCATGGCAACGACCTCGCGATTGACGTCGACAACATCTGGTGGCCCCGGACAATAGATATGAATGACCGCTCGCTGCGGCACGTCATCGCAGGGCTTGGCGGCAAAGCGAACGGGGTCCCCCGCGAGACCGGATTCGTAATCACAGCCGCATCCGAAATCATGGCTATTCTTGCGATGGCCTCGTCAAGGGAAGATCTGCGGCGCCGCCTGTCGGAAGTCGTTATTGGCCTCGACCTGAAGGGAGACGTCATCCGGGCGCGAAGCCTCAACGCGACTGGAGCCATGATGGTGCTGCTCAACGAGGCCATCATGCCAAACCTTGTGCAAACCACCGAGGGAGCGCCCGCCATCGTTCACGCCGGGCCCTTCGCCAACATCGCCCACGGGACATCAAGCGTTCTGGCGCAAAGCATGGGTTTACGGCTTGCCGATTACGTAGTGAACGAATGCGGTTTCGGCGCGGATCTGGGCGCGGAGAAATACTTCGACCTGGTCATGCCCGCCGCCGGAATCGAACCGTCACTGACGGTCCTGGTCGCCTCCGCCCGCGCGCTCTGCACGCAGGGAACCGGCAATCCCGCGGGGCCGTTCGACCTCGCGTCGCTCCGCGCGGGCATGTGTAACCTTCAACGTCACATTCGCAATCTAAAGAAATTCCGCGTTCCGGTTGTTGTTGCCATCAACCGCTTTCCAGGCGATGACGAAACGCTGCTGAATGAAATCGGTGCGTTCTGCCGCGCTAATGGAGTCGAAAGTGCGATCATTGACGTCTTCAACCAGGGCGGCGCGGGCGCGCTGAATCTTGGTGAGATAGTGATCTCGCTGCTCGCCCAGCCGGCCCCGGGCCGGCCGGAATCGCTCTACGATTCGTCGCAAAGTTTATCGCGGAAGGTGGAGACGGTGGCTCGCGAGATTTACGGCGCAGGTTCGGTCTGCATGGAACCGGCCGCACGAAGCAAACTGGATCGGTTCACCAGAATCGGCTTCGGCCATCTGCCGGTCTGCATTGCCAAGACTCAATCGTCGTTCACGGACAACCCGAAACTGTTTGGTGCGCCGGAGGGCTGGCCGTTCACGGTCACCGACGCCATCCTCTCGGCGGGCGCGGGCTGGGTCGTCATTGTCGCCGGAAACATGATGCGCATGCCAGGCTTGGGAAAGTCTCCTCAGGCGTTCGCTTTGGATGTAGACGCCGGCGGCAACATCACTGGGCTGCGTTAGCAGGCTCGCCGAAAAGACGAGGGCTTGGCCTGCCCACATTGGATGCAGTAAACGGAGGAGTTCCAGCAGAAGTCCAATTCTCTGGATGCCGCGGCGGATAGAGCGGCTGTGAATCAAGGAATCCGGCTACCCTTTGGGCGGCGCCATTGGATTCGGTGGAGAGAACCTAATAAGATCCCGGGCAGAAGCTACCGCGCCGCTAGATCCTGAAGGAAGATCCGCCGCGTCCGCTTGTATTCTTCGGAAAGCATCGGCCCCAGTTTCACTGCCTGCTCCACCGCCTTGCGTTCCGTCTCGAACGTCAGGTTGAGCGACCGAAAGGCCGCGAGACAGGCCTCCACAACCTCGTCCGTGTACTCCGGCGATACGTCGATTACCTCGTTCGCCCGCGCCAGAATATTCTCCGCTGCACGCACTTTTTCCCCTGCGTCCTGGAACATCGCCACGTGCGGCTCGAAGCCTCGCGTCAGCACTCCCCAGCGGCCAAGGACCATCAGCGCGCCATAACGATGACGGTCGAGCGACATCTCGTAGGCGAACGCGGCCCCCTTGCGCTGGCCTTCGAGCTTTCGCAGGTACATGGACGCCCCGTTCAGTTCCCCGAATAGAGAATCGATAAACGCGCTCGCGCAACCGAGAGCTTCCCTATCGTCGAGTGTGATGAGACGCAGGATTTCCAAAGGCGCCTCAAGCCAGGTGGCTGCCCAGCGCCCGTTCCACTTCCTTCGGTTCCACGGCCTCGCCATCATTCAGCCGCGTGAGGAGGCCATCTACGATCTCTTTCGCCTCTTCCTTGCGGAAGCCCTTGATGAACCCGTCGTAGAAATGCTGGCCCATCATCGCGTGGTTGATCTCAGCCTCTTTGTTGTGCTCGTCCAGTTCCGTGAAGTAAACCACCTTGAAACGGCCCGTGTACTCGGTTTCCTTGTAAATCTCGAACATTATCTTGTCGGACTCAAACGCCATAAGTTGAAGTTAACACAGCCCGGCTCCTGATACGCCCGGAAACCCGCTTCCGCTCATGGCTGGTCCATTGCCGCCAGGATTCCGACCAAAGCCTCACCCGTTGCTGTTACCCGCAGCCGTTCCGCTGAAGCATCGGTGGAACTTCACTCTTGCCCTGATTTTCAGACCTTCTAGTGTCTAGTTGCATTAGTTCTG
>SYKU01000373.1 GCA_005808865.1 Acidobacteriota bacterium
GGCACCACGCCGGAGCACATCAAGCTGATTCGTGCGGAGGCACGCTCCCTTCAGCCCGGGCAGCGGGAGTTAAAGGTTACGGTGAGCGAGCCGAAGGCCAAAGCGCATGCGATGGAGAAGGTTCCGGTCGCCCTCAAATCGGACCTCGGCGCGAAGCTTGCGGCCGGCAGGTTCGTCGCGTTCGTGGAGATCCTTCCTCCGCGCGGCGTCGATGCATCGAAGGAGATTGCCGGCGCGCGGCTCTGCGCAGCAGCGGGCATCGATTGCATCAACGTTCCCGACGGGCCGCGCGCCAGCGCGCGTCTGAGCGCGCAAATCACCTGCCAATTGATCCAGCGCGATGCCGGGATCGAGGCGGTGAATCACTTCTGCTGCCGCGATCGCAACATTCTCGGAATCCAGTCGGAATTGCTTGGCGCGCATGCCGCGGGAATCCGGAACCTGATCTGCATCACGGGCGATCCACCGCGCATGGGGACCTATCCCGACGCCACGGCCGTGTTCGACGTGGACGCCATCGGCCTCGTGCACATTGTCGACAACCTGAATCACGGCCTCGATATCGGGGGCGCACCCATCGGATCGCAGACGTCTCTGCTGATCGGAGTCGGCGCGAATCCGGGCGCGTTAAACATGGAGGAGGAACTCCGCCGTTTTGAACGCAAGATCCATGGCGGCGCGGAGTACGTGGTTACGCAGCCGGTCTTCGATCTGGACTTGCTCGAAGCCTTTCTGAAGAATACGGAGCATTTAAAGATCCCGGTGATCGCGGGCATCTGGCCCCTCACGAGCTACCGCAACGCGGAATTCATGGTGAACGAACTTCGCGTCCCCGTGCCGGAACCCTTCATGGAGAGGATGCGGGGGGTGGATAACGCGGACAAGGCTCGCGCGGAGGGCGTCGCGATCGCCCGCGAGATGGTGGAGCGCGTTCGGCATATGGTGCAGGGCGTGCAGCTCAGCGCGCCTTTTGGACGCTATCAGATGGCGATCGAGGTGGCGGAAGCGATCGGGCCCCGATAGGATTTGCGATGGCGACGGATCTGGTTGAGGTCGATGAGGAACAGCCACAACCGGAGGTTATCGAGCGCGCGGCGGCGGCGGTGCGGGCAGGCAAAGTCATCGCAATTCCGACAGACGCGCTTTACACTCTGGTGGCCGATCCGTTCAACCTCCGCGCGGTGAATCGCGTCTTCTTCGCGAAGGGACGAGAACTGAACCGCGCGCTCCCGCTGCTCGTAAGCGATGCACTGATGGTAGAAGACCTGGCAGGTGAACTCTCGCGGCGCTTTTATTTGCTGACGCGCCACTTCTGGCCCGGTCCGCTGACGGTGATTGTGCCAGCGTCGGCGAGGGTTCCGCTGAAGGTGACCGGAGGTACGGGGCGCCTGGCCCTGCGGCAATCGAAATCGCGCGTGGCTGCGATGTTGATCGAAGCGCTGAACCAGCCGCTGATTTCAACCAGCGCGAATATTTCCGGGAATCCAACGTGCGCCACCGGGATTGACGTGTTCGGCACCATGGACGGCCGCGTGGAACTTGTACTCGACGGCGGGGTCTGCGCCGGCCAGGGAGCGACGACAGTGGACATCACCGAGCCTTACTGGCGGGTGATCAAAGAAGGGGCGGTCACGGAGAAGGAAATAGCCGAGTGTCTGGAAGCGGTCCCGCCGGGTTGAGGACACCACGGCGGGCCGTTCGTGACAGTGAGGCCGCGACACCGCGCGAACCCTCAAGACAAGGAAACGGCGCTGCGACGCGCGACATTCCCGGCACTCGCCGCTTCGCTCGAGATCGCCGAGATTGATGCGGCCGTAACTGAACGCGCGGCAGCCGATGCCGACGGAACCCGGAATGCTCGATGCCATCCATCCCGCCACAGACCTGTTCTGGAAGGAAGTCACAAGCGTCGAACTGGTAATGGCCACGCACGATGTCGCGCTCGCCCTCGCAGCGCATCGCGGGCGTATCACGGCCGTGACAGATGCGCGCCGCGCGTGAGAATCCGCTGCGCTCCAGTTTGCGGAGGCTCCGAATGTTCCACCCGATTCAGGTTATCGAACGAGCCTCGGCAGAAGCGGCAGCCTTGGAGCAGAAACTCCGCGTTGACTTACCGAGTCGAACGCTTGCTGGTCCCGGCCCAGGGACTTGAGCCGCGTCCCGCCGGCGCTTTTTTCCAGTTGCCGCCCACGCCGCCCACGATCTGGTTTTGGGCCTGGGGGCGGTTGGGTGTACACTGACGGCATCCGGCCGCAAAGAAGACAAAGCCCGGAGAAAGAGGTTTTGGCATGACGCTTTCCCATCGTATCGTACTACTCGCCGTTCTCCGGTGCGGCGTTGTTTCCGCGCAGACTGAAAAGGCGCAACTCGCCGGAACCGTCGTAGACTCTTCGCAGGCCGTAGTGGCCGGGGCTCAGGTCACCGCCACGCACACCGCAACCGGCGCCCGCCGAAGCACCGCCAGCAGCGAACAGGGCTTTTATTTCCTGCCTTTTCTTGCTCCGGGCATGTATGACATCCAGGTGGGAAAGGAGGGCTTCCGCACCCTGACACGGTCCGGCTTCAAGTTGGATGTCGCGCAGGTCGCAACCATGAACTTCAGCCTCGAAGTGGGTGCGGTGAGCGAGCAGGTGACGGTGACGGCGCAGCAGGTGTCACTCGATACCGGGTCGGCATCGCTTGCGCACACCATGGAGAATCAGCGCATCGTGAATTTGCCAACCAACGGCCGCAACAGTTACGGCTTCGCTACCCTTGTCCCGGGCGTGAGGGCTTCGCGGGGATTCAGCGAACTCGCCTACGGGATGTACAACGACCAGTTTGTGTCCATCAACGGATCGCGGCCGAACCAGAATTCCTTCCTGCTCGACGGTGGCGCAAAGTCCAACCCGGCATTTAACGGTCCGGCGATGTTCCCGTCGCTCGATAGCGTCGAGGAGTACAAGGTTCAGACGAACAACTTCAGCGCGGAGTTTTCAAACGCCGCCGGCGGCGTCGTGAACCTCGTTACCAAGTCCGGCACCAACCAATTGCATGGCGCCTTGTTCCATTTTCTTCGCAACGACAAGATGGCCGCCAACGATTTCTTCATCAACCGCGCCGGACGTCCCAAAGCGCCATTCCGGTTCAATCAGTTCGGCGCCGCCGTGGGCGGACCGCTGGTGATCCCGAAGGTCTACAACGGGAAAGACAAAACGTTCTTCTTCGCCTCTTTTGAGGGTCTGCGCTGGGTGCGCGGGTTGATCAGCACCGGCACGATGCCGACGGTGCGCGAACGAGAGGGCGATTTCAGCGAAAGCCGAAACGGCGCGGGCGCGCTAGTGGCGATCTACGATCCATTGACCAACGCGCCGAACGCCGCGCAGCCGGGCCGCTCGACACGCCAGCCTTTTGCCGGCAACCGCATCCCGTTGCAGCGATTCGACCCGGTCTCGCGCAATCTTCTCAAGTCCTTCCCTTTTCCCAACGCGCCGGGCAACCCGTTCACCGCGGTCGGCAACTTCGCGGTCAACCCTTCGGCGCCGATCATTAAGAACACGATCTCCGCGCGCGTCGATCACAATATCACCGGCGCGCAGCGCATCTACGGCCGTTTCACCCTGAACAATACCCCGCACAACCGGCCGCGAATCTATGGAGACACGCCCGAATTGCGCGTAGGATCTCCCGTGCTCGGCAACGATCAACTCAATCAGCGTTCCATGGTGTTGAATTACAACAGCGTGATACGCCCGACGCTGGTGATGGAGCTTAGCTCGAGCTTCCTGCGATATTCGATTCAGCGCCAGGGCCCGGCCCTGGACTACGATCCCCGCCAACTCGGTTTGCCGAATAACCTCGGGGAACTCTATGGTTCCTTGCGGTCGTGTTTTCCCAACGTCGGCATCACCGGCTTCGGCGTAACAATTCAAGCGCCGGATTCAGGTGGAGGTCTGCTGGGAAGCTGCGGTCTGCTGCACGACGGCTACGAGACATTTCATCAGTATGGCAACGCCACCAATATCCGCGGCAGCCACACCCTAAAGTTTGGAGGCAACTTCGGCATCAACCGGCTCGCCACGGGACGCTACGGGCAGGCGGTGTTCGGCGCCAGTTTTTCGCCGGCGTTCACGCAGGGGCCGGATCCGGTGGTTGCATCCGCGACGGGTGGACTCGCCTTTGCATCGTTCCTGCTTGGCACGGGCAGCGGGCAGATCAACAGCGACGGTCCGGGGCAAAATCACTTGTTTCGCTATTACGGCGTCTACCTTCAGGACGACTGGAAAGTGAGCCGGCGGCTGACACTGAACCTCGGCTTGCGGTACGACGAGAACTTTCCCTGGACAGAGCGGTATAACCGCCACACCAACTTCGATTATTCCAGCCAGTCTCCTCTCAGTACGCAGGCGTTTCCCGTGCGCGGCGGGCTGGCTTTCCCGGGTGTGGGAAGGCTGAGCCGTGGTGCGTTTGAACGCGATTCGAACAACTTCGCGCCGCGCTTCGGCTTCGCCCTGAGCCTCGGTAAGGGGACCGTGTTACGCGGCGGTTACGGAATCTTCTTCGCTCCCATCACCGGCGGCGGCTATAACGGGGCAGCCGTTCCCATCAGCGGCTACCAGGCGCAGACGCAATGGGTGGGCACGCTCGACGGCATAACTCCGGTGGCCTACCTGTCCAATCCATTTCCGACGGGTTTCATCCGCGCCACAGGCGCGAGCGCGGGACTCGGAACACTGCTGGGGCAGAACGTCACGGGCATGGATCGCGGCCGCATCAATCCTTACGCCCAGCAGTGGAACTTCAATGTTCAGCGCACCCTGCCAGGCAACTTCCTTTTCGATTTCGCCTACGCCGGCAGCCGTGGCCTCCATCTGTTCGGCAACTTGAACGCGAATCCACTTCCGAATGATTTGCTGTCGCTCGGAGACCGTCTGCGCGACCAGGTTCCAAATCCCTTCGCCGGCCGCATCACCACTGGCGCGGTGAGCGCCGCCAACGTGGCCCGCAATCAGTTGCTGCGGCCGTATCCGCAGTTCAGCGGCGTGACCATCGGCAACATTTCGTACGGAGCATCCACGTATCACGCCCTACAGGGAAAAGTGGAACGGCGCTTCTCGCGAGGCTTCAGCCTGCTGTTCTCCTACACCTTTTCAAAGCTCATGGACGACGTCGCGGCCACGACGACGGGGTTCCCCGGCGAACCCTTTGCGGGCGACAGCATTCAGGACTTCAACAACCGGCGCAATGAGCGATCCGTGGCATCGTACGATACGCCGCACTTCGCGGCCATCAATGGCGTATGGGAGTTGCCGTTTGGAAAAGGCAAGCGCTACCTGAGCCAACGCGGCCTGGCTAGCGCGGTCTTCGGAAACTGGCAAATCAACGGTATCTCCACATTCCGCACGGGCGTCCCCCTGAGCCTCGCAATGTCGTCAAATACGCTGTTCAATTTCGGTGGCCCGCAGCGGCCGAACTGGACCGGCGGGCGCACGGGCGAACTGGAGGGGCGCATCGCGAGCCGCATTAACAAGTATTTCGATTCGCTCGCCTATTCCGCGCCGTCACCCTATGCATTCGGGAACACGCCACGGTTCATGAGCGGACTACGAGGTCCGGGAACGGCCAACGTCGACTTTTCCGTGTTCAAGAACTTCCCGCTCTATGAGCGCCTCACGCTTCAATTCAGGGCCGAGGCGTTTAACATCGCCAACCGCGCTGAGTTTGGTCTGCCTAATACTTCGATCGGGTCACCGGCTGCTGGAGTGATTACTAATCAGGCGAATCCGCCTCGCGACGTACAATTCGCGTTGAAGTTGATGTTTTGAGTGTGCACTCGAATAAAAGAGCCGGCGAAAGACGGCGCTTTTCCGTGGCCGAGTAGCCGATGAGGGGAGGCCCCCGGAACCGCCTTGCATGAGAAACCGGGGCGGGCCCCGGGTGGGATTCCCCGGGGTTATATCGACGATGGAGGAATGAAACAGATAGCCCGTTTCATTGACGAGAAATGTGTCTCCGGATGCTCAAAGCTGAATTGGAACGCGATCAGGCGAAGACAGAGATTCAGAAAGGATTCTAAACGATGAAACAGTTGATTGAGGTCTGTGTAGCTGCATTAATCCTGATTTGCGCGGCGGGTGCGCAGGAATCCGCGAAGCCCATCCCACGGAAAGGTGTGTCCGTTCGGATGCCCGTTGCGAATCATGCGGTGGTAATGCGGGCGGCCGACGAACAACATGCAACGGTAGTAGCCATTACCGCAGACGGGGCATTGTTTGCCGGCATCGAACCTATTGAGCTCACCGCGCTGAGCAGCCTGACTGCAGAGACCGTCTATGTAAAGGCCGACGCTCGAGTGCCGTTTCAGAAGGTACTTACCGTTCTGGACGCATTAGGTGGCAAGCCGGTGGTACTGCTCACAGCACCTCCCGCGAACGTGGATCGGGCCAAGATTCTCCCGCCCTATGGAATCAAGGTGAGCGTATCGAACTGAGGATCTGTCCCCATCATGACCACGGTCCAGCCCAGCCCGTGACGTTTCCCGTAAAGCGCCCGCTTCCGGATTGCTCTTGGATGAGGCAACATCCGGGATATTGAGGTGCATTGCAGCAGGGTGACGTACCCGGCCACAGCGTCCGGCCTTGACGCAGGAAGCGCAGGCTTGACTATAACGTTAAAGTGTACTGTAATACGGCCATGCGAATTATCGTTTTTGCTCTGTGTCTGGCGGCGCTCGCTGCCGCTCAAACTCCAACCGCCCAGGTGACGGGCCGCGTGACGGATCAATCGGAAGCCGTGATTCCGGGCGCGGAAATCCTGGTCCAGGGAGTCGATACGGGTTTGCAGCGACGAGCCCCGTCGAACGAGGCCGGTTACTTCACGGTAACGCTTCTGCCGCCGGGTAACTATCGTGTATCGGTGCGCCGCGACGGCTTTCGCACCACGACGCGGGCCGGGCTGACACTCGTGGTGGGTCAGGTAGCGCGGCTGGATTTTGTTCTCGAAGTCGGCGAGGTCGCGGAATCGGTGGAGGTGACGGCCGCGGCGCCCACAGTTGAAAGCGGCACGGCGGCTCTCGGCACGGTTGTATCGTCAAAGCAGATTCTCGACATGCCGCTCAACTCGCGCAATCCGCTTCGTCTGGCCTACCTCGTGCCGGGCTTCACTCCCAGTTCGAGCTTCAGCGACCAGTTCAATCGCGCATCGAGTTTCCGCATCAACGGCGGCCGCGCGAACATGAACGATCTGTTCCTGGACGGCGTCAGCAATTCGCCGCCCGCGAGCAACGGATTTCTCTCCTATGCTGCTTTCCCCTCGCCGGATGCGCTTCAGGAATTCAAGGTCCAGACCAACAGCTACGCCGCCGAGTACGGACGCACCAACGGCGGCGTGTTGAACATGGTAATGCGTTCGGGCACGAACGCGTTCCACGGAGTCTTCTACGAGTTCCTGCGGAACAGCAAGCTTGACGCGAACAACTTCTTTGCCAACCGGGCGGGCGCCAGATTGCCCAGCTTCAAACGGAATCAGTTCGGCGTGGCCGGCGGCGGACCGATTGTGCGCAATAAGGCCTTTTTTTTCGCCAACTACGAAGGGCTGCGGCAACGCCAGGCCTCCACGTTCACCGGTACGTTTCCGACACAACTCGAGCGCCGGGGCGATTTCTCGCAGTCCCAGAAAAGGGTGGGCGCACCCTGCCTTGCCGCCCAGATCTACGATCCGTTTTCGACGCGGGCCAATCCGGCAGGCGGCTTCCTCCGCGACGCTTTCCCAGGCGCGCGCGTGCCGGCATCGCGCTTCGATCCGGTTGGAGCCAAGGTAGCGGAATTCTTCCCACTGCCGAATCAGCCGGGTGACGCATGCAGTGGTGTGAACAACTACTTCGCCCAAGCGTCGGACCCGCTCGACGTCAACCAGCTCGATACCAAACTGGACTGGAACGCGAGCGAGCGCAACCGAATGTTCGGCGGGGTGAGCTATCGCCGGTCGGTTCGCACGGAACCGAACTTTTACCGCAACATCGCCTTCACCGGATTCCAGACGAATGGCTACGAGATCCCGAGCTGGAACGGCCGGCTGGACTACACACGGGTCCAATCGCCCTCCTTGGTGTTGAACGTCCGTGCCGGCTTCACTACCGTGAAGCAGGACGCTCCGCCACCGGTGGAGCAGGACTTCAGCTTCGCGAATCTCGGGATGCCCCGGTCGATCGAGGCGCAGACCAGACGGCCGATCGGGTTCCCGGTCTTCAACGTTGCCGGGTACAACCAATTGGGCCAGGTTTTCTCCTCGCCGCTCGAGGTGTTCCAGACCTATTCGCTCGCCGGGAGCGCCACGGTGGTGAAGGGCCGCCACACCGTAAAGTTCGGGCTCGATCAGCGACTGAATCAGGTTGGGTCAAATCTCAAGCAGAACACCAACGGAAACTACCAGTTCAATCGCGGCTTCACGCAGGGGCCGAATCCGAACGTGGCGGCGGCGAATCTGGGTGATGGTTTGGCCAGCCTGCTACTCGGAACAGGAGGCAGCGGGTTCGTGCAGATAGAGCCGAGCGTCTTTACTTCGAACATGTACACGGGCCTCTATATACAGGACGATTTCAAGTTGGCCAGGAACCTGACGTTGAATATCGGCCTCCGCTACGACCTTGAGGGCGGTAAGCGCGACCGGTTCAACCAGCTCACCTGGTTCGACTACGACGCGCCTTCCCCGATCGCCCAGGCGGCGGGCATCCCGTCGCTAAAAGGCGGAGTCCGGTTTCAGGGTGTTGACGGCGGCAGCCACTACCCAACCGACAGGAACAACTTCGGCCCGCGATTCGGACTTGCGTACAGCCTCGGTACGAAGACGGCGTTGCGCGCGGGCTACGGCATGTTCTACCCGCCGTACGTAGGGATGGCCGGGAACGCGCGCGGATCGGAAGGATTCTCCACGCAATCGCCTTGGGTGACGTCCATCGACGGGGTTCGCCCGGAAAACCTAATCAGCAATCCGTTCCCGCAAGGGCTGACCCTACCCACCGGGAACCGGCTGGGGCTCCTTACGAACATCGGCCAGAATCAGCCGGATTCGATTGACCGCGTTTCGATCCGCTCGTCGTATGCGCAACAGTGGAACGTCAATCTTCAGCGTGAACTTCCAGGACGGATCGCGGCCGAAGCCGCCTACGTGGGGAACAAAGGGACGAAGCTCACCGATTCCGGATGGGAGATGAACCAGCTGCGGCCGGAGTTTCTCTCGCTCGGCGCGGGACTCCAGCAGCGCGTGCCCAACCCGTTTTTAGGGCTGATTCGCGGCGGCGCATTCGCCGGCGCGGAGGTTACGCGCGGGCAGCTTCTCCGCCAGTTTCCCCAATACGGAAACGTAACCAACTTCAGGCCCACGTCTTCGAGCTCCAGCTACCACGCCCTCCAGTTGCGGGTGCAGAAGGACTTTTCCGAAGGAGCGACCTTCCTTCTCTCCTACACAGCGGGAAAGATGATCGACGACAACGTGGGTGTCGGCGCGGGCGGGCTGGACTCGGCACATCAGGACGCTTTCAACCGGCGGGCTGAACGGGCCGTGTCGCCCCAGGATATCAGTCAGCGCTTCGTGTTCAGTTATCTCTACGACTTGCCGTTCGGCAGGAAACGCCGTTGGGGCGGTTCCTGGCCCGCGGGGGTGAGTCACCTGCTGGGCGATTGGCAGATCAACGGGATTGCGACAGTCGCCACCGGAGTGGCGCTGCCGATTACCGCGCCGAACAGCAGCGGCGCGTTCTCCTCAGTGCTGCGGCCTAACGTCAACGGCAACCCGGCCCAGCCCGGCGGACGGTCGACCACCGACAGACTGGCACAGTGGTTCAACACGGCGGTGTTCTCGCAACCCGCGCCGTTCACGTTCGGCAACGGACCTCGGACGCTCCCCAATGTCCGCGCACCCGGCGAGCGCAATCTCGATTTTTCGCTTTTCAAGGAGTTTCCCTTTGGCGAAGCGCGGCGCGTCGAATTTCGCGCGGAATTTTTCAATCTGACGAACACACCGAACTTCGGTCTGCCTGGTCTCGGTTTTGGGACCGGCAACTTCGGTGTAATCGGATCGCAGGCGAACAACCCCCGCCAGGTTCAATTTGGGTTGAAACTATATCTTTGATGCGCCTCTCCATCTTCCTTCTGACCGGTGTGGCCTTCGGGCAGGTCTCACCGCTGGCCCTGGATGCTCCGAATACGCCCGGCCCCGCGCTGAATCAGGTGGGCCCAGGCGGCCGGACGGCGTGGATGACCGGCGTGCTGCCGCTCGGCGACACGGCCCGCCAAAACGATTTTCCGTCGGTAGCGGTCGCCAAGAATGGCGACGTGTGGGCGGCGTGGGCGTCCTACAGCGGACTCCGGGACGAGATCCACGCACGCCGGTTCTCAGGTGGCCACTGGTACGCAGGCTTCCCGGTTCCGGGCGTGGAGGGTGACGTCTCCATGCCGCAAGTAGCGATCGACGGCGCGGGACGGCCCTGGTTTGTCTGGTCGCAACAAACCGGGTATCCGCGCGGCGACGGGGAACGGCCGAACTGGGATCTATACTCCACATACTGGGACAACGGCGTGTGGGGCAAGATTACGCGGCTGACGGATCACCCTCTTTCCGATATCAATCACCACTTCATCGCGGGCAACAATGGCAAGTTGTGGCTGGCGTGGCAGGGCTTCAGGGATGGCCAATCAGACATTTTCCTGAGGAGTTGCGAGGACGCCAGATGGAGCGAGGCCCGGCAGGTGACGTCGCACCCGGGCAACGATTGGGCGCCGGTGGTCGCCGTGAATTCCGCCGGCCATGCGACGGTAGTCTGGGATAGCTACCGGAACGGCAACTACGATGTGTTCATGAGGACCATGCGGGGCGCCGAGTGGTCGGAGGAGATTGCCGTGGCCAATTCGCCGGCCGGGGAGATAGCACCCACCGCAGTCTATGACAAGCAGGACCGGCTTTGGATTGCCTACGTCGATGCCGGCGTGAACTGGGCGAAGGATGTGGGGGGACGGAGCCTGGGCGTCAAACAAACGGGAACGCGAATCGGCGACCGGCGCGCGCTGCGGATGGCAGTGCGGCAGCACGGGCAGTGGTTACAGCCGGCAAAAGCGCTCACGACCGCCATGATTCCGGGCGAGGAAAACTGGATTGTAAATCCGAAACTGTATTCCGATCAAGACGGCCGCGTGTGGCTGCTGTTCCAGCACCGTGTCAGCCGCTACACGACCTGGACGTGGGCCGTCGATTCGGCGCGCACGCCCACGGCGATGGGCGTGCGATCATACGTCAGCTCATTTATAACGCACTACGACGGCGATGAGTGGATTCCCGCTTCGGAAATGCCGCGGAGCCGGGACCGGATGAGTTCCAATGTCGCGGGAGCGGGAGCACCGAACGGGCAGTTCTGGATGCTGTGGCATTCCGATCATCGCGACGACACGCAGATCCATGTGCCCGCGCAGAACCAAATCTGGTCGGCGGTGCTCACGCCGATTTCGAAGCCCCGTCCGTATGTGCTGTCTCCACGCGATCCCGCGGCCCCGGATTCAGCCGCAGGCGCTATCGATCCGGTGTCCGAGGCCGGAGACGTAAAAGCGCTTCGCGACGTACGCATCACTTGGAACGATCGCACGTTCCGCCTCTTCAAGGGCGACTTGCACCGCCACACGGAACTTTCCACAGACAGCGGCGGGAGAAGCGACGGATCCATCATCGATTTTTTCCGCTACATGATCGACGCGGCGGGTATGGATTATGGCGCCATCACCGATCACAGCGCGGGAGGCGACTCGGAGTATTGGTGGTGGCTCATTCAAAAAGTGACGGAGATGTACCATGTGCCGGGCCGTTATAGCTCGCTGTTCGGCTACGAGCGAACGCCGCACTGGCCCAAAGGCCACAAGAACATCATCCATGCCACGCGGAATATTCCGATCGTGAAGCTCTTCACGCGGCCCGACATGCCCGAGCATTGGTCTACCTACGCGATCATCGCCGGTGATCTGGCCAGGAACGACACGCAACTGCTATACGACAGCGTCAGGCAGAGCGGAGGCATCGCGATTCCTCACACCCTAGCGACGAGCCAGGGGAACGACTGGACCGAAACGGACGAAAGAGTTCAGCCGGTGGCCGAGATCTTTCAGGGCGCGCGCGATTCCTATGAGCACGAGGGCGCGCCCGGGGCGCACAAACCAAGGGGCGGGTTCGGCGGAGGCAACGACTTCAACCCCGGCGGATTTCTCTGGAGGGCTTGGGAGAAGGGCGTCCGCATCGGCGTGATAGCCAGTTCCGATCACACGTCGACGCATCTTTCATTCGCGATGGTTTACTCGGCCGACTCCAGCCGCGCGGGCATTATCGAAGCGATTCGCCGACGCCGGACGTACGGCGCGACGGACAACATCCTGCTTGAGTATTCAATGGGAGGGCACTTCATGGGCGAGGAGTTCCAAGCCGCCGAGGCTCCAGAGATGAAACTCCGGGTGCGGGGGACCGGGCCGCTCTCCAAGGTCAGCATCATTCGCGGCGGCAAGTACATCGCTCAGTTCTCGCCGAACGCACGCGACTACGCAATTACCTACCGTGACACGGCGAAACCGTCAGGGGGGCAATATTACTACGTGCGAGCAGAGCAGGCGGACGGGAACCTGGCATGGAGTTCGCCGATCTGGGTCAACCTGCCTTAGCGCCGGTGTGGATCGCGCGCCGCTGCGAGGAGGCGCGCTCGATGAGGAGCGAAGGAATCAGGATTCGCGCCGGTGTGGCCGCGGGCGCGCTTATGAGACGCAGGACAAGTTGAGCGGCGCCAATTCCCATGTCCAAGGGCGATTGCTCGATGGTAGTGAGCGGCACGCGGAAGACGCCGGAAAACGTCAAGTTGCCAACCCCGGTGAGCGCCACTTCGTCTGGAATGTGAATGCCGGCTTCGAGCAGGTATGTCATGGCGCCAGCCGCGACGACGTCGTTGTAGCAGACTATGCCATCCGGGCAGAGAGGCCGCCGAAATAGCCGGGCGGCTGCGTCATAGCCGCCCTCGGCCGAGTCGCCTCCCATGGCAATGAGCGTTGCCTCGGCTTTCAGCCCATGCCGGCCGAGCGCAGCACGGTAGCCGGCCTCGCGTTGCCGGCTGCCCGCCACGGCGGGGCCTGCGATGTGCGCAATCCGGCGGCATCCCTGCCTGATCAGGTGTTCAGCCGCCATGCGGCCGATGCCCACGCCGTCGCTTCCGGCGAAATTCACGGGAAACGCGGGAACACCGCGGCCAACAAGTACGAAGGGCGGCCCGTGGCTCTGGATATATTCGAACTCGGAGGGACTCTCCATCGGCCCGCTCGGAGCGATGATGAGAGCGTCCACACGGTGCGAGAGGAACGACCGGACCTGCTCGACCTCCACTCCGGCGTCGCCCTGCGTCGAACTGATCAGAAGATGGTAGCCTTGCCGGCGAAGCCACTGCGCCGTTCCTTCGGCGATCTTCGGGAAGAACGAGGTGGCCAGACTCGGGACCACCATCCCGATCAACCGGGTACGGCCGCTGACCAGTTGGCGGGCCACCTGATTAGCCTGGTATCCCATTTCAGACGCGCGGCGGGCGACGCGGGCGCGCGTCTGCTCGCCGATATCGCTATGTCCACGCAGCGCTTTGGAAATGGCCATCGGGCTCAATCCCAAGTCGGCGGCGAGGTCCTTGAGTGTGACGCGCGTCGGTCTGTTCTCAGGCAATATAACGTTAAAGTACCACGGAGGAGTAGCCTGGCGGCCCGCATCGCTTCCCGGCGCGCGATAAAAGAAGGCCCTTTGCGGAAAAGGAATGGCCGAGTGCATGGGAGCGTTCCCAACGGGTTCCGCCTGACTGACGATGAGCGGGAACCCGGCGCGCCCCACGGCGGCTCCGGACCGCGCCGGCCGCGTTCAGGAGAAGTACGAGCGAACCACCCACTCGGCGGCCATGCACGGCTTCGGCGAGCCTTCCTGTTCAACAATCGCCAACCAGGTGTTTTGGATTCCTCCAGCGATGTCCTCGCAGGATTGAAGTGTGAAGCGGGCACGGATCTTCGAACCGCTGCGTACCGCCGCGGGAAATCGGACACGGTTCAATCCATAGTTGATGCTCATCTTTATCGCGCGGCCCAACTCGCCCCGAAACTCGATAGACGCGTGCAGAAACTGACTAAGAAGGGAGAGCGTCAGGAAACCGTGCGCGATTGTTCCCCCGTAGGGCGATTCGCGCGCCGCGCGTTCCGGTGCGACGTGGATCCATTGGTGGTCGCCGCTCGCTTCGGCGAAACGGTCGATGCGCGCCTGCTCGACGGGCATCCACTCGCTGACGGCGACCTCGCTGCCGGCCAGCGCACGCAGTGAATCAACACTCTCAATGACTATCACGGGGGCTTTCTCCAAGGAAACCGATGTTACCATGAGGAGGGTTCGATCATGAAAGCGGTCACGGCCTTCACAACCTATCTGATTTTTGACGGAAACTGCCGCGAAGCCATGACGTTTTACGGAAAGTGTCTGGACGCGGAGTTGCGCATCGTGTCCTATTCAGATGTGCCTGGCGACGTTCCCGCGGAAGCGAAGGGCAGAGTCATGCACGCCAATCTCGCGAAACCGAGGACGATTCTAATGGCGTCGGACACAATGCCCGGCGTGCCATTCGCGCAAGGGAGCAATTTCTCCGTCTGCGTGAACTGCGAGAGCGAGGAGGAGATCGAACGGCTCTTCAGCGAGATCGGGGAGAACGGAAGGGTCACGATGGCCCTGCACGACGCCTTCTGGGGCGCCCGCTTCGGGACGCTGACGGATCAGTTCGGCATCAACTGGATGTTCAACTTCGAGCGTCCCGCGCAGGGATAATTTTCGGTCCTTCTCTCGCGGCCCTGCAAAATATTGCAAGGCAATTCAATTGCGTTATTCGAGGTAGCACCGCTTGTCACCGCGCATAACTCACAGGCGCCCGCCGAATGCTGCAATAATCCCCAATTACTCGTAGCATTTCCGGAAAAGACCGCTATTATTAAATGAGATGGAGTATTGGATACTGGCACTTCCGGCAATGGCGGTGGCGAGTTGGTTCGGGATGTATCTTTTCGGGATCATCTGCTCCGCAAGGGACCGGACCCGATGCCCGCGCTGCCGGGAGAACAAGGTAGGCCGGTCGAGACCCCGAGGGTTCACCGACGCTCTCTGCCGAACGGCAGGAATGTTCCCGTTCCGCTGCAACGGCTGCCGGCTACGCTACCACAGGCGGCAGGCGCAAGGCCGTCCGAAGGGACTCAGCAGGGCGGCGGGTGCCTGATTTACCTGAAGGTGCGCTGGGAGGGATGGGTCAGATGGGGTGTCCCATTGAACGTAAAAAGCGAAAGCTCCCCGCGATGAAGTCGGAGCGTGGTCAGGCAAGTGTTGTATGCGACTCCGGCGAGGCGCATGATCGCGCGCGGCCCGAGTTCGAGCGCGAGGGCGGCCCAAATGGCGATGGGAGTCGCCGATGTGAAAATCGCGAGCGCTTCGCCCGGTTCGGCGGCACAGAGTTCCGTCAGCGGCGATCGCACCCGCACCTGAAATTCCTGCCAGCTTTCGGAGACCGAAGTGAAGCGCCCTTCTATCCATGCGCGGACAACAGCGATGTCGCAGCGATTCCAGGTGCGGTGAACGGGGTTCGACGGGTCGGACGACGCGAGCAAAATCGCCTCGTACTCGCGGCTGAATTCCGCGTCTTCCAGAGCGATTTGCGGCGCGATTTCACGATAGACGGCATCGAGGTCGAACTCATTCCACCGAAGGTCCTCCACGACTGGTGGAAAAGGGATTCCGGCACGGGCATAAGCTTCACCTACGAAAGCCGAGGTGTCGCGCTGCCGGATGAGTCCGCCGCAAACGGCCGAGGAGAAGACGAGGTTTTGCGAGGCGAGGTACTGGCCGAGCAGACGGGCCTGCTCACGGCCAAGTTCGGACAGAGCGTCGTAGCTGTTCCGCGGTCCGGCCTGACCGTGGCGAATGAAGTAGAGAGTACTCAACGTTCCATCATAACGAAGGGGCAAGAGCGAGAAGAGCGCCGCATTCGGGCGTCGGCCACACTCAGGAAATGCCCTATCGCCACGACGCGAGAATCCGCCGCTCCCCTCTTCAATTTGTTGCGCATCGCGGCCAGCGCCAAGGACTCCCTTCGAGGCATCGGAAAGGCGTCATTGACGTAGGCTTTGATGAAGGGAGTGTCACGCCTTTCCGGATAGATTCGCTGTCTATAGAAGATGAAGAACACAGCGCAAGGAATAGGGCACTTCCATTCGGCGGCGACAAGCTCCGGAATCCGGTTGCGCCGGGAAGGGTGATTCTGGTATATAGGTGCACGTGCCAGTATGGCTGTAAAGAAAATTGCGCAAAAAACGGAAAGCGTCCGCGACGAAGCGGCCTCCGCGGCGAAAGCCGGGGAGCGGGGCGAACAAATTGTCGCGTTCGAGAAGGGAATCCGGCTGTTTCACCAGCGGAAGTTCGCCGAGGCCAAAGCGGCATTCCAGAGGGCCATGGCGGGTTCAAACGCTCAGATTTCACATAACGCGGGGCTGCATATCCGCGTATGCGACCAACGCCTGAATCCGGTCACTGCACAACTTTCGACGGCCGAGGACCATTACAATTACGGCATTGCAATGATCAACGCACGCGACCTTGGGGCGGCGCGGAGGCACCTGGAGACGGCTCTAAAGGCGCAGCCGAAGGCCGACTATATTCATTACGCGCTGGCGCTTTGCCGCGGGCTTGCGGGCGACCTTGCGGGCGCGGGGGAAAGCCTGAAACGGGCGGTCGACCTCGATCCGCGCAACCGCCAAGCCGTGAGGCGCGATCCCGATTTCGCCGGGATCCTGCACCATCCTGCTGTGGCGGCGGTGCTTTGAAAGCGCCGAACACACAGGCCCCATTACGAATCGTTTCGATCGGCGGGGGAACCGGCCTTTCCGCTCTCTTGACAGGACTGAAGCGATACGCGCCGACGGTGGACATAACGGCCGTGGTGACCGTAACCGACGATGGCGGGAGTTCCGGCAGGTTGCGGCGCGAATTCGAGGTCCTACCGCCGGGCGACATCCGCAACTGCCTTGTGGCGCTGTCGGAAGACGAGGGCCTGCTGGCGAAGCTTTTCCAGTACCGGTTTTCGAGCGGCCGCGGGCTGAAGGGACATAGTTTCGGGAACCTTTTCCTCACTGCTCTCGCGGACATCACCGGCGATTTTCCGCACGCCGTGAAACTATCGTCGGACGTCCTGGCGATCGCTGGAAAAATTTATCCGTCAACCACGGCGAACGTCACACTCGAAGCTCGCTTCGGGGACGGGACTTCCATTACGGGCGAAAGCAGGATCAGCCGGAGCCGCGCGCCAATTGATTCCGTCGGGCTGCGACCACGCCGCTGTAAACCGCTCAAGGAGACGCTCGCCGCGATCGCGAACGCGGACCTGATTACGCTCGGCCCGGGGTCACTGTTTACAAGCGTGGTTCCGAATCTCCTTGTCGACGGCGTGTCGAAGGCGATCAGAAATTCGAGCGCGCTCAAGGCCTACTTCTGCAACCTGATGTGGCAGCCGGGCGAAACGATGCGGTTTCGCGCATCCGACCACGTAAAGGCTATCCATGAGCATGCCGGTCGAAGACTTGTGAACACCGTGGTTGTGAATACGGGCGAGATCAAGCCGTCGCTGCGGAAGCGGTACGCGCGCGAGGCTGCCCGGCCCGTCGAAAACGATCTCGATGAATTAGACCGAAGTTCTTGGGGTCAAAACGCATAAGTCAATCCGCACCAATGCATTAGGAGAATCCTCTGACCGTGCTGCTGCCTACAGCCAGCTCAGACAGTCCGTAGCGTCACTCCAAGCAAATCCAAAGCGCGCTGCTGA
>SYKU01000002.1 GCA_005808865.1 Acidobacteriota bacterium
TGGATGGCGGCGGGCACGAACGCGGCATGCGCTCCGGAACGCTGAACGTTCCGGGCATCGTGGGATTGGGCGAGGCTTGCGCAATCTGCCAGCGCGAGATGGCGGAAGAGGCGAAGCGGTTGGCGCATCTGCGCGACAAACTGCGAGGAAGGCTTGAGAGCGCGCTCGACGAAACCTTCATCAACGGCACCATGGAATCACGCCTTCCGAACAACCTCAACATGAGCTTCGCCTACGTCGAGGGCGAATCGCTGCTGATGGGGATCAACGACATCGCGGTCTCGAGCGGTTCGGCCTGCACGTCGGCCACGCTTGAACCGAGCTACGTGTTGAAGGCGCTCGGCGTGGGCGACGATCTTGCTCATACCTCCATCCGCTTCGGCCTTGGCCGCTTCAACACGGAAGAGGAAGTCGACTACGTCGCCGATCGCGTCATTCAGGTAGTCAAAAAACTGCGCGACCTTTCGCCGCTCTACGAGATGGCGAAGGAAGGCATCGATTTAAGCACGGTTCAGTGGGCCGCCGAGGCGCACTAAGAGGAATTTGAGGAGAGACAAAAATGGCATATTCGGACAAGGTTCTCGATCACTACAACAATCCCCGCAACGTCGGTTCGCTCGACCGCAATGATCCGAACGTCGGCACAGGCATGGTGGGCGCGCCGGAGTGCGGCGACGTCATGAAACTGCAATTGCGCGTCGATGAGGGAAGCGGCATCATTGAAGACGCCAAATTCAAGACTTTCGGCTGCGGCAGCGCGATCGCCAGTTCATCGCTCGCCACGGAGTGGCTGAAGGGGAAGACGGTAGACCAGGCTCTCGCCATCAGGAACACCGATATCGTGAACGAACTGAGCCTCCCGCCGGTGAAGATTCACTGTTCCGTGCTGGCCGAGGACGCCATCAAGGCGGCCATTCACGATTACAAGACCAAGCAGGGGGTGCGCGCGCCGGCTGAGGCGGCACTCGCATACTATCCATGGAGATTCAGGTCACGGAGAAAGCGGTTCAGAAGATCCGGCAGGCGTTTGCGAAGGAAGGCGTCGCGGGCGGTCTGCGGCTCGGTGTCCTTGGCGGCGGTTGTTCGGGGCTAAGCTATCAGTTTAAGTTCGACGCTCGAGAGCGTCCCACGGACAAGATCTTCGAGTTCGACGGCGTGAAGGTGCTGGTTGACCCGAAAAGCATGCTCTATCTGAACGGCATGACGCTCGATTACAAGGAATCGCTCATGCAGTCCGGCTTCGTTTTTGAGAACCCGAACGCGCAGAAGAGCTGCGGCTGCGGAACGTCGTTCTCGGCCTGATGTCCGGCTGCTGGAATTGCGGGGCGCCGCCGGCGTTCACCGGAAGGGACACTGGCGAAGAAGCTCATTTCTGCGCCGGCTGCGGAAGCCTCCAGCCGCCCCCATCCAACTACTTCGATTTTTTCGGACTCGAGCGGAAACTCGGGGTCGATGCCGGCGCCCTCGACCTGAGGTTCTACGCGCTTAGCCGTCGCCTCCACCCGGACCTCTTCTTCCGCCGCGGCGAGCGTGAGCGGCAGTATTCGCTCGACTCGACCGCGATACTCAACGACGCTTACCGCACGCTTAAAGATCCTGTCAAGCGCGCCGAATACCTCCTCAAGGAGAACGGATTCGACGTGGGCGAACAAAAGTCCGCGAACGTTCCTCCCGAGTTGCTCGAAGAGGTCTTCGAACTGAACATGGCCCTGGAGGAATCGGCGAAGGAGGAAGTCGCGGCGGCGCTGTCGAAGTTCCGGTCGATGCTTGGCGAGTCCGACGCGGAAATGGCGCGGCAGTTCGAGCGCTACGACCGGTCGTTCGATCGCGGCGTGCTGGTTGAGATTCGCGGACTTCTCAACCGCCGTAAATACATCCGGAACCTGATCGAGACCGCGAACGGAACGAGATGAACCCGGTATTCCAAATCGATTTCGGCGCCCAGGAGCGCGTGGTGGGCATCGACCTCGGAACCACAAACAGCCTGGTTGCCTACATGGACCTGACGCACCCGCGCGTAATCCCCGGCGAGGATGGAGCCATGCTCGTGCCGAGCGTTGTGTCGCTCGGGCGGGCGGGCGGGACCACCGTCGGCAGCGAAGCGCGCAAACTCCTCATCGACGAACCTTCGCGCACGGTCTATTCGATCAAACGCCTGATGGGGCGCGGGATCGCGGATGTCGCGGACGAGCTGAAACTGTTCCCATTCCGAGTAGCCGAAGGCAGCGAATCGGTTATCCGCGTGTCGCTCGGAGAGAGGACATTCACTCCGCCCGAGATCTCCGCGATGATTCTACGTCAGCTTAAGAAGAACGCTGAGGCGCACCTGTGCGAGCCTGTCACGAAGGCCGTAGTCACCGTACCCGCGTATTTCAACGATGCGCAGAGGCAGGCCACCACGGACGCGGGGCGCATAGCGGGACTCGAAGTCTTGCGGCTGGTCAACGAGCCGACCGCAGCCGCCCTCGCCTACGGACTCGACAAGCGAAAGCAGGGCATCGTAGCCGTTTACGACTTGGGCGGCGGCACTTTCGATATTTCCATTCTGAAGCTGCACGATGGCATTTTCGAAGTGCTTGCGACGAACGGCGACACGCATCTGGGTGGCGACGACATCGATAACCGGATGATCCGGATCGCGCTCGAGGACATCCAATCCGAATGGGGCGAAGACATCTCTCACAACGGCGAGGCCGTGCAACTGCTGCGGCGCGCCGTTATTGAAGCGAAGGAACGGTTGTCGTTCGCGCCCTCGGCGGATATCGTTCTTGAATTCCAGCGCCGCGCCTATACCCGAACCATTACCCGCGAGCTGTTCGAAAACCTGATCAGGGACATCGTGGACCGCACGCTCGGCCCCTGCCGGTCCTGCCTCGCGGATGCGGACGTCACACCGGAACAGATCGACGAAGTCGTGCTCGTCGGTGGCTCGACGCGCATCCCCCTGGTCCGCGCCGCGGTCGAAGTTCTCTTCCGCGCAAAACCGCACACGGACCTGAACCCCGATGAAGTAGTCGCCCTCGGCGCCGCCGTACAGGCCGGCATTCTATCCGGCCAAGTCGAGGACCAGTTGCTGCTCGATGTGACGCCGCTCTCGCTCGGCATCGAGATCATGGGCGGTGTGGTGTCGAAGTTGATCCACCGCAACTCCACGGTTCCGGCGAGCGCGACCGAGACCTTCACCACAGGTGTCGAGGGGCAAAGGAATGTGCTCATTCACGTGGTGCAGGGCGAACGGGAACTGGTGAAGGATTGCCGGAGTCTCGCGCGCTTCGACCTGAAAGACATCCCACCCATGCCCGCCGGGATGCCGCGCATCGAAGTGCGGTTCCTGATCGACGCGAACGGAATCCTGAGCGTGACCGCGCGCGACGCCCGCACCGGCGTCGGGCAATCGGTCGAGATCAAGCCCAGTTACGGGCTGACCGACGAGCAGGTGGAGGCGATGATCGAGGAATCGATCGTGAACGCCGAGGCAGATTTCCGCGCGCGGCAGGTGGCGGAGGCGCGCGTCGAAGCGGACACGATTCTCGCCGCGACCGACAAGGCGAAGCAGAGCGATGCGTATCTCGACCTGAGCGCCGGGGAGCGCAAGGGCATCGCGACCGCGGTCAACATGCTGCTGCTCGCGTATCATTCCGACGACCACCTGATCATCCGGGAGCAAATAGAAAAGCTGAACGCCGCGACCATGACGCTTGCCGAAAACATGATGAATGCCGCCGTCGGGCGCGCGTTGAAGGGAACGAAAATCTAATGGCCGGACTCACCTGGGACCACATCGAAGACCTTGGGCTTTCTCTCTACGAGAAATTCCCGGACAAGGATCCTCTGCAAATCCGCTTCACGGACTTGCACAAATGGATCACAGAGCTTGACGATTTCGACGACGACCCGTTGAAATCCAGCGAAGGTAAACTCGAAGCGATCCAGATGGCCTGGTACGAGGAGTGGCAGGAGAACCAGGAGTAGACATCAGGCCCGAATCGCCCGCGAAAGTTCGCACGCCCGATCGAACAGCATCCCGGTGTCGTTACTGCATCCGAGGAACCGCATGCCGCGCTCCTTCCAGAACGTGGCGAGCGCCGGAGTGCGCGTCTGCATGCCTGGGGCGACGCCGTATTTGATGCAACTGTCGCGGACCGCTTCGATCGCCGCCACCATCTTCGGATGTTGAAACTCGCCGGGCACGCCCAGCGAAATTGAAAGATCCGCGGGCCCGATCAGCACGGCGTCGATTCCCGGTACCGCAAGCAGTTCGTCGCGGGCGTCAAGCGCCTTCTGCGTTTCGATCTGAAACACAACCAGCGTGTTGGCGTTCACGTGTTCGATGATCTGCGGAAAGGTGGGCTTCGTGTCCCAGTCGATCTGCATGGCCGTGAGCCCGAAGCCGCGGATTCCCACCGGCGGAAACTTCGTCCAACTCACACCGCGCTCAAGCGCTTCCACCGATTCCACACGCGGGAAAATGATGCCCTCCGCGCCGCTATCAAGCGCCCGCGCGACGAGTGAATACTGCATGTCCGACACGCGCACGATGGGACAAAAATCCACCAGCGACGCGACGCGGCAGACATCCTGTACGGTCTCAAGATCGAAGTTGCCGTGTTCGGTGTCAACGAACGCCCAGTCGAAACCGGCGGCCTTGAGCAGTTTTGGAATCTCGGCGCTGCGCAACTGGCCGAATCCTGTGCCGAGCTGAAACTTGCCCTCGGCGAGCGCTTTCTTTACTGGGTTGATTCGCATGTGAGTATCGTTAAACCTCGAGCAGTTGGTGATCCGGACAATCCAAACGAATGTGCTCGTAGACCCGTCCGATCAAATCGAGGCCGTGCCGGGCGAGGAACGGCAGTATCGTGTAGAGGCGCTCCTGGAGGTGCTTCTCCGGATAGAGCAGGGCTTCGAGCCACTGGGCGTCGTCGGCGGAACGGCGCTCTCGCGCCAAGCTCTCACGGCCGATCTTGCGTTCCATCTTCGCAAGTTGATACGTCATCTTGCGGCGGCTCTTCTGTAGCGTCGCGAGAAGGCTCGAGTCGAAGCCGTTCATCGAAGCCGCGAGGGCGTCAAGACTCTTCTCCGTCGCAGCCTTCGCCTGATTCATTGCCGACGCCATCGCGGGCGGCACAAGAGTGGCTGCAATCCGCTCTCGCAGCGCGTCCCCACCGCTAAAACAGTCCTGAGGCTGCAATCCGTAGCGCGCTAGCAGTTTCAGGCTGCGCGCGTCGACGAGCGTAAATCCGCTGCGGTGCAGAACCACTGGCATGCGGCCCAAAATCGCCTGATAAACCGGTTCGGACTGCGCCAGGTACGCTAGCTCCGCGGGACCGCCGACGTACGCCGCCGTGGGAAGCATGGAGTCCTGAACCACGGGCCGCAGCAAGGCGTTTGGCGATAGCTCATGCGCGCGTTCCGCAAGTTCGGCCGCTGAAAACTTGCGGCCGGTCGAAAGGTAATCGCCGTCGTGGCGGCGGAGAGCAATGCGCCTGCCCTGTTCGATCAGGAACACGAGCGACGTCGTGTCTTCTACGTGCACCTGCGCGTGATATCCGGTGGCGTCGAGTTCGGCGTTTCGCTGCTTGATCTTTGCTGTTAGCTCGGGCGCGATGGCGAGAGCGCGGCGTAACGCCGGCGCGGCCAGCTCGCGGAAGACCGGAAGCATCGGGTCGACGTAGAGGAGCCCGTAGCCCGGAAGCAGCCCTTCGAGCAGAGCGCGGAAAGCGCCGCCGAACGTCGCGCCCGGCGTGTAGGATTGGGCAGCCAGTCCGGCGATTTCCTCTCCAAACGGAAGGCCTTCGAGAGTTTCACGCAGCCGGCCCACCGGCGGCGCCGCGAGCAGGATTCCTCCCACAGGTTGCGCCGATGAAAGAGGTCCATCGGCTTCGATCTTCACCGGGCGTGAATTCGCGGACAGAGTCCAGCAGTGGTTGATCTCGGCGAAATCGTGATCCTCTGTCGCGAGCCAGAAAACGGGAACGGCGGGTGTTCCCTGGGCGGTCAACTCGCGGGCCAGCTTCACTGCGGTGAGCGCTTTGTAGATCGTATACGCCGGCCCCGAAAACAGGCCCACCTGCTGGCCGGTGACGACCGCGACGGTCCCGGGCCGCGCCAGAAGCGCGAGCGATTCGCTTTCCGGATTTTGCACCCGCAGCGCCGATATCAGCGCCGCGCGGCGTTCGTCCGTCAGCGAAACCGCGCCGGCCGCGGCCTTGTACGATCCCATACCGTGCGGCGAATATCCATAGAACCGGCTAACACGGTCGAAGTGGTACGCGAAATCCGCGAACAGTCTTGTAGTGTTCGGTAAGTCCGTGTACCGGAGGCAGGAACATTCCATGGAAAGGTTCAGGTTTACAGTTCAGGTTAACAGATGATCGGCGGAGCGCGAAAGTCGAACTAAATTTTATTCGTGCGGGTTTAGGCTCAGAACTCCTATGGCAGAGCCACAAGTAGTTCAGAATGATCCGTGTTTTCAGAGGCTTGGCCCGTGAGGTACGTTAAGAAATCTCGGTTAAGATTCGTTGGCTCTTAGCCGGGAGCCGATCACACTGGACGCCA
>SYKU01000374.1 GCA_005808865.1 Acidobacteriota bacterium
ATTCCGCTTCTTCGGGAGACGAGAGAGCAATCGTGAAGGGGCTCGATCTGGGCATTGTTACGCACCTCTACATCACGATGGCACGCCGAAAGGCATAATTCAAGTCACGTATACGTTAGTGTAGTTAAGAAATATAGTACTAAGTTAAGATGTCACCTTGCCCGCGCCGGAGTGATAAGGGCATATCGAGGTGCCGCCTCGCTGCCAATGGTGTAATTCACCCGGCGAGCGAACACGGCACCGGCGGCGGAACTACGCTCTGCCATTGTCGCGAAATGGTTCGGCGCAACGGGCGCCTCGTCGATTCGCGTTACAATCAAGTCTTCAGGCTGAAACGACGGCTTCGGTACACAAGATGGGATCAGTCACCTGGGATTTGCCTCGCACGCTGGGCGCCCTGCGCCGCAGCGACTACTCTGAAGAGGTCATCGGCGCGCGGGGCGTGAAAGACGAGTTGCGGGCCAACCTGATTGTCGCACTCGGACGCGGCGACGACCTGTTCCCCGGCATCGTGGGTTACGAAGACACCGTTGTCCCTCAAGTCGTGAACGCCGTACTCTCGCGGCACAACTTCATCCTGCTTGGCCTGCGCGGACAGGCCAAGACGCGGCTCATCCGCATGCTCACCGGATTCCTCGACGAGGCGTTGCCCTACATCGCCGGTTGCGAAATTCACGATAACCCGTACGCCCCCATTTGCCGCCGCTGCCGCGACCTGATCGCCGATCAGGGAGAAGAAGCACCAATAGCGTGGCTCGCCCGGGAGCAGCGTTACATCGAAAAACTTGCCACACCCGACGTGACTATCGCCGACATGATCGGCGACATTGACCCCATCAGGGCGGCACGCCGCGGACAGGATATTTCGGACGAATTGACAGTCCACTACGGCCTGATGCCAAGAGCGAACCGCGGCATCTTCGCTATCAACGAACTGCCGGATCTCGCGGGCAAAATTCAAGTCGGCTTGTTCAACGTCATGCAGGAAGGCGACGTGCAAATAAAGGGTTACCCGGTGCGCCTGCCGCTCGATCTGTTGATGGTCTTTACGGCGAATCCGGAGGACTACACGGCCCGCGGAAAAATCATTACGCCGCTCAAAGACCGCATCGGGAGCGAGATTCGAACCCACTATCCCGCCGACGTCTCGCAGGGATTGGCGATTACCAAGCAGGAAGCCTGGGTGTGCCGGCCGTCGACGATTGAGATTCGCGTGCCGGAGTTTATCCGCGAGGTGGTGGAGCAACTGGCGTTTCTCGCGCGCGAAGACAAACGCGTCGACAAGCGGTCTGGAGTTTCGCAGCGGCTACCCATTTCCGTGCTCGAAAACGTGGTGTCGAACGCGGAGCGGCGCGCGATAAGGTCCGGCGAGGATACGGCTGTGCCTCGCGTGCTCGATATTTACGCCGCCCTGCCATCGATCACGGGAAAGATCGAGCTTGAATACGAGGGCGAACTCAAGGGCGGCGACGCCGTGGCCCGCGAATTGATCCGGCTGGCTGTCGGCCGCATCTACAACCACTACTTCGATGGCGTCAACGTCGCGAACATCCTCCAGTGGTTCGACCTGGGCGGATCCCTTCGCCTGGATGAAAATGCGGATTCCGGGTCGATGGTGCGCGAGCTCATGCAGATTCAGGGCCTCATGGAGAAGGTACGCGCGCTCGGGTTGGGTTTGAACGAACCCGACGCCGCGCGCGCCTCCGCCGCTGAGTTCGTTCTGGAGGGTTTGTACGCGCACCGCCGCATCAGCCGCAGCGAAGAACGGGGCTTCATGGCCGAGGAGAAGAAGCGCGAGGAACCGCCGCCCCAACAGCGGCGCCGCCAATATAACTAGGCCATGCGCTGGATCAAGTACTCACGCTATACCGGGGAGGACTTCGGGATTGACGCGGACGACCTGCTTAAGGCGCTGTCCGATTTCTTTCTCGGGAGCGGCTTCGAGTCCCAGTATGGCCAGAATACGATCGAGGATCTGAAGGACGCCATCCGCCGCGCTCTTGAAGAGGGCTCCCTGTTTCCGGACGAGCAGCGGCAACAGATGTTGGAGAAGCTGCGCAGCCTTTCCCCGGAGCAGTTGGAAAAGCTGCTCGACACGATGATGCAGAAGCTGGCGGAGGCCGGGCACATCACAATGGGGGAGCCGGGTACCGACGATGCTCCGGGCGGAGGAGGGCAAGCCCGAGAGGGGCAGGAACGATTTGAAGTCACGGACAAATCGCTCGATTTCCTTGGTTTCAAGACACTCAAAGACCTGCTCGGTTCGCTCGGCAAATCGAGTTTCGGACGGCACGATACGCGGGATCTGGCGACAGGCGTCGAATCGTCCGGCTCGCCAAAACCATATGAGTTTGGAGACACGCTCAATCTGGACGTGAGCGAAACGCTGTTCACCGCCATCCGGCGCGGGGGACTGAAGTTCCCGATCGACCTGGAATATTCCGATCTTCAGGTGCATCAGTCCGAATATCAGAGCTCGTGCGCAACGGTTCTGATGCTCGATTGCAGCCACAGCATGATTCTCTATGGCGAGGACCGATTCACTCCAGCGAAAAAGGTTGCCCTCGCGCTCGCGCATCTGATCCGCACCCAGTATCCAGGCGACAGTCTACGGTGCGTGTTGTTTCACGACTCCGCCGAAGAACTGCCCCTGAGCCAGTTGGCACGCGTGCAGGTGGGACCTTATTACACCAACACGCGGGACGGCCTAATTCTCGCCCAGCGCATTCTGGCGCAGGAAAAGAAGGATATGCGCCAGATCGTGATGATCACGGACGGAAAGCCTTCCGCGTTGACGCTTGAGGACGGGCGCATTTACCGCAACGCGTTCGGTCTCGATCCGCTCGTGATCAGCAAGACGCTCGAAGAAGTCAATCGTTGCAAGAAGCAGGGGATACTGATCAATACATTCATGCTGGCGAGCGAGTACGGCCTCGTTAACTTCGTACAGAAGATCACGGAAATGTGCCGCGGCAAGGCCTATTTCACGACGCCTTACAACTTGGGCCAGTATCTGCTTATGGACTACATGAACCGCAAGACACGTACGATACATTGAGGGCAAGGAGATGATCTCAAGACTAAGCTCCAGGAATACCGGCGAATAGTATGCCAAAGACCGCATTCTTGTTTCCCGGACAGGGGTCCCAATTCGCAGGCATGGGCAAGACCCTGGCCGAGACCTATTCCGCCGCGCGCGCCGTTTTCGAGGAAGCGGACCGCGCGCTCGAATTCCCCATTTCGAGGCTTTGTTTCGAGGGGCCGGAGGACCAGCTCAAGCTCACCGAGAACACCCAACCCGCGCTTCTTACGGTTTCGACTGCCGCGACGGCAGTACTTGCCGAGAAAGGCATCGTGCCCGATTTCGTCGCTGGCCACAGCCTTGGAGAGTATTCCGCGCTTGTCGCCGCGGGAGGTCTGCGTTTTGCGGACGCCCTGCGGCTCGTCCGGAAACGCGGGCGATACATGCAGGATGCCGTTCCGCCCGGAGTGGGAGCGATGGCCGCGCTCCTCAAGATGCCCGAGGAGAAACTCCCCGGCGTGTTGGCCGAAGCCGCGCAGGGCGAAGTAGTAACGGCTGCCAATCTTAACTCGCCCGATCAGGTGGTGATCGCGGGAAATACTGCCGCCGTTAACCGCGCGGTCGAGTTGGCCAAAGCCGCTGGAGCGAAGCGCGCCATTTTACTGCCCGTGAGCGCTCCTTTTCACTGCCCGCTCATGAAGCCCGCGCAGGCCAGGCTCTCCGTCGATCTCGACGCGGCGGACTTCCACCCGCTTCATTGCCCGCTGGTCAGCAACTACTCCGCTCAGCCGGTCACGGAAGGCGTCGATGCGCGCCGAAGCCTCTTTGAGCAGGTTCCGAATCCGGTGCTCTGGGCGCAGTCGATGCGATGGCTTGCGGCGCAGGGCGTGGAGCGATATCTTGAAGTTGGCCCTGGAGCTGTTCTGTCGGGTCTGTTGCGAAATATCGACCCGGCGTTGAAGACATCGAAGTGCGGCGAAGCGGTCGATATCGAGGCCTTATGCACATCCTGATTGCGCGTCTCCTTCTTGCAGCAGCAGTGCTTTCGGCGGTTCTCGCGGCCGCGCCCCGCCGGGTGCTGTACGTTACCCATTCTGCTGGATACCGGCACGACAGCATCCCCACATCGAGGCAGGTGCTCGAAGAAATGGCGAGGCGCTCGGAAGGCGCGCTCGAAGTCGTGTCGACCGAAGACGTCTCACTGATCAACGCGGAGACTCTGCGCGGGTTCGACGTCCTTTTCTTCTTCACGAGTGGCGAGCTCGCCCTGAACGACACACAGAAGGCCGACCTGCTGGACTTCGTCCGCGCCGGAAAGGGGTTCGGCGGCGTCCACAGCGCGACAGACACGCTCTACGGATGGCCGGAATACGCGGAGCTGATCGGCGGCGTGTTCGACGGGCACCCCTGGGCGCGGGAAGTGTCGGTCCGCGTCGAAGACCCCGCACACCCGGCGGTCGCGCACCTCCCTTCCACGTTTATGGTCGCCGACGAGATTTACCAGTTCCGGAATTTCTATCGTGACAAGGTGCGCGTGCTTCTTTCTCTCGATACCGCGTCCGTGGATCTGAACGCGGAAGGCGTGCGCCGGACCGATGGCGATTTCGCTCTCGCCTGGTGCCGGCAGTATGGCTCTGGACGAGTGTTTTACACGGCGCTCGGGCATCCGGAAGGAGTCTGGCTCGATCCGCGCTTTCAGACGATGCTGTTGAACGCTTTCCGCTGGCTTGCCGGCGACGTGCCGGGTGACGCCGCTCCTCGCCCCAAGCCCTGATTTTCCGGCAGCCTGGCCCGGCTCAATACCACCTCGCGACGCGACAGCAGGACACACCGTCAACACGTCCGCTCAGCGGTCCTTCAACATCTCCCGCGCGGCGTTGTAGCCGGGCGCGCCCATCACGCCGCCACCCGGATGCGCGCCAGACCCACATAGATAGAGGCCGCGAATGGGAGTCCGGTATCGCGCCCAGCCCGCGACCGGGCGCATGAAGTACATCTGGTCGAGGCTCATCTCACCGTGAAAAATATTCCCGCCCGTGATGCCGAAGCGCTGCTCCAGATCGAGCGGCGTGAGCACCTGACGGTCCAAGACGATGGATCGGATATTCGGCACATACTCCTCGATCAAGTCGAACACGCGCTCAGCGAAAGGCTCGCGCTCCGCCTGCCAGCAGGTGTCGCGAAGCGTGTATGGCGCGTATTGCAAAAAGATGCCCATGATGTGGCGGCCCGGTGGCGCAAGCGACGGATCGTACATCGTCGGTATGGTCAACTCGAGCATGGGTCTCGCCGATGGCCGGCCGTACTTCGCATCGTCCCACGCCCGTTCCACGTATTCGATGGAAGGGCAGATGTGCATCGTCGCTCCATGTTGGGGACCGGGCGCGCCGGGAAGCGCCCTGAATTCCGGCAGTCCGCTCAGCGCCAGATTCATCTTGAGCGAGGTGCCCTCGATGCGCATCCGGCGGATCGCGCCGGTGAATTCCGGGTCGAATTCCGCGGCGTCGACCAACCGCAGGAACGTGGCGTGGGGATCGAGATTCGACGCGACGGCGCCGGCTTCAATTTCTTCGCCACCCTTCAGAGCAACGCCGCGGGCGCGGCCGCCGCGCACCAGGATGCGCTCCACCTCGACGCCAGTGCGAATCTCGACGCCCGTCGCGCGGGCCGCCGACGCAATCGCCTCGCTCACCGCTCCCATCCCGCCGCGAACGAATCCCCAAAGCCCCCGCTGCCCGCCAACACTGCCCATGCAGTGGTGCAGCAGAATGTAGGCCGTTCCGGGAGAGCGCGGGCCGCCGTTTGCGCCGATCACCCCGTCGGTCGCAAGTGTTACCTTCACTTCTGGAGACTCGAACCATTCGTCGAGGAAATCGCTCGCGCTCGAAGTGAATATCTTCACCAGTCCAGCCAGTTCCTTGCGGCCCAGCTTCGCGAATCGCGCCGCGACCTTCAGATAGTCGAGAAAATCTCCCACGCCGCGAGGGGGAAACTCAGGCGGCGTTGTCAGCAGCATGCCTTCGACGACCCGGGACAATTGCTCCAAGTGGTCTTCGTAGGCCCCGTAGGCTTCGGCGTCGCGTTTCGAGAATTTCGCAATTTCGGCCAACGTCTTCGCGCGATCCTGCCACATGAAGAAGTACCGCCCATCGGGAAACGGCGAAAAGAACGCCGGATCTTTGGCATCCACCCGATATCCGTGACGCTCGAGGTCGAGATCCCGTACGATGCGCTCCTGAAGCAGACTCGTGAGATAGGCGGCGGTCGATACGCGGTAACCCGGCCAGATCTCCTCGGTTACCGCGCACCCACCGACGAGTTCGCGGCGCTCAAGAACGACGACGCGGCGTCCCGCGCGCGCAAGGTAGGCGGCTGCGACGAGGCCGTTGTGTCCGCCGCCGACGATGATTACGCCTGGCTTCTTCATCGAAAGCGTTTCATGGGACAAGCTTGAACACGGCGACAGCAAGTGGCGGCAGAACCACCTGAATGCTTTGCTCGCGACCATGACAGCGTACGGCCCGGGACACGACACTTCCGTTCACGACGCCACTCCCGCCCCATCGCTCTTGATCCGTGTTCAGGATCTCATTGTAACGGCCCCCGACCGGCACTCCGACGTCATAGTTCTGCCGGGTAACCGGTGTGAAGTTGCAGCAAAACAGCAGGAAATCTCCCTGATCTTCAGCACGCCGTACAAAGGAAATCACGGACGACTGAATGTCGTTAAAATCGACCCATTCAAAGCCGGAATAGTGGAAATCAACCTGATGCATGGCGGGTTCGGCGTGGTACACGCGATTCAACTCGGCGGAGAGCGACTGGAGCTTATGATGCGGAAGGAATTCAAGCAGATCCCAACGGACGCTGACATCATGATTCCATTCATCGTGCTGACCGATCTCCGATCCCATGAACAGGAGCTTCTTTCCCGGATGCCCGTACATGTAGGCGAGGAAGGCCCGGACGCCGGCGAACTTGCGCCATTCGTCGCCCGGCATCTTTCCGATCAGCGATCCCTTCAGGTGAACCACCTCGTCGTGGGAAATCGGAAGCACGTAATTTTCATGAAATGCGTAGAGAAGGCTGAACGTGAGGTTCTGATGATGGTACTTGCGATGCACCGGGTCGAGCGCGAAGTAGTTCAGCATGTCGTGC
>SYKU01000375.1 GCA_005808865.1 Acidobacteriota bacterium
CGCTGATTGCCGGAGCCACGGGTCTCGTCGGGGGACATTGCCTCAAGCTCTTGCTGAAGGAACCCGCTTATCAGCGGGTCATTGCGATCGCGCGCCGCCCCCTTGACGCAAGGCATCCCCGCCTGACGGCGATTATCAGGGACTTCGCCACGCTAGACGGCGCCGATTTTGCGGGCGTGACCGACGTGTTCTGCTCGTTAGGTTCCACCATTCGCAAGGCAGGCAGCCGCGAGGCCTTCCGTGAGATCGATTCGGGGTACCCGGTAGCGATTGCGGAAAAGGCCGTCGCCGCGGGCGCCAACAGATTCCTTGTTGTTTCGTCCGTAGGCGCGGAGCCGGGGTCGCCTAACTTTTACCTGCGCGTGAAAGCCGGGATGGAAGCCGCAGTCTCCGCTTTTCCATTCGATGCGGTTCACATCTTCCGGCCCGGTTTTTTGGTGGGCGAGCGTTCGGAGACTCGTGTGGGAGAGCGCATTGGCATTGCCGTAGCGGCCGGATTGGAATTCATGCTTGTGGGCGGCCTGAAAAAGTATCGCGCGATCCCCGCGGCCACGGTAGCAGCGGCGATGGTCGCAGCGTCGAAGACAGACACTCGCGGTGTACACGTTTACCACTGGAAGGAGATGACCTCCCTGGCGCCGGACGCCGGGCTCTAAGTTAGGCCAGACAACTCGTATCCCGGAAATGCTTCGGCAATCCGGTATACCCCAAAACGGACTCGTTCGCCTTCTGCCAAACCACCAGGCCGCGAAGACTTTGCGCGCTTCCGCCTGGTGTCTATAATCTACGGCCTACCGTCGCCGCACGCAAAATTCGCCGCCGCGTCGATACTCCCCGTACCCTTGTATCGGGCCACTTGCGGATGCGGGCACAGCGGACGCGTGCGCGTAGTGTTCCCGCCTTCGACGTGCGCGCCCGTGATTTGAGCGGGCGCCGTTCCCTTTTCCACCCAGTCCATCACGGCCCCCAGCCAGTCGGCGGTGTTGCACCCGGGTCCACCGCTGCAGTGGAACATCCCAGGAACCATGAAGAGCCTGTAAAATTCGCGGGTGGCAGCGCCGCCCATGCGCTTGCTTACGGTCTCGTAATATTCGATTCCGGGCAGCGGATTCACTTGCTGATCGGCCCATCCCGAATACTGCACGATCTTGCCGCCGCGCTTTTTTAACGGAGCCAGATCCGGATTCTGTGCGTTCAACTCCGAGGCCGCGCGCGCAAGCCGAGGCGGGTCCGTATCGAAATTGAACATGGTGTAGCTCCACGAGGGACCCGGAGGCGGATCGAGCAGGGCGAACTTCATTTGGCTTTCCGAGCGCGGCAGCACCAGCTTGCTCGGGCCGATCAGGTTCTCCGCCCACACCGGCTCGCTCCCCACGGGTTCCCCAGGGAAGAGCAGTTTGCCCTTCGAGTCGCGCACGCCGCCATAGATCTTCCCCAGCGACCCGATCTGCGCGGCGGTGAAGCAGTCCGCGGCTTCCGCGCCGGCGCACTTCGGCACATCGCGCGCCGGGTCGAACCCGCAACGGCGCGGATCGTCGATGAGGCCATCTTTCAGCCCGTCCACCGCATCGCACTTGCCGTAGACCACCTTCGTCAGCAGCGGAAGTTTCTCCACTGGAATAGCGCCCGCGCCCACTTGGGACTGGCCCACCCAGATACGCCGCATCGAGTTGCCGGTGTTGTAGAGGCCGGGCGCGCCAATTACCAGGCCATCGAAATCTTCGGGGTAGCGCTGTGCCTCTTGAAGTCCCTGACGGCCGCCGGTGGAGCAGCCGACCCAATAGGAGTAGCGTGGCGCCGCGCCATAGTAGGCGTGGATCACCTGCTTGGCCAACACGGCGGTCTCATGCACCGCGAGATACGCGAAGTCGAGAAACTTCCGCCGGCCGTTTGGATTCTCTGGTGTCACGTAAGCGAAGGTGGCAAGAGGCTCTTTCACCGCATCGTGGCCCGTATCTGTGGACGCCGTGGCGAAGCCCTTGCGAAGCGCATTGTCCATAGCGCCAAAGCTGATGACGCCGGCGGTGCCTCCATTGCCCACCATCTGAAAGCGGTCATTCCAGGCAGCGGGGAGCTTGATCGAGAATCCCGCCTCGGGCCAGATGACGCCCCGGACGTCGCAGTGCTCGGGCACGTTTCCCCTTTCGACCACTATCGCGGCGGAGTGAATCTCCACTTCATCGCCAAACGATTTGGCCGCGAGGGCGTCGCATTTCATGGCGGGTCCGGCGGCCAGGAGACCGCCCGGTAGCGAAAAGAACCACAATAGCTTCATTAATTTCACAAAGGCTCCTTGTCATCGCGGCAAAATCCGGTTCCGGGCCGGACCTTCCTTCTGGGCTTTTCTTGCAGGTATGAGTTTATATCAAAGTATGGTGGCAGTCCGATCGACCAGTCGATGAACCCCGGGCATTTCGCATCTGGCCAAACACCCGCACAGAACCGTTTTCGGGATTCCGCGTGTCATCGCCGCAAACGAACTCGGACGCTCCCGCGTGTCCCTGCCTGGCGTCAACTGCGCGACGGCTCACGATCTTCAGTTCAGCCGGCACGTTCGCGTGCGCCTGCCAACAGAGAGGGAACGGCCTCAGCAGTGCTGTGGTGCGAGGTAGCTGTCAGGCATACCCACTTCGGGTAGCATCGCCGCCAGGATGTACTCCGTCTACCCGCCTCTTAGTACCTCAACATCTGGATTCTGCGCGTTTCTGGCAGGAAATCTTCCACGGCATGCGCCGGAGCCAATGTTGATAGGCCTTCGGTGTGCTTTTGGGGAGGCTCCAACTTTCGGCGTTTGGGTCTGTTTGGTTCCGGCTTCGCCGTGTTAGGCATCTCCACCCGCGGGGTTCAACACGGCTGTTAATTAAGGCCGAAATCCGGGAGCCTGTTATCTTCGCAGGGCCCTAATCCCGCCTCGGACACTCGGCCGAACCGGCTATCCCCGACAGGCACGCCCTGCCTGGCCACGCAGCGGACGTCGCGCCGGCGCCGTCAATCCCTCCGCCAGATTCGGCGGCTCATTTTTTGACGCGTTAACGAATCGAATGTCCATGGATGATCGAATCGGTCGAATCGAATCCGTCCGTTGACTTCCGTCCGGAACCTCGCTACTATTAACGATTCTCGTTATCGAATGTCGAAAACGAACCTCGATTATACAGTGCACGCCCGCGATCTCTACTCGGGTCTGATCCGCATCCACGTCCTGCATCACGCAGCGGAGGGACCCATCTTCGGCCTTGGAATGATCGAAGAACTGGGCCAACACGGCTACCGGATCAGCCCTGGAAGCTTGTACCCGCTCCTTCACAGTCTCGAGAAGAAGGGTTATCTGCGTTCGCGGGAGCAGCGCAGCGGCAAGTCTCTGCGCAAGGTCTACAGGGCCACTTCGCTCGGGCGCAAGGCATTGGCGATTTCCCGGCGGAAGGTCGACGAGTTGTACCGGGAACTCACGGAGGGGGACCACGAATCGTGAAGACCGTATTCAAGCTAGCCTTAGCCGCCGCTGGGCTTGCCGCGGCCCAAGCTCCTCTCACATTGGAACAGGCGGTGCGGCAGGCGGCGGAGAGACATCCGTCCGTTCGAGTCTCCTCGGAACGCGCGAATGCCGCGGCGGCCGCTATCAATCTCGCCCGCACGGCATACCTTCCTCAGGTCAATACGGTCGCGCAAGTCAACCGCGCTACAACGAACAATGTTTACGGCATGCTCCTGCCGCAGTCCGTCGTATCGCCGATTTCCGGCCCTCCGGTTCGCGACAACCGGAGTTCGAATGTATTCGGCAGCGCAATCGGATTTCTGGTGAGTTGGGAACCTTTTGATTTCGGACTCCGAAAGGCGGGCGTCGATGCGGCTTCAGCGGCTGGCCGGCGGGCCGAAGCGGCCACGGAGAATACGAAGTTCGAGGCCGGAGCCTTCGCCGCGGACGCCTACCTGACGGCGCTTGCCGCCGAACAGCAACTGCTGGTATCGGAGGCGGGCGTCGCCCGGGCGAATGTACTTTACAACGAGATACGCGCCTTGTCTGCTGCGGGCCTTCGCCCTGGCGCGGACGAGGCCCGCGCCAGAGCCGAAGTGGCTTTAGCCGAGAATCAGCGGATCCAGGCGGCTCAGGCGGCGCGCATTGCGAACGTATCTCTCGCCGAGAGAGTAGGGGCCGCGGACGAGTTGACTCTCAGTTCCGGGCCGCTTCTCAGCGCTACGCCGGGAGAAGTGGAAGCCGCGCAATCGACGCATCCCGCGGCCAAAGAAGAGGCGGCGGCAATCCAGGAAATCCAGGCGCGCCAACACATCCTCGATCGGTCGTTCTTTCCCAAGTTCTCCGTGCAGGGCGCCACCTTCGCCCGCGGGACGGGAGCCCATCCGGACTTCTCGATACTCGGCGGCGCGAATGGTCTCGCTCCCACGTTCTACAACTGGGGACTCGGCTTCACAGCGACGTTTAATCTAACCGACACCAAGGTACTGGCCGAACGGAAGAAGATCGAGGCCGCGAATGAACGCGCCGAACGCGCCAAGTTGGATCTCGTGCGTCAGAGCCTTGACGCGGGACGCAAACGGGCGCAGGCGATGCTCGATGGCGCTCGCCAGATTGAGCGGAACGTCCCGGTGCAGCTTGAAGCGGCACGCGCGGCCGAGCAGCAGGCCTCCGCGCGTTACCGTGCCGGTCTCGGCGCGCTAGCCGATGTAGCGGAAGCGCAACGGCTCCTGAC
Organism: Acidobacteriota bacterium; assembly: GCA_005808865.1. Taxonomy (GTDB): domain Bacteria; phylum Acidobacteriota; class Terriglobia; order Bryobacterales; family Bryobacteraceae; genus SYKU01. Next base: position 4,710 of record SYKU01000375.1, read on the forward strand.
CAACGCCGAAATCGACAACGCGTTGGCGCGGCTCGGCGTCTGGCGAGGCAAGCTGGCCATCGCCATCGCGCAAGGTGATCTCGAAGGCTTCCTGAAGGCGGCAAAGTAACCTGTCATGTGGCTCGTTCTCACCGCCCTCCGCCGTCCGATTACCGTGATCGTCGCGGCCCTCACTCTGATGCTCACGGCGTGGATCGCAATCAGGCGAATGCACGTCGACATCTTTCCGCGCGTCGGCTCGCCGTCGATCTACGTCGCTCAACCCTTCGGCGGCATGGACCCCAGGCAGATGGAGGGTTTCCTGACGTACTACTACGAGTATCACTTCCTCTACATCACGGGAATTGAACACGTGGAGTCGAAGTCGATTCAGGGTGCGGCGCTGATGAAACTGGTGTTCCACGAAGGCACCGACATGAACCAG
>SYKU01000376.1 GCA_005808865.1 Acidobacteriota bacterium
CCGGCGTGCCGTTTTATATTCGTACGGGCAAGCGCCTTCCGAAGCGCGTCAGCGAGATTGCCATACAGTTCAACGCTCCGCCACACGATATGTTCGACGCGAACGGCGACGGCGCCCGTCCCAACCTGCTCATCGTCCGCATCCAGCCAGAAGAAGGCATTTCACTCAAATTCCTTTCGAAGCAGCCTGGCTCGGGCATGAAACTCCGCCCGGTGTCCATGGACTTCAACTACGGATCGAGTTTCGGCGGCCGCTCACCTTCGGCTTATGAAACGCTGCTGCTCGACGCGATCGCGGGCGATGCCACGCTCTACACGCGCCAGGACATGGTTGAGGCCAGTTGGGCCGCCGTCGAGCCCATCGCGGCCGTATGGAGTGGGCAACAATTCGATTTCCCGAATTACCCCTGCGGCGCATGGGGACCGGAGGCCGCGGACCAGATGCTCGCGCGCCGCGGACACGTTTGGAGAAAACCGTGAGCGCCATCCTTCCGCAGAAAGTGCTCCACGATCTCGCCGGCCTGTGGGCCACAATGGGCGGGCCTGCCGATCGAGGCACGGAGACCGGCGATTCCGCAGGCGTGTTGCGCGCGTGTACCATGACGCTCGTCGTGCTGCTTGATGACTCGCCCGGCGCCGAGGCCGCAGCCGCCCAACAACACGCGGGCGAAGCGATTGCAAGGGTCATGCGCGAGCACCCCAGCCGCACGATCGTCGTTCATCTTCGTCCATCCGGAGACGCGGCTCTGGAGGCCCATGTTTCCGCGCAGTGCTGGATGCCGTTCGGAAAGAGTCAGCAAATCTGCTGCGAGCAGATCGATATCACGGCGACGGAAGCCGCGCTTAGCGATATCCCAGGCGTAGTGCTTCCGCTCGCTGCCCCCGACCTCCCCCTGGTTGTCTGGTGCCGCCCGGCCCGCCTGTTCAGCCTGCCCGCCTTCGCCGGTTTTTTTCCTTTGGCGGGGAAGGTGATTCTCGACAGTGCCGGCTGTTCCAATACAGCAGAGATTCTGTGCGACCTCGCAACCGCCATCGCCTTGGGAAAACGTGTTTGCGACCTCGCATGGACCCGCCTGACGCGCCGCCGGGAACTGATCGCGCAGATCTTCGAGAATCCCGTGTACCTCTCGCAGATCGCGACCGTGACGGACGTCAAGATCCGCTGCAGGGGCAGCGCTATCCCCGTGTCCGCCTACTACTTCGCGGCATGGCTCAAACAGTGCCTTGAAAGCGGCGGTGCAAAGCCTGGGCTTCAGTTCGTTTCCGAGGGCGGTGAAGGCCGCGGCGAACTGGCCGTCGTCGAGATCAGCGGGCGGAATCACGTGGAAGTGGAACTGTTGGAAGGAGCGGTTTTCGAGGCCCGCGTCGACACACTCGCCAACCGAACCGCCTTGCCGGTCTTTACGGACGACGCACTGCTGCGCGAGGAACTGGGATTGATCGGCCACGATCCGGTTTACGAGAAGACCGTTGGTCTTGCGGCAAAACTGGCCTCGGGATAGGAGATGAAATTCGATTGAGTGTTCATCGATACTCTTACCCCGATGCAAAGGCTGCCGCCGAAGGCTGCGCGCATCACGCACTCAGCGTGCTCGAGAATGCGCTAGCGGCGAAAGATCTTGTCACATTCGCGGTTTCCGGCGGCTCCACGTCGAAGCTACTCTTCGAAGCTCTCGTCGCAGCGAACTTTAGCTGGGACCGGGTTCATCTCTTGTGGGCCGACGAGCGCGCGGTTTCGACCACGCACCCGCGCAGCAACTTTCGGCTCGCGGAAGAGCATCTCATCCTCCCGGCGCGCATCCTCCGGTCGCGGACCCACAGGATCTTCGGTGAATTTGAACCCCGGCGAGCGGCCGTGAACTATACCGAAGAGATTCGCGGGTTGTTCGATCTGGAGCCAGGCGAGATGCCGCGCATCGATCTTCTGCATCTCGGCATGGGGCCGGACGGTCACACGGCGAGTCTTTTTCCCGGCGACCCGTTGATCGCCGACCGCGACGGAATCGCAGCGGCAGTCTACGTCGAGAGTGCCAAGGAGTGGCGCGTCACGCTGCTGCCCGGCGTCCTGCTGGCTGCGAAACATACCGTTGTGCTTGCGACCGGCGCCGGGAAAGCGGAGGTCCTGCACTCAGTTTTTGAGGAGGATTACCAGCCGGAGAAGTACCCCGTGCAAATCATCGCGCACAACGGGCGCAGCGTGGCGTGGTTCCTGGACGAGGCCGCCCTCAGTCAAACAGGGTAAGTGCCCTCGTCCGCAAACGGCGGATGTCCGCTTGCTGTCCCATTCCCCGCAAGCGGCGGTCGCGTTTTTGTTGAGCGGACCAGCGGAGCTCGTGTTACGACGGGTTCGCGTACTGGCTGCTGCAGAACCAGGCATTCGCCGCCCCTTCCCTTTGGCCATGCAAATTCCGGCGTACGCGGATCGTCGCGCAGACGCCGCACATTCCTTCACAAGCAGGCCTTGGCGCGCCGTGTCACACTGTTTGACATGGGCCGTATTCGCGTTCTTCCGGATCAGGTCGCAAACAAGATCGCGGCGGGGGAGGTTGTCGAGCGGCCGGCGTCGGTAGTTAAGGAGCTTCTCGAAAACTCATTGGATGCCGGTGGCAGCCGCTTCCGAATTGAAGTAGAAAGCGGCGGACGCCGCTTGATTCGCATCTCCGATGACGGGTCCGGAATGCTCCGCGACGACGCCATGCTCGCCTTCGAGCGCCACGCGACGAGCAAACTCCGTGACGTCAAGGATCTGCTGTCGATCGCGACGCTCGGATTCCGCGGCGAAGCCCTGCCCTCGATCGCCTCCGTCTCGCGGCTGTTGCTTGAGACTCGCTCCCCCGAGGAAGAAACGGGCGCTCGCGTCGAGATCGCCGGCGGGAAAATGCTTCGCTACGAAGAGGCTGCGCTTCCGCCCGGAACCGTCATCGCGGTGCGCGATCTGTTTTACAACATCCCCGCCCGCAAGAAGTTTCTGCGGTCCGAGCAGACCGAACTCGCGCACATCGCCTCGCTCGTGACTCATTACAGTCTTGCGCACCCGGGCGCCACGTTTCAGTTGATCAGCGGCGGCAACGAACTCCTTCACGTGACAACGGCGCAGAATCTGCGGGAAAGGGTATTCCAGGTTTTCGGAAGTGAGACGCTCGATGAACTCGTGGACCTGGGCACGGTCGAGCGCGCACTGAAGATACCGCCCACGCTGGAACAGGACGAACCGCTGGTGAAAGTTTTCCGCCTGAGAGGTTTCATCTCCCGGCCACAGGTCCAGAAGGGCAATCGCAACTCGATCTTTATCTTCGTGAACGGACGTCTCATCCGGGACCGCGTGATTCTGCACGCCATCTCCGCCGCCTATTACAATCTGATGCCGCCGGCCTGTTTCCCGTTCGCGCTTTTGTTTCTCGAATGTGACAGTGAAGAGGTCGATGTCAACGTACATCCTTCAAAGACCGAGGTGCGTTTTCGCCATCAATCGTTCGTTCACGATTCCACGCGCGACGCGTTGCGGGAGAGACTGATCGAATCGCGGCCGGCGCCGGCTTTCGCCGTGACTCCTGGGAGTGCGCCAGGGCAATCTGCGGAGTTTCAGCGGGCAGCGAGGCTTCCGTTCTCGGAATTCTCGCAGATGATTGAAAACGAAACGGTCGCCGAACCTCCTTCCGGCGGGCTTCAGGCCGCGATTGATACCAACAGCGAGCCGCCCGCGATCCCGCCCGGAGAACGTGAGTCCGACCTTCCTGTCCTGACGCTTCGTGCCACGACCGGACCCGCGCCTCGCCTGTCGTTTGGCGAGGGATCGATCCCGCTTGCAGCGCCGCTCACTCCCGCGCCCTCGGCGGAACCAGTCAAGTTCCTGATCCCCGACACCCACATCGCCTTCCCGCCTGAGCTCATGGGGACGCCGGCCTCTCTTACCTCGCTTGGCGATCTCCGTCCGCTTGGCCAGATCCACAACAGCTTTATCATCGCCGCCGGCCGCGACGGACTATGGATCATCGACCAGCACGTGGCTCACGAGCGCATCCGGTTCGAAAAGGTGCTGAAGCAGCGTGCCGAGGGTCAGGTCGAGATGCAACATCTGCTGATGCCGATGGTGATCCAATTGACGGCCGGGCAGCAGATCGAGTACGCCCGCATCGCCGATGAACTTCAGACCATCGGGTTCGAGACCGAGCCGTTCGGTAACCGTACCATTGCCATCAAGGGCGCGCCGGCGGGCATCGGGCCGGGAGAACTGGAAAGGCTGCTGTTCGAAATCCTCGAAATTGCCGAGGACGATTTCCGCGGGCTTTCGCTTGACGACGTTCGCCGGAACATCGCGGCATCCATCGCCTGCCGCGCGGCGATCAAGATCAACACACGGCTCGATCAAACCAAGATGGACTGGCTGCTGACGGCGCTCGCCGCCACGGATTGTCCCATGGCATGTCCCCACGGCCGGCCCATCGCTCTGCACTACTCCACTCGCGAAATTCTGAAGGCCTTCCACCGGATTTGAGACTCGGGAATGCTGGTAACCCAAATTTGACTCTGGCGGCTCGTCGCCAATTGGGCAGGCAGCAGAAGGCCTTTGATCGAGATCTGTTTCGTAGCACCCCATGTTCTAGGCCGGATGCGTTCCGGTCCGTTGGCTCCTTACCCCAGCGCGATGGCCGCCCAACTACAGTCACAAGACGAGACACGCAGCATTCGCCGGAACTCCGCAACGCTGACGCATTCGGCTGGTGGCTCACTTAGCAGAGGCTGACAGCGGTCGGGACGCTGGCTACAAGCCTCGTCGTCGGTCCGCAACCGTGCTCTTTCGATGAACTCGTGCGGAACGTCCACCCTGCGCCGGACGAGGGGACGGAGCGCTCTGTTCTCGCATCATCGCCGGAGCACCGGGCAGCCCAAGGCGTGCCGACGGATCTAATCGAAGAAAAGGCCGACCTCGCTATCCACCCGCATCTCGCCGCGCGCAGCCGAACCGAACCCGTGCAACGCCCCGGCCTTTGGCGGCGGCAGATCTGCGTCATCCCGTTTGTGGTAACTCGATGCCGGCAGCGATGGTCATCAGCTCGCCTCGCCCAATTCACTATTCGGCGGCCGGCAAGGGTTGAAGGCAAACGCGGACGACGCGAGCGTCGATTTGGCCTCCGAGCCAGTCGAGAGTTGCGCGGGGCAGGCGGCGCTGCGTCTCTTCGAAGAGTTCTCTTTCTTCGCGCCGGATATGCGCGCGCAACAGGCTGCTTAGTCCCGTAAGTGCGGCGGCCGTTGGCCCGGTCCGCAGCGTTTCCACGGTTCGCTCGATCCGGCGATGCTCGGCAACCAATGCCGCGATGAGGACGGAAACGGCCTGATCACTTCCGAGATGCGCGACAACTGCCGGGAACAGCAGTTGCTCTTCGATCCCGAAATGATTCGCAAGCTCGATTTCATAGTGCTCGACCGCCCGCCGGGCCTGCACTGCGACGGATTCGGCCGAGCCATCGGCGCGGAGGGCGCGGTCGATCAGGACGCATAGCGCTAGCCCGTTGTGGTGCTGATGCGAAAGCGGGATCAGGCTCGGGTCGCGCAGCATGTTCAGTTGCTACTATAGCGGACATGATACGTCGCGGAATTTCGCTCCTGGCGGTTGTTTCCGCCGTGCTTCCCCTGGTAATCGCCGCCGATCCGGAGTTCGACATCCTGATCGCGGGCGCGAGGATCGTAGACGGCTCGGGAAACCCATGGTTTCGCGCCGATCTCGGCATCAAGGACGGAGTCATCCGCGAAGTCGGTTACCTCGCGTCGGGCCGCACAGCGAGGCGGCGCATCGACGCCGACGGCCTGGTGGCTGCACCGGGTTTCATCGATATGATGGGCGCGACAAGCCTGCCTCTGCTGCTCGACCCGGTGAGTGGGCAGAGCAAACTCCGGCAGGGGATCACGACGATGATGGCCGGAGAGGGAGGCTCGGAAGCTCCTCAAACCGAGCGAACCCTCAAGCTGGAACTGCTTCCGCCGAATGTGCGATGGAGTACTCTTGCCGAATACGTAAAGCTGCTCGAACAGAAGGGAATCGGGTTAAATGTCGTTCACAACGTGGGCGCGGCGCAAGTGCGGCGTGTGGTGATCGGCGAAGAGGACCGGCCGCCGAGAGGGAGCGAACTCGCATCGATGATGGAGCACGTGGGCCGCGCGGCGATGGAAGGCGCCGCGGGCCTTTCGACGGCGCTCATCTATCCGCCTGGAACCTACGCTTCGAAGCAGGAGCTTGTTGCATTGGCACGCGCCACGGCAGCGTACGGCGGCTTCTACTCGACGCACATGCGCAATGAAAGCGCGGGCCTGCTGGACGCGATTCGAGAGGCGTTGGCGATTGGCGCCGAGGCTGGAGTACCCCTCCACATCTATCATCTGAAGGCAGCGGGAGAAGAGAACTGGCCGCTCATGGCGAAAGCGATCGGCCTGATCGCGGAGGCCCGCGCGAAAGGCCAGGACGTGACCGCGGACATTTATCCATACATCCGCAACGGGCTGGGACTCGGTTCATTCATTCATCCGGCGCGCTACGCGAAGGGGGCGGCCGCGCTCGGCGCGCAGCTTGACGATGCGAAGATCCGCGCGGACATTCGCCGGGAGATCGAAACGCGCGCGGATTGGGAGAACTGGTACCGGCACGTGGGAAGGAATTGGGACAATGTGCTCGTTGCGCAGACTCCGCGCAAGGAGGACAAGCGTTTCGAAGGGAAGTCGGTTGCGGAGATCGCGAAACTGCGCGGCACGGACGACTGGACTACGTTTTTCGATCTGGTGCGGCAAGGGAATCCGAGCGTCAACCCGAAGAGCATGAACGAGGAACAGAAGCACCTGGCGTTGAAAACCGAGTTCGTCAGCTTCTGCACGGACGCGCCGCCGATGAATCCGGCGACGGCCACGGGGGCGCACCCGAGGGCATTCGGTTCGTTTCCGCGAATCCTGGCGAAATACGTGAGAGAAGAACGTGTCATTACGCTCGAAGCGGCCATTCGCAAGATGACTTCGCTTCCGGCGAACCGGCTCCAGCTCTACGACCGGGGCCGAATCGCGCCGGGAATGGCGGCGGACGTCGTTTTATTCGATCCGGAACGCGTGCGTGACACGGCGACATTCGAGAAGCCCCTGTCGTACCCCGAAGGGTTGCCGTACGTTATCGTCAACGGGAAACTCGCGGTGGACGGGTCTAAAGACTCCGGCGAGCGGGCCGGACGCGTGCTGCGGGGGAAGGCGCGGTTGTAAGAAGAGAGCTTCGGGCCGAGGTGCTGTGGCGGCGGACCGGCGCAGACTCAGCCAAGGCGCCAGTTCGCCCTTATGTGAGGGGGCGTCCTCTGATCTAATTTAAGGCAAGGAACGATTCGCCCACGTAGAATCCGCGTGATTGCGTATATCTCCTGATGGTGACGCGGAAACCGCGGTCGATGGATCGGGAGGCTCCGGCGCACAGTCCGACTTGAGCCCGTGTTTCAAGAGAAGCCGCAATTGCAGCGATGAGGCAATCGTGACCCGCGTAGAGCCTATTTCACGAACAAGCCGGTAATCGCGATCGCGGCGCCCGTCAAGCCCGAGAGTACCCGGGAATCGGGACCAACATCGAACTGAGCTCAGCACGACACGAGGTCGATCTCGAGAGGACCCTCGCCGAAATCGTAACGAAGCGCCTTGCGCTCCTCAGCCGCGGCTTCCTTCCCTTTTTCCCTTCCTTCCGCCGGCGCTTCCCTACCTTGGCTTCTTGCTGGACACCTTGCGGGTGGTCAAAGCGGTAGCTTGACCAAAGTGCGCGCGACGTCAATCTGAATCGCGGAGGGCACTTCCTTCCCGGGGCAATGGCTCGGTTCCGCCAGATCCTGCACCTGCCAGGGACCTGGGTTGGGGACTTCTTTCATGACTCCCGGATGGATCTCAGTTCAGCCTTGTTCGTTGTAGCGTATTAGTCCGCCGGAAGCTGCCCCTCCGGGAGCAACGCGCCCTTTTCCAAATGCCTGATTTTTGTTGCAGAGCGGGCGGCATGCGCGTCGTGCGTCACCATGACAATTGTCTTTCCATATTCTTTGTTCAGCCGGGAGAGTATGCTCAACACTTCCTGCGCTGAGGCCGCATCCAGGTTGCCCGTGGGCTCGTCGGCAAGAATCAGAGCGGGATCGGTAACAATTGCGCGCGCAATGGCCACGCGTTGCTCCTGGCCGCCCGAAAGCTGGCGCGGAAAGTGGCCAAGCCGGTCTCCCAGCCCGACAAGCTTGAGCGCGGTGGTCGCGTGAGCGAAGCGTTCCCGTTCATTCAGGTTCGTCAGCTTGAGCGGCAATTCCACGTTCTCGAGAGCGGTCAACACCGGAATCAGATTGAACTGCTGGAATATGAAGCCAACATTGCGGTTCCGCCAACGCGCAATCTCGCGGTCGCTCAGGGCGCGAAGATCCTCGCCCAGAACCCGGATCTCTCCGCCCGTCGCGTAGTCCATGGCCGCGATCAAGTGCAGAAGCGTCGATTTCCCTGATCCTGACGGTCCCATCAAGGCGACAAATTCACCCTTATGAATGTCGATATCCACGTCCTGAAGGGCGACGATGTGAAACTCGTCGCGAACAAACTCCTTCGTGAGCGCGCGCGCCTGAATTACCGTTTCTTCCATGGTCAACCTTTCTTCCGCTGAATGGCATCGCCGTCTTTGAGAGCCGCCGGCGGATTGATCAGTAGATCTTCGCCGCCGATCAGACCCTCCTCCACCCGCACGCCCTGACTCGTCGCCGGACCGGTCTTGATCACGCGCCGTATGGCCTTACCGCCAAGGAGCACGAAAACGGCGTCGCCCCGGACAGCCGACGCCGGTATCGTCAGGACAGCCTTTGCCGGAGCGCCCGCCGATGCCGGCTTCTCATCGGAGAGAAACGCCACGCTCGCATTCATTTCGGGCCGAAGATAGGAATCCGGGTTCTCGACTTTCACCTTGACCTGCACAGTCGCCTTCTGGCGGTTCGCCTCGGGAGATATCTCGTTGATTGCGCCTTTGTACTTGCGGTCGGGGAAGGCGTCGGTAGTAATGATCCCGCGTTGATTCGCTTTCAGCCGCGCGAAATCGTTTTGACTGATGTCCAGTTCCACCTGCAAATCGTTGAGATCGGCAAGCGACACGACGTAGCCCTTTGCGCCCCGTTCACCCACAAAACTCGTGGTGACGAACTCGCCCTTTTCGACGGCCCGCTCAAGAATGGTGCCTGAACTAGGGGCGCGGATAACGGTGTTGTTGAGCTGCGTCTGATAGAACGCGACGGAGCCGCGGGCCTGTTCGACCTGACCGCGAACGGCCTCGATCTGTTCCGCGCGAGGGCCGACCCGCGCCAACTCAAACGTGCGCTCAAGCGAACGGACGCGCGCCGCCGCGGAATCGTGCCGTGCCCGCGCATCGTCAAGCTGTTGCCGGGGCGACACCGTAGCCGCGACGAGCTTTTCGACACGCGACAGATTGATGCGGCTGTTTTCGAGGTCGGCCTTGGCCTGATTAAGATTTGCCTCGGCAACGGCGACCTCTTCGGGCCGCGAACCATTGAGGAGCTCTTTCAGACGGGCTTCAAGGTTTGCCAACTGGCCGCTCGCCTGCTGGAGCTGCGCCCGGTACTCGTCGTCCTCGAGCCGGACGATTACCTGGCCTTCCTTAACCTTATCGGCCTTATCGACACCGATCCAGGCCACCTTACCAAGAACCTTCGACGCCACCTGAATCTTGTGATGCGCCACGATATAACCCGTGGCGTTCAGAATCACGCCCACCTCCGAACCGGAACCACCGGGCTGCGCCGCCTGCACGCGGATCACGTCCACTTCCAGGGGAGCGTTCAACTTGCCATATACAAAGCGCCCCGCGCCAAGCGCCGCGAAGAAAAGCACCCCGCCCACAATCCAGCGCGTAGCCCATCGCGCGGGCTCGGGCGAGCGCTTTCGGGTGCGGTCAATCCGGAGGTCCTTCAAGTCGGCGTTCATACTGGATTAGACTTCGCGCAAGGCCACAAGGATTTCCTTTTTTGAGGCCATCCGTGCGGGAAAGAAACCTCCAAGCGCGCCGAGGATCACCGCGAAGGCGACGCCCGTCGCCATGATAGGAAGTCCGATGCTGAAGTCGAAGGCGATTTCACTGAAGGTCACGAAGTTTGACATGCCCGTCGTAACGCCGCTTAGAGGCAGCACGAGAAGGCATCCCAGAACGCCTCCAAACAAGGCCAGGACAACGGATTCCACAAAGAAGCTGAATAGAATGCTGCCGCGAGAGAAGCCCAAAACGCGCAGGGTGCCGATCTCCCGCGCCCGGCGGGCGACTGCCGCGTACATGGTGTTCATGGCGGCGAAGCTGCTGCCGATGGCCATGATCGCCGAGATGAACATTCCCAGGAATTGAACAGGCAGCGCCGAACTGGTCTGCGAGTCGTAGTATTCCACTTCGGAGCGCGCGCCCATGTTCAGCCGCTGGTCGGAATTGATGTCATTGACCAGCGCCGCCGCCGTGACCGCGTCGGCCGCGCGTACCAGAGCCGCACTCAAGACTTCGGTTCGCTGGAAATCGGAACTTACCTGGTTGAGGTCGGCGAAGATCTCGCTGTTGTTGGCGGACTTTCCTGCGTCCATGATCCCAACCACCTCCCACTCGCCGCGCCCGAATCGCAACTTCCGGCCAAGGGCGGAAGCCGGGAAACGGGCAGCGATGGACCGGCCAACCACAACCTCGCGCTTGCCGGTTTCGAACCAACGCCCCGTCGAGATCCGGATACCCTCGCGCATCTCGATTCCTATCGGCGACAGGCCCCGAAGAGTGACGTTACTCCCGTCCGGATTCGAAATGCTGGGCAGATTGATCACGGTTACGATCTCGAGAGACGCCATCGGCTCGCCCGCCTTGTTCCGGGCAATCCCGGCCTTAAACTTCAGGTCCTGGTATCCGGTACGCGTAAAGTTGCTGGTGAGTTCCGAATCAGAGCCCTTCCGCATGACCAGGACATGCAGTGGATTGCCCGACGCCGTGAATGCGGTCCGAAGTCCATCGACAAGCGCGAGGATCGAGAGCAGCACCGCGACGGTAAGCGCGATACCGAGCGCGGTCATGATCGTGGTGGTTTTTCGGACTACAAGGTTTCGAAGATTGTATGAGAGGGGAATCGCCATTGGTCTAATCCATTCTTGCCCGGCGCTAGTCGGACGCGCGCAAGGCTTCAACGATAGGCGTGCGCGACGCGCTCCAGGCCGGCGCGGCCGCGCTCACCAGCCCGATGAACGCTGCTACTCCGACACATGCCGCCGCCACGGATGGCGCGAGACTCAGCGTTTTCAATTGTTGAATGAACACGGGCGCGCTTCTCACGGCGCCGCACAGCACCGACGCCAACCCGCACCCGATAATCCCTCCGATTACGGAGATCGCGACCGCCTCGCTGAGGATCATGCCCAGAATGGCCCCAGGCGTAAACCCGAGCGTTAGGAGCACGCCAACTTCCTTTACGCGCTCGCGCACGGACATCGCCATGGTGTTTGCGGAAACAAGCATGATCGTAAACGTCACGGCCGCGCAAATGCTGAGCAAAAACAATTTCACATTTCCCAGCGCTGACACAAAGCCCAACTGGAACGCCTGTTCGGCTTCCGTCTTGGTCTCCGCCGCCGAGGAATTCCGGAATCGCGCGTCGACCGCGCTCGCGATGCGAGGCACGGATTCGGGGCTATCGGCTAGAATATTGAACGTGCCGGCGAAGCCCCGCCGTGCCACCGGCAGGCTTTCTTCAAGGTACTCGCGATTGAAATAGAGGGTCTCGTTATTGATATCGGCTTCGTAGATGGCCCGGATCGTCAATTCCAGATTCATGGGAAAAATGTCGCCCACGATCGTGATCTTGTCGCCGAGTTTCCAGCCGTACTTGTCGGCCAGCGCCTTGCCCACCGCGCACGCGGATCGCTCCCGCTGAAACGCCTTCTTCTGATCTTCGGGAACCCGCATCTCGCCGCGAACCGTGAAAAGGCGGCCGGGTTCCGAGGCGAAGCGGGCGAACATGTTCTCCGGGCGGCTGTCCTTGTACTTGCCGCCGAACCACTGCGAGATCATGACTTCGCGAACCCCAGGGATCTGCTTGATCTGCTCCCGATAGGCCTGCGGCATCTGAAACGTGAGCGAAACGCGGTTCCGTGTAACCAGCCGTAGAGCCTGTTCAGGCGGTGGATCGCTGAAGTAGAAGGCGTGGTAGATGGCCATGAGGACGCCCAGCAGACAGAGGGAAGCACCAATGCTGACGATGGTCAGCGTAGTGCGGCGGCGGTTACGCCAACAGTTCTTGACCACCAGCGGCAGATAGCGGAACATGAGTAGACCTTAATTCTAACGTATGGACGAAGAATTCATGCGCGAAGCGCTGAGCCTCGCGCGCGAAGCCGAAGGCGCCTGCGAGGTCCCAGTGGGGGCCGTGGTGGTAGTAGACGGGCGCGTGATTGGACGTGGACGAAACTCCTCAGTTTGCACGGGCGATCCAACCGCGCATGCCGAGATTCTGGCGTTGCGGGAAGCCGCTGCAGCCGCGGGGAACTACCGGCTCGAAGGCGCGACCCTGTTCGTCACGCTTGAGCCGTGCGTGATGTGCGCGGGCGCACTCGTGACGGCGCGAGTAAAGCGTCTGGTCTTCGGATCGCGGGATCTTCGATTCGGCGGCGTGCGGAGCAAGTTTCGCGTGGCCGATTCGGAGTTGCTCAACCATCGGGTTGAGGTAGTCGAGGGCGTGCTCGCCGCCGATTGCGTGGAACTCATGCAGCGGTTCTTTCGCGAGCGGCGGTGAGGATCGCGCCTCGCGGCGGCGCTCCGGCTCACGCTACAATAAGAAAGCATGCGACGCCGCCAGTTCCTCTCCGCTTCGCTGGCCGCACCCCTTGTGTACGCCGCCGAACCCCGCCCGGCCGCCGTGCGCGGTCAACTTACCCAGCCGGAGGGTAAGCCCCCAGCGCTCGAAACGCGGGAGCACAAATTCATTCCCCTCGCTGCCGACGCAGCGACGCTCGGTGTCCTTCAGGACAAGCGCCTCGCTGGTGTCGATCTTGAAGCCCTCGGCGAACTTTCATCAGGCGGCGTATTCCAGGTGGGCCCCATCCACACGAAATCCATGTTCGTCCACAAGGACGGCAGTCGTCTGCTGATCACCTACTGGTGCGACCTGTGCTCGATCCGCACCTACACGCCTGGCGTCTGCTGGTGTTGCCAGGAGGAAACCGCTCTCGAATTGCGCAAACCGGAGAAGGAATGAAATCAGCGCTCGCCGTTCTCGCGTTGCTCGCGCCCGCCATGTCACAAGCCGCAAACTATTCCGCCGCCACCGTACCCATTGATGGCATTAGCGTCGTGCGTCTCACCGATGCCGCCGCCCACACCGAAGTCTCCATCGTGCCCTCCATCGGAAACATGGCGTATGAAATGAAGGTGAACGGCAAGAACGTTTTCTGGACTCCCTTCAAAGGCCCGGCTGAACTCCGCGCCAAGCCCGCGCTCGCCGGCAACCCGTTTCTCGCGCCATGGGCCAACCGTATCGATCAGGATGCATTCTACGCCAACGGCAAGAAGTACAGCTTCAATCCCGATCTCGGCAACCTGCGCCGGGATGGCAACCAGAAGCCAATTCACGGCCTGATTCTTTTCTCCGAGTGGAACGTGGTCGAAGTCAAGGCGGACGGGAACTCCGCCCGCCTCATCAGCCGCTTCGACTTCTGGAGGCAGCCGGACCTGATGGCGCAGTTTCCCTTTGCCCATTCGCTGCTCATGACCTACCGTTTGTCGAAGGGCGTGCTCGAAGTCGAAACCACCATCGAGAACCTTTCGACGGCGCCGGTGCCGGTGGCTGTCGGTTATCACCCCTACTTCCAGGTTCACGACGCGCCTCGAGACAAGTGGCGGGTGCATCTTTCGGCCCGCGATCACCTGACGCTGTCGAGCCTCCTCATCCCGACCGGCGAGAAGAAGCCCGTCGCGTTCCCCGATCCCATCCTGCTCGAAGGGACGCAACTTGACGATGTCTTCAGCGGCCTTGTCCGCGGCTCCGATGGACGCGCCGTGTTCTCTGTTCAAGGCGATAAGCAGAAGGTAAGCGTCATTTACGGACCGAATTACACCGTGGCCGTCGTCTACGCGCCGAAGGGCCGCGATTTCATCTGCTTCGAACCGATGTCCGCCGTAACAAACGCGTTCAATCTTGCACACGCAGGCGTGTACAAGGAACTGCAGACCGTTCCCGCCGGCGGCGTCTGGAAGGAAAGCTACTGGATTGCACCTTCCGGTTTCTGACGTAATCGTCGTCGGGGCAGGCATTGTTGGCTCCTCCATCGCGTGGCGGCTCGCCGAACGCGGCAAGTGCGTCACCTTGCTCGACGCCGGTGGAATGGGCTGCGAGGCTAGCTGGGCTGGCGCGGGAATGCTCGCGCCTGGCGGTGAAATAGATGCGCCTTCAGCATTTGCGGATTTCTGTATCGAAAGCCTCAAACTCTATCCGGATTTCATCGCCGCTCTCGAATCCCAATCGGGTACGGAAATCGATTTCCAGCAAGGCGGTGCGGTGGAACTCGCACTCAACGCGGCAGAGTGGGGCGCCTTGCGCACGCGCGCCGAAACGCAGAAATCCCTGAGCATACCATCCACGGTGCTCGAGGGGAAGGATATTCGGGATTGCGCTCCCCTGCTTCGCAAGCCGGTCGCGGGAGCGCTCTATTATCCCGAAGATTCGCACGTCGATCCTCGCGATGTGATGATAGCGCTTCGCGCCGCGTGCCTTGCGCGAGGCGTCACCATTCTCGAAGGCTGGCCCGTCGCGTCGATCCTTGGCAATGATGGAGCGGTCGAGTTGGTGGGTCACCGAGGCAAGCTATCCGCGGGCGCCGCGGTCCTGGCCGCAGGCGCGTGGAGCGGCGGCATCGGCGTGTCCGTGAAAGGCGTTACGGTGGATTTGCCGGCCACGGTTCCTATCAAGGGCCACTTGCTGGCGTATTCGCTTCCGGCGAATGAACTACGGTCCATCATCCGGCACCATAACACGTACCTGCTGCAGCGCTCGACGGGATTTTTGGTGGCCGGCACGTCTGCGGAACGCGCCGGATTCGACCGATCGATGAACGCGGGTATCGTGGAGGGGATCAGGAACCGTGCCGAAGATCTGTGTCCCATGCTGCGCAAATATGGACCGGTGATGCCGTGGACCGGCTTCCGCCCCGGACTTGAAACACCGGAGACCGATGGGCCTTGTATCAGGCGCGTGCCTGATTCAAACGTATGGCTCGCGTATGGGCATTACCGCAACGGCATCCTTCTCGCGCCGGCCACGGCGCGGCGCGTTGCGGAGGAAATCGAGTGAATCGGATAGGCATGATCGCTCCCTTGTTGAAGCAGTGGCGGCCTGGCGTTACCGGCGCTCCCCTATTGCCGCTTCTGGAATCAGGGAAAATGCCCGTTCACCTCCTCATGCGAACGGCGGGAACTATGACGCTTGCCATTCGTATCGCCCAGAAACCCGGGGCACGGCAGTCAGTGAAGTGAAACCTCGGCAGGGGCGCGGTTTTCGCGACGGGGTCTAAGCTCCGCGAAAAACTTGCTACCGTTATTCTGATGAGCAGGCTCGAAGAGCTACGGAAAAGGCGCGCGGCCGCCGAGTTGGGGGGCGGGGACGAGCGAAAACGGCGGCAGCACCAGGAGGGTAAGCTCTCCGCGCGCGAGCGCATCGATTTTCTCCTCGACGAAGGCACATTCGAAGAACTCGACAAGCTTGTAGCCCACCGCTGCCGGGATTTCGGCATGGAGGAACATGTTGTGCCGGGAGATGGCTTTCTCACCGGCTGGGGCTACGTCGATGGCCGTTTGGTGTATGTGTTCGCGCAGGACTTCACCGTCTTCGGCGGGTCGCTTTCGGAGACGAACGCCCAGAAGATCTGCAAGCTGATGGATCTTGCGCTAAAGAACGGCGCGCCCTTGATCGGTCTGAACGATTCCGGCGGAGCGCGCATCCAGGAGGGTGTTCTTTCGCTTGGCGGTTACGCCGATATTTTCCTTCGCAATACGCTGGCAAGCGGAGTCGTGCCGCAAATTTCCGCCGTCATGGGGCCGTGCGCCGGCGGTGCGGTTTACTCGCCGGCCATTACCGACTTCGTCTTCATGGTGAACGGCACGGGCTACATGTTCGTCACGGGCCCGGATGTCATCAAGACCGTAACGCATGAGGACGTCACAAAGGAACGGCTCGGCGGCGCGCGTACGCACAATGAGACGAGCGGCGTTGGCCACTTCATTGCCGCGGACGACGCCGAGTGCCTGCGCATGATTCGGGAATTGCTCGGCTACCTTCCGCAGAACAACCGCGAAGACCCGCCCCGGCGCGCGACGTCCGACCCGCTTGAGAGATGCGATCCGGAGCTTGATTCCATCGTCCCGGAGGATCCGACCGTGCCTTACGACATCACGGACGTTATCAGGCGCGTGGCCGACGAGGGCGAATTCTTTGAGGTGCATGAACACTTTGCGCGAAATATTGTAACCGGTTTCGCGCGCATGGACGGCCGGCCTATCGGAATCGTGGCGAATCAGCCGGCTTTCCTTGCAGGCTGCCTCGACATCAATTCCTCGGTGAAAG
>SYKU01000036.1 GCA_005808865.1 Acidobacteriota bacterium
CTAAATTGAAGAATTCATGCCAGAAACGAAATCTCTCGAAGAGTTACAGGTAATCTGCCGGCGGGTGCGCCGGCAGATTATCGAGATGATCTACGAAGCGAAATCCGGCCATCCGGGCGGGTCGCTTTCAGCCGTCGAGACGTTGATCTCACTTTATTTTCAAGTGATGCGTCACGATCCGACAAACCCTTCGTGGAAGGATCGCGATCGCTTCATTCTTTCCAAGGGTCACGCCTGTCCGGTGCTTTACGCCATCCTCGCGGAACGCGGCTACACGCCCAAGGATCAACTCAACACTCTACGGAAAATGGGGTCCATCTACCAGGGCCATCCGGACGTCCGTTTCATACCATCTCTCGACGCATCGACGGGTTCGCTGGGCGAAGGCGTCTCGCTTGCCCTCGGTATGGGCCTCGCGGCGCGTCTGAACGGCAGCCCCTCGCGAACGTTCGTTATGCTCGGCGATGGCGAAATTCAGGAAGGGCAGGTCTGGGAAGCGGCCATGTTTGGCGCGTTCCACAAGATGGATAACATCGTGGTCATCGTGGATTACAACCACATTCAACTGGATGGATTCGTGAAAGATATAATGGACGTCGAACCGCTGGCGGACAAGTGGCGGGCTTTCGGATGGCACGTGATCGCCGTCGACGGCCATAGTATTCCCGCGCTTCTGGCGGCTTTTGCCGAGGCGGAGGCAACCAAAGCGGTTCCAACCGTGCTGATCGCCAACACCGTCAAGGGGAAGGGCGTTTCGTTCATGGAGAACAATCCCAAGTTCCACGGCATGGCGCCGACGCCGGACGAATTTCGTCTGGCGATGCAGGAGCTTCAGTAATGACGACAACCACGAAGTTCGAACTCAAGCTGGGCGCAGCCACGCGCGAGGCATTCGGTAAGACGCTGGCGCTGATTGCCCGCACGAATCCCGACGTGGTGGTTTGCGACGCCGATTTGTCGAAATCGACGAATACGCATTTCTTCGCCAAGGAATTTCCGGACCGGTTCTTCTCGTGCGGGATCGCGGAATCGAACATGGTGGCGATTGGCGCGGGGCTTGCCTACGCTGGGAAAATACCGTTCGTGTCGAGTTTCTCCGCGTTCGTGATGAACAAAGGCTTCGAGCAGTTGCGCGTCACGGTAGCGTATCCGAACCTGAACGTGAAGGTGGTGGGAACACATAGCGGAATTTCGATCGGCGAAGACGGACCGTCGCAGATGAGCATCGAGGAGATTGCGCTCGCCTGCTCGCTGCCTGGATTCATCGTGCTTTCGCCGGCGGATGAGGTGTCGATGACGGCGCTGATGCATCTGGCAACGGCGCATGTGGGGCCGGTGTTTATCCGCGCGGGCCGGATGAAAGCGCCCGTCATATACAGCGCGGACCAGAGGTTCGAGATCGGCAAGGCGATCAAGGTGATTGACGGCTCCGAGGTGACGATTATCGGCACGGGCCTGCTTGTCGCGGAGGCGATACGCGCGGCCGAGACGCTCGAAAGCGAAGGCATTTCGACGCGTGTGATCGACATCCACACGGTGAAGCCGATCGACCGGGAGGCCATTGCGCGAGCGGCGGCCGAGACTGGCGCAATCGTCGTGGCGGAGGAGCATTTGGTGGATGGCGGATTGGGCGTGCGTGTGGCGCAGGTGGTGGCGGAGACGCACCCCTGCGTGATGGAGTTCGTGGGGATTCAGAATACGTACGCGGAGTCCGCCGCGCCCGAGGAGTTGCTCGACAAGTACGGGTTGGTCGCTCGGGATGTGGCCGCCGCAGCTCGGAAGGCAGTTGCGCGCAAGCGGGCTTGACGGGCGGGAGTTGGGTTTCGCTTTGAAGTCTACCCTCAAGGGCTGCGTTCCGCCTTACCTCGGCGCCGATCTGACGGATCGCTACTCCAAAGGTTGCCGGAATGTGGATGTCTGCGGCTTGACGCGCGGCAAGAACGGCAAACTCATGGCTTCGTTCTGGGCATGGTGGTGGGATGCCGCCCCTGCGGAGTTAGACGTCATTGTTATCGCCGAGGAGTTGGGGAAGGCGCGGATCGCGATGCTTGACGGTCCCCAAGGCCTCGCCGCAAAAGGCTCCGCTCTCCGCGCTTGTGAGAAGAAGAGCGCTGCCGTAGGCAAGACCCCAGACACACGTCCGACGGCAGGCTTGCCCTTTTCGGGTTTCATTCGTTCCTCGCTCGATTTGTTCCAGGCATTGAAACGGAAATGCATGTGTATTGACCCTCCCAAACTGGTGCGCGGGGTTTTCGAAGTATATCCGGGGCACATCTGGACGATCTTCAGTGGTAGCCTTCCTAAGAAGTCCACTCCTGAAGGCAGGCTGGCGCGAAAGCGCATTCTTGAAGTTCTTGGCGTCCGCGGACTGCCAGATCTGCCAACGCACGACCAGAACGACGCCGCCATCGCGGCGGTTATGGCGGCCGCCGCGGATGGCAAGGTTCCTGGCGTACGTCCGAAGAGAATCGGGCTTCCGCTGTACGTCGATTCCGATGCCACGCTCCGCGAAGGACAGATGGTCATTCCGGAAGTGAGCCGCAATAAAGCTGAGTTGATTTCCAAGACTCTTCAACTAGCCACGTCGGATGCGAATGGCGTGGCTTTGTCGGGCTTCGGTAAAGCCGACAACCGCGCCAAACGTCTGCTTGACAGGCTCATTGCCGCCGCGTTGAACGGGAATGCGCTTGTATGTACATATTCGTGGGCATACCGGTATCTCTTCGGGGATCCGAGTGGCAAATGGTCACCGGCGCGCACCAAATGTGTTGTCGAAGCTGCCAAGCGGACGTCTCACAGGAACCTGCCCGGTTTGGGGCCAGTTAGTCTGGACGCGTTCGTTGTGACCAAGAACACTAGGCTTCCGGGTGGCGGCCACTGGCAATCGGCTAAATATCATTGCGAAGACTGGGAGAGGGTCCTAGGCACCGCGAGAGTCCTCGCTGACGCGGAGCCGTTGCCAAGGAATCCCGGGAGACGGTTGAGTACCTGATACGTACGGCCTGATGGTCCAAGGTGTCGTAGCGGCGGCGCGCGAAGCCGTAGCCAAGTGCGCCTGACTCTCGAATGCCACCGAAAGCAAGCAAAGCAAGTTCGTGGCTAGTCGCCCCAGTCGTTTCTACAGGCCAGTGACGATTCTGAGACCAGGTACGCCCGTATAATCCCTTGGATTGTGAGTCAACAGTGGCGCCTCATAGAGGAGCGCGGTCGCGGCGATCCAACCGTCGGCGGCTTCAATCCGGCGTCCTGCCGAACGCGCGCTCACCATCACTTCCGCCCATTTAACAACCAGATCCCGTGAAGACGGTATCACCACGAAACGAATCATGAACTCTCGAAACCGCGCAACTCTCAGACTCCCCCATCGAG
Source organism: Acidobacteriota bacterium (assembly GCA_005808865.1). GTDB lineage: Bacteria > Acidobacteriota > Terriglobia > Bryobacterales > Bryobacteraceae > SYKU01. The sequence continues at coordinate 3,370 of SYKU01000036.1, forward strand.
ATTGAAGAGTCCATTGCTCCAGTTCGGCCTCGGTCATGAAGGAAATGATCTGCCCCCGCTGAGTGCGCGGCAAGAATCGCTCGGCTCGGCTATCGCTCTTGAAGATGAAGGAGATGACATCCGTGTCGAGGACAACCTGACTCATGCCGCCCGATCATTCTTCGTATGACCTCGCCACTCCCGAACAGCCGCGAGGAAGTCATCGACGGATTCGCCCTCGGGACGAGTTTCGTCTGGCGATGCAGGAGCTTCAGTAATGACGGCAACCACGAAGTTCGAGCTCAAGTTGGGCGCGGCCACGCGCGAGGCGTTCGGAAAGACGCTGGCGTTGATCGCGCGCACGAATCCAGACATAGTCGTGTGCGACGCCGACCTGTCGAAATCGACGAACACCCATTTCTTCGCCAAGGAATTTCCGGACCGGTTCTTCTTCTGCGGAATCGCCGAATCGAACATGGTGGCGCTTGGCGCGGGGCTGGCCTATGCGGGGAAGATACAGTTCGTGTCGAGCTTTGCCGCGTTCGTGATGAACAAGGGTTTCGGGCAGTTGCGCGTTCCAGTGGCGGGGGGCTGCAGGGGCTGTTCCACCGGGGCCGCAGTTGTTCGGAAACGGCGGGCGCAATATCCTGCGCGGCCCGGGAACCAGGCAGCTTGATTTCTCGCTGTTCAAAAGGATTTTCCATTCTCAGAAGATCTGGCGCGCCGCGTGCAGTTCCGGGCGGAGTTCTTCAACCTCTCGAACACGCCGCAATTTAACAATCCGAATGCAACAGTGGGGGTGGCTGGTGCGGGCACCATTCGTTCGGCCGGCGCTCCGCTCACCTTCCAGCGCACCTCGCGGCAGATCCAGTTCGCGCTCAAGCTCTATTTTTGATTGCGAATCGAAGTGAAGCTTCAGCGTGCTGGCACGCGTCGCATGCGACGTCGGCTTTCATTTCACGGCGTGATCGCGAAGTCAGATTGTGCGCGGCATCGCCGGGGCGCCATACTTTGATCGGGCGCGGAACGATCCCAGGCTGCGTCAACGTCTGATCGTGGCGGCGAACAGGCAATGAAATGATCGCAATCCTCGCGGCCCACCTCACAGGTCACTGGCGCAGCGGCGGCTCGGCAGCACGATGCAACTGAATGGTCCCGAATTGGATGTTCAAGATGACGTCCTGGTCATCGTCCAACGGCTCCGGAGCGGTGCTCTCTCTTAGACGATCTCGCGGATCACGCTGCCCGCTACATCCGTCAAGCGCATCTGGCGGCCGTTGTGATAGTAGGTCAGACGCTCGTGATCGAGTCCCAGCAGGTGAAGCATGGTGGCGTGAAGATCGTTGACGGTCTTCACGTTTTCCTCGGCGCGATAACCGAATTCGTCGGTGGTCCCAACAACCTTGCCGCCCCTGATCCCGCCCCCGGCCATCCAGATTGAAAAGCCGTAGGGGTTGTGGTCACGCCCGTCCATGCGTTGTGAAATCGGCATGCGGCCGAATTCTCCGTGCCAGATGACGAGCGTGGAATCGAACAGACCGCGCTGTTTCAGATCTTCGAGCAGGGCCGCAATGGGGCGGTCCGTCTCCCCGGCGTGCATATCGTGGTTGCCCTTGAGATCGAAGTGCGCGTCCCAACTCTCAGCGAAATTTCCGCCACCGGAGTAGATTTGCACGAACCGCACTCCGCGCTCCACCAGACGCCGTGCCATGAGGCATTGCCCGCCGAAATACGCGGTGAGTTTGTCGTCGAGGCCGTAAAGGGTCCTCGTCGCCCTGGATTCATTCGCGACATCGACCGCCTCCGGCGCATGCGACTGCATGCGGTAGGCGAGTTCGTAGGAGGCGATCCGCGCGGACAGCTCGGAGTCGTTCGGGTTGCGCCGGAGGTGCTCATCGTTTAGTTTCCCGATGAGGTCGAGCCAGCGGCGCCGACGCTCGGGCGAGACTTCCTTCGGCGGACGAAGATCGACAATAGGATCGCCGGACGAACGGAACGGAGTGCCCTGAAGGGCCGCAGGCATGTAACCGCAACCCCAGTTCGGAGCGCCTCCGATCGGGCCGCCGCGCCAATCGGAGAAGACCACGAACGCGGGAAGATTGCGGTTTTCCGTGCCAAGACCGTAGGTGACCCACGACCCCATGCTCGGCGAACCGGCCAGGATGCTGCCGGTATTCATCTGGAATAGAGCCGGCGCATGGTCGGGGCTGACAGCCTTCATCGAGCGGATAAGCGCGAGTTCGTCGGCGTGTCTCGCCACATGGGGGAACAGGGACGAAATCTCCATTCCGCACTCGCCGTGTCTTTTGAACGCCCACGGCGAGCCCATGAGCGCCCCGGGGGAACCCTGGGACACCACCACTTCGCCCTTACCGTTCAGTGCTTCGCCCTGGCGTCGGGCGAGCTCCGGTTTCGGATCAAACGTGTCGACGTGACTGACCCCGCCGTAACAGAAGACGGAAATCACGGCTTTCGCCTTGGCTGCGAAGTGAGGCGCGCGGGGCGAAAGGTCGGACGGGTCTATTGCGCCAGTAGGCGTGGCTCCCTTGACGCTGGTGCTGCTGAGCAGATCGGCTAAGGCCACGCCGCCAATACCCGCTCCGCATCTCCACAACATGTCGCGCCGCGAATAGAATCTCTGGGTCATGGTATGAGTTACGGGATATACACGAATTCGTTCAGGTTGAACAGGGCCTGACAGAAATCGACCAGTCCGTAGGGACTGGAACGTATAAAATCAAGGGACTCGGATCGTTCGGACGCGGAGGGTGAGCGGCCAAGGGCAAGACGGTAGGCGCGATCAACGCGGGCGTCAACTCCAGCCGCTTCGCGCTCCAGGCGTTGCGCGAAATAACGGGCATGCAGGCCGACCGAGGAGTTGTTCATCAGCATCAGGGCCTGAGGCGCAATGGTCGAGCGATTGCGGCGAGCGCAGGAACCGGCCGCGTCCGGCTTGTCGAAGACTTCGAGCATCGGCAGCGGAATGGTGCGCTTGTGGCTGACGTAAACACTCCGCCTCCAGGTCTCGGGATCGCTATCCGGTTTGCCGGGCCAAGTGCGCCCCGTGCTCGATTGCCAAAGGGCCGGATCGATGTAGGGATGAATCGGCGGACCGCCGGTCTTCCGGTCCAGGGTCCCGGCGACGGCCAGGATGGAGTCGCGAATGAGCTCTCCTTCCAGGCGCCGGCGCGGCATGCGCCACAGCAGGCGGTTCGAGGGGTCAATCGCGGCGCTGGCCTGAATATCGTCGCTCGCCATCTGCCAGGCGTTCGAAGTAAGTATCAGGCGGTGCACGGCCTTTACGCTCCAGCGCTGCCGCATGAATTCCACGGCCAGCCAGTCGAGCAGTTCGGGATGAGTTGGAGTGAGACCGCTCTTTCCGAAATTGCTTGGGGTGGGAACAATACCTTCACCAAAGTGGTGCTGCCAAATCCGGTTGACCATAACGCGGGAGGTAAGCGGATTGTCCGTCGAAGCGACCCAGGCCGCGAACGTGGCGCGCCGCATGCTGGATTTCGTGCCATCCGTAGGTTCCGGGAACGCCACCTCCGCTCTTGAGGCGGCCGACAAAACGCCTGGCGTCATAAGCGATCCCTTGCTGCCGGGGCTGCCGCGATGAAGAAAGTAGGCCGGCTCAGCGCGGGGGGCCTTTTCTGCGATCCCCATCGCGGCGGGAAACGGGGCGGGGCGTTCCTGCTCCAGGCGGGCGATCTGATCACGCAGTGCGGCGTCGCGGGCGGCATCGGAGGGCGGCAATGCGGCGAGGATCTCCGGTTCCGGGATACGAAGCGTCTTCTCGACTTGCGAGGCGTTGAGTCTCTGCCCTTCGGTTCGCATTTCCTCCGGTGTACGCAGGGCAACCTGGATGTACTCCGGGAGCCGGGCCTTCTTCTTCGCGAGCAGTGCGTTTCTGTAGGGCTCTTGGAGCGCGGTCCGCTCCTTCTTTAACGGGGCTTCCAGACCGTCGATGCGTTTCTGCTCTGCTTTGTGGCTCGCGACCTCGACTTCACCCACCAGAGGAAGGTCCTCATGTTGGGTGGAAAAAAAGACGGCCTGCATCCGGTAGTAATCTTTCTGCGGGATGGGATCGAACTTGTGATTGTGGCAGCGGGCGCATCCGGCGGTCATGCCGAGGAATGCGCCGGTGCTTGTCGAGATCAGATCGTCGAGCTCGTCCATGCGGGTCTGCTCGGTTTTCATGTTCGCCTCAAGGCCGTTGCGGAGGAAACCGGTCGCAATGAGCGCGTCGTGAGAGCCTGGGTCGATCTCGTCGCCGGCAATCTGCTCGCGGATGAACTCGTCGTAGGGCTTGTCCTGGTTGAAGGCGCGAATCACATAGTCGCGATATCGCCAGATGTTGGGACGGTCGCGGTCGATCTCATACCCGCCGGAGTCGGCGTAGCGGACGAGGTCTAGCCAGTGGCGGCCCCAGCGCTCGCCGTAATGCGGCGAATCGAGAAGCCGGTTTACAAGGCTCGGCCACGCATCGGCGGAACTGTCCTTGACGAATTCATCGATGGCCGCGGGGTCGGGAGGCAGGCCGGTCAAATCAAGATAGGCGCGGCGAACAAGGGTGCGGCGGTCGGCGGGAGGCGACGGTTGAAGGCCCTTGGCCTCGAGGGCAGCGAGCAAAAAGGCATCGATGGGATTGCGCGCCCAATCCGCGCGCCTGACTGTGGGAGCAGCGGGGCGCGCCGGAGGCTGGAAAGCCCAGTAGCGGCGCTCTTCGGCGGTGATGGGCCGGTCTTCAAGAGCAGCGATCGCGGCTCTTTCATCCGGGCGGGCCGGCGCGGATTCCTCGAGCCGCGCGCCACTCTCAATCCAACGCCGGAGGATCTCGACTTTTGCGGCAGGCAGCGGCTTGCCAGGGGGCATCGATGGTTGCTGAATCCCCGAAACGAACCGGAGTAGCCTGCTTTCGGATGGCTTGCCCGGTATCAGCGCGGGTCCTCCATCCCCCCCGATGAGAATCGACTCCCGTGAACGGAGATCGAGATGGGACATTTTCAGGGCTTCGCCGTGGCAGCCGAGACAGTTCTCGTGAAGCACCTGGGCGGCTTGCTTCGAGAGATCCTCGGCCGGAAGCGTTGTGCCGGCCAGGAATGTTATTAGAGGGAATAGCGCCTTCACGTTCAATCGCGATCTTAGCATGGGTCCTCACCTCCCGGGCATGCGGAGTCTCATGAAGGATCATGAAGGAGGGGATGGGCGGCACGCGGAACGCATGACCGTATGGCGATTTGCGGACAGTGTACCAGGTGTTCAGCTTGTTTGCTCTCGACTCGATGGCCGTCCGAGTGCGTCAGATGACCGTTCGTTCGGTTTGCGGTCATTCTTCGTGAGCATTTGAGAACGGGTAGTGAGGTTCATTCGCCTTGCCTTGCACTCGCCTTCAGGAGCGGCCGCTTTCCGCCCTCCGCCATTAAAGTAATGGCGAGGGCAAATAGTACAAATACGATGAGCATCGTGACCGGCTCACGGCCCGCCGTTGTTGGCGGCAACAAATAACGGAACGCGCTCGCGACCGCCGTCCACGTGAGCAGGTAAAACATGCTGTGTACGCGGGGCCGGCGCGCCACGATCATCGCGACGGCGATAGTAGTTGCGGCGACGGCGGCCCATGCGATCGGGCGCGGGGCGAAGCTCTGGTACCTGAGGAAGTCCCAGGCGAAGGCTGCTGATGTGGCCGTTATGGCGGTGTGCCATGCGATAGACTCCGAGAACAGCACCAGGCTCGCGAGGACTCCTCCGGCCAAAGTGTAATCGAATCGTACCGGCAGATACCTGCCGGCGGTAATGGCGAGAGCAATCGCTACAGCCGCGGCGGCAAAGGCGCGCGTGAGCGTTGTGCCGCGCGCCGGATTGGCTTCCGCGGCTGCGAGTTCATGACGCAGACGCCATGAACAAAGGACCAGGGAGAGTCCGAGTAGAGCGCCAAACGTCAGTTCCATGCTTTTCCACCAGCCGAGAGACATGGACGGCCAGACAGTTCTCCCCCATGGCTGAAGCGACGCGCCAAAACCGAAGCCGATGCCGCCGCCTGCCGCGCCGTAAAGCGCGAACAGGGAAGGAACCCGCGCGCGCAACCATGCGAGCATGAGCAATCCGCCAAGCCACAGTCCGGCCCAGAGTTCTTCGCGCGGCCTGTCGATGCTATTCGAGAAATAGATTAGCTTCGGGTGGTTCAGAAACCGCCAGCCAATCCACGTGCCGAGCGCCATGATGGCGAAGCCGGCGATGAGCCGCCGCTTGCTGTACCGCCCCTGCTGTAAGGCGATGCCTATAAAACTGCCACCGAGCATCCCCCACGCGGAGCCCTTGATAGTGAATCCCAGAATGGCCCACCAAAACGTTTCGGGATGGAGACTGAGGCCAACGGTCTGGCCGTAGGTTTCCTGTCCACCAAAGCCAACACCAATGGCGGCGAAGGCCGCTATGCGGCCGGAATCCGTTACCCGGCCCAGCAGCAGGCACAGGACCAGACCGATCATTGCTCCGGGGATCATTGCGCCGAGCGAGCCGCCGCCGATGGAGCCACGCAAGCCCCAACCGAGGGACATCGTGAGCGAGCCGAGAAGGCACCAATACCAAAGTGGCCGCGCGGTCACAAGCGTTACGTCCGGTAACTTGCGTTAATGCGGATGTAGCCCTCCGTCAGGTCGCAGGTCCAAAATTGCGCCTCGCCGGTACCCTTGCCGCGGAGCCTGAGCGAAATCACACATTCGGGACTCTCCAATTGGCTCTTGAGATCGGCTTCGGAGAAATGCGCCGCGACTCCGCCCCGGCAGACGGCGAGTCCTTGCATGTCGATATCCACCTTAGCCGGGTCAAACTCGATTCCGGCATTGCCGGCGGCGGAGATGATGCGCCCCCAGTTCGGGTCCGCTCCGCAGATCGCCGTCTTCACGAGTGGCGAGTTCGCGATCGCGCGTGCGATGCGCGCGGCGGATGCGTTGTCCTTTGCTCCCGATACGCCGATCGTCACGAACTTGCTCGCGCCTTCCCCGTCGCGCACGATCATCTTCGCCAATTCCTCCATTACCGTCGAGACGGCTTCTTCGAAGAGTGGCGCCTCCCTGGCCAGCGGCCTGACGCCGCTCGCGCCGTTCGCGAGCAGCAGCACCGTATCGTTCGTAGACGTGTCGCCATCGACCGAGATGCGGTTGTAGCTGCGTTCCGTGGCACGCCGCAAGACCGCGCGCAAGGTTGTGGCGCCCAGATCGGCGTCAGTCACGACGAAGCCGAGCGTGGTGGCCATTAGCGGCTGAATCATCCCAGACCCCTTGGTCATACCCGCGATCCGCACCATCCCACGGTCAAGGGTCAATTCCGCGAATGCCGTCTTCGGCACCAGATCCGTTGTCAGAATGGCGTTGGCAACATCGTGAAATCGCGTCTCGCTAAGCGACGAGATCAAAGCCGGCAGGGCATCGACAATCCGGGCCGGATCGAGCTCGACGCCAATCACCCCGGTCGAGTTCGGCAAGATATGAGAAACGGGAACGGCCAATCGTTTCGCGGCTGCGCGGCACGCCGCCAGCGCGACAGCGTCGCCCGTGCGCGTGGCGCAGTTCGCATTGCCCGCGTTAACGAGAATTGCGGACGCCTTGCCATGCGATATCGAAAGATGCCTGCGTGACAGCTTGACGGGCGATGCCTGCACGCGGTTCTGGGTGAACACACCGGCGGCGTTGGCTGCCGGCGAGGAGACAATGAGACCAAGGTCCGGACGGTCGTCCTTTCGAATTCCGGCGTAAGTCGCTGCGTAGCGGTATCCAAGCGGCAGGTTCAAGCGCGTAACCCTCCCAGAGTCTCATTGTCGGCGAAGCGCTGTCCGTTGGCAAAAAGCTCGGCCGGCATCCGCTTCTTTCCTTCTAGTTGTACTTCGAGAAGTTCGAGTGAAGACGATCCACCGCAAGCGGCGAGCACGGCGCCGTCGCGCCAAATGGTCCCCGGCGTGCGCGACTTCGGAACTTCGCGGACGCAAGCCTTCCACACCTGCATTCCTTTGCCCCGGAACGTCGTATGCGCGCCGGGCCAGGGGAGTAACCCGCGGACCTGGTTGTGGATCTCGTGGGCGCTTCGCGTCCAGTCGATTTGCCCGTCGTCCTTCTTCAGAATTGGCGCAAGCGTCGCCTCGCTCGAATTCTGCGGCCGCGCCGCGGGACCCGTTTCCAAAGTGCGCACCAAAAGGTCCGCGCCCATCGCCGCCAGACGTTCGGAAAGCTCAGGTGCGGTTTCGGCGGGCCCGATGGCGGTTTCCGACTGCAGCAAGATATCTCCGGTATCAAGGCCCGCGTCGATTCGCATCGTGGTGACTCCGGTTATCATTTCGCCACGAGCAATCGCCCACTGAACGGGCGCCGCGCCCCGGTACTTCGGCAACAGGGACGCGTGCACGTTAATGATCCCCATGGGGGCGATGTCGATTACCGATTGCGGGATGATCTGCCCGTAACCTACGACCACCATCACGTCCGGCTTCAAATCGCGCAGATGCTTCTGCGCCTCGGGACGGCGGACGCGCTCTGGCTGGTACACCGCCAGTCCGTGCCGCATGGCGCATTCCTTTACCGGCCCGCAGGAAAAGTTCCGCTCCCGTCCCTTGGGGCGGTCCGGTTGCGTAACTACCGTCAGAACGCAGTGTCCCGCATCGAGAATCGCTTCAAGTGTGGGCACGGCGAACTGGGGAGTGCCAAGGTAGACCAGGTTCATTGTGCCCGAGATCAGGTCCAGTCGCCGGCCTTGGCGAGCTTTCGCACCTTTTGGCGGATCAGTTCCCGCTTCAGCGTGCTGATGTGTGTGATGTAGAGTCTGCCGGACAAGTGGTCGGTCTCGTGCTGAATGGCGCGCGCAAGCAGGTCCTCGCCTGTCATTTCAAACACCTCGCCTATCGCGTTATGTGCCCGCACGGTGACGCGCTTGCCGCGGCGGACTTCTTCGCGGAAGCCGGGGATGCTAAGGCATCCTTCCTCGCCCTTCTGCTTGCCCTCGACTTTGAGGATCTCCGGGTTAATCAGAACGATCTTGTCAGCCGGCACTTCGCCTACGGAACAATCGATGACGGCGATGCGGCGCGAGACGCCGATCTGCGGCGCGGCCAGGCCCACGCCCTTCGCGGCGTACATGGATTCGAACATGTCGTCGAGGAACTGGTGCAATTCGGGCGTATCGAATTCGGTGACGATGGCGGCTCTCCGCTCAAGAACCGGGTCGCCGTACTTGACGATCGGATAAACCATATGCGATTAAAACGTCCTTACCTGGCTGATGTAACCATCGAAATTCCGGCGGGTTTCGCCGAGGGAATCCCCGCCAAATTTCTCAAGAAATGCCTGTGCGATCACGATGGCGGTCATGGCCTCGCCAATCACGCCTGCCGCCGGAACTACGCACACATCCGAGCGTTCATAAGCGGCGTCAGCGCGCTCGTGCGTGGTTATATCCACGGATTCGAGCGGCCGCCGGAGTGTCGAAATCGGCTTCAGAAAGCCGCGAACGACCATATCCTGCCCGTTCGTCATTCCGCCTTCAACGCCGCCGGCGCGATTGTTTCCTCGTGTGAAGTGTTGTTGCTCGCGGTCGTAATGAATCGTGTCCTGGACCTTGGACCCGAAGCTCGCCGCGCCCTCCTGTGCGTAACCCACCTCGACGCCTTTGACGGCCTGCATGGAAACGATGGCTTGAGCGAGGCGTCCGTCGATCCGCGAGTCCCAGGTCGCATGCGATCCGAGTCCCGGTGGCAGACCTCTGGCTACCACCTCGAACACACCGCCCACCGTATCGCCGGTGCGGTAAACTTCGTCCACTTCGGCCTTCATGCGCTGCTCCGTCTCCGCATCAACGCATCCAAGCAGCACCTCGGTCCTGGTGCACACGGCCTTGATCTCTTCCCATGAAGCGGTCCTGCCAAGAGATACGGAGCCGACGGCAACCACGTGGCTTAGCACTTCGATATCGAAGGCCTTGAGCAGCGCTTTCGCAAGCGCACCGACGGCCACACGGGCCGCCGTTTCCCGTGCGCTCGCCCGCTCCAGGATGTAGCGCGAATCGTGAAAATTGTACTTGATCGCACCGGCAAGATCGGCGTGGCCAGGCCGGGGACGGGTGACGGGACGCTTCCTCTCCTCCGATCCGATGAAATCTTCCACAGGCAGGGTTTCAGTCCAATTCGCCCAGTCCTTGTTGCGAATAATGATGCCGACCGGGGCGCCGATGGTGTGCGAGTGCCGCACACCCGCGACAAGTTCAGCCTGGTCGGTCTCGATCTTCATGCGGCCGCCGCGTCCGAAGCCTTGCTGACGCCGCCAAAGTTCGTGGTTGACGGCATCGACCGACACCGGTACCCCTGCGGGTAGTCCTGTCAACGTGGCAATGAGACACTCTCCGTGCGACTCGCCGGCAGTTTCAAATCGAAGCATGGGAAATTTTATCGTAGCAAAGTGGGAACCGTGCTCAAAAAGGAATTGGCGCGAAACGTCCGAAATCGAACAACTTCGGGCCCGATGCGTTCATCACAACACTGACCGGCTTCAGATCGTGATGTCGTGATGTTCTTCTTGTGCGCCGCGTCGAGTACGGCGCAGATCTGCACGGCGCAGCCGCGCGCCGGATCAGAGTGAAGCGGCCAGTGAGCGGCGACCCTTCAAAGAACTCCATCACAAATAATCCGGACCGACGTCGTAGATCTGACAAATATTCGGGCAATTCAATGCGACGATGGCCTTGCCTGGAGAGATCGGCATATGAGGCTAAAGCTTCGGTTTGCTTGATCAACTCACGGGCTGTCGGAGTACGATAGTTTGAATGAAGAAGATCCTGACATGGCTCGCTCTAGTCGTTGCAATACTTCTTGCGTCGGTCGCAGGCATAGGTCTGGCCGCGCGCGCGCTCGTTGCGGGTTCGGGCAAGGATTCGCTCGTTCGCACCATCGAAGCGAGGCTTGGTGTTCCCGTCGCTGTTGCTGGAGCCGAACTGGATCTTGAGCAATTATTCCGGTTGCACCCGGCGATTCTGTTGAGGGGCATATCGGTCGGAAACCCGCCCGGGTTCCGCGGCAAGAATCTGCTCGAAGCGGAGAGCCTCTCCGCCCAACTCGAACTCCTGCCGCTTTTTCGGAACTCGTTGCTTATCAGCTCGATAGCCGTGGTGCGGCCGCGAATCGCGATTGAACGCTCTTCCGCCGGAGTCACCAATTTGGAAAAGCTGCTAAAATCCACTTCCGCTCCGGCGAGCGGAGCGGCGAAAACGGAGAGCGGGGGCGGCGCGAGCCCCAGTCATCTCGCAATCGAAGAACTGGCAATCCGTGAAGCGGAAATCGAACTTCCAGGCGGCATGAAACTATCGGGCCTCAATTTGCGCCTTCTCGATTTCGACGGCGACAGTTGCAGGATCGAAGCGGCCACCCGCTTGTTCGGCGGCGGATCGAATCTTTCCCTTCGGGGGCACATCGGACCGTTCGGACCTGCGTCTCTGCCTCTCGAAGGCAAACTGTTCGTGACCGTCGTTCCGGACGAAATTCCAGCGGCTGTGCGGGAGCGCGAGTTCGGCAAACTGTTTGCCGCTCCCGGCGCCAAAGCCCGGGTGTCGCTCGATGCGGACGTCAAGGGAGACGCTCACGGAACGCTTAGCGGTCCCGCGAAACTGACCTTCGCCGATCTTCTCATCGGAAAGGACAAGGCCCACGTGATGCCGCTCTCCGGCCAGGCGCCGCTCACCTTCTCCGTTCAGCGTCTGACTTCCGCCCCAGCCTACCATGTACGAGTGGCTGGTGCGAGCCTGAAACTCGGAAGCGGCGAGTGGAGTGGCGGGCTCGACCTCCGAGTAGGTGGATCGGCCACATCCGGTTCCAGCACGGGGAGGGTCCGTAACGTCGAGATCAACGAATTCCTGAACAGCCTGACCGAGTCGAACGACAAGGTGAGCGGCATACTTGAAATATCCCCGTATTCACTCCAGTTCAGCGGTGGCGACGCCGCGGCAATCCGTAACTCGCTGAACGGAACAGCCAAATTCTCGATCGCCCAGGGGAAGTTCGCGGCGCTCGATTTCTCATCCTCCATTCAGCGCGCGACGAGCTTGGCATCGGCGTTGCTCCAGCCCAAGATTTCAGAAGAGAAGCCGGCCGACGGTTCCACCGCTTTCAGTACATTATCTGGCGAAATGAAAATCGCTGCGGCCAGGATCGAGTTCGATTCCATCGGCCTTGAATCTCCGTCGCTCGGTTTCACCGGACACGGGACAATCGGATTTGATCAGAGCCTTCAGTTCTCGCTTGAGGTTCGCATGAAGAGCAATCTCGCGGATGTGATGAGCCGGCTTACGAAGCGTGAGGATGTAAGCCAGACTGCGCTTCCCGTCGAAGTCAGCGGCACCATTGAGGCGCCGAGAATCAGGCCCAATGTCGCTAAGCTCATGCCGGGCACAGTGAAAGGTGCGGTCGAAAGCCTTCGCAGGCTCTTCAACCGGAAATAGGACAGGCCTCCCGGGCCGTCATTGCGAAATGCGCGATGTAGTGCTTTTTCAACTTCTTCGGCTGTCGGACTCCGGGTTTGCCTCCATGCAGGTGCGCAGCACGTTGTGGATGCGCGGGTGGAAGCCGTTTTGTTGCCGGAACCATCCCCTAAAAGCCAGATCCAGGCGCATGGTGACGCTTCGCTCTGCCGCTCGACGCGGGCAGTTTTCCGACACTCAGCGGTGGTCCGGCGCGGTTCCCGCCGCTTCCGACGGGCCGCTGAATCTGTTCGTCGTGGGGAAGCCTGGACGCTTCCCATCAGGGCGGCCCTTTACAGAAGTATGCTTCTCATTCATGACGCTCTGCGCACTCGCATTCCGATGGCATGCACGCGAACCTCACCGTACTCAAAGCGACATTCACTTTGTTGGGCGTAGGCCCTTCGAATATCCTGGTCCCGCCTTCGAACGCTTCGCAATGATGAGCGAGGAACGCAATGTGACTGATCTTCGACACCTCGCCTACGGAAGCAGTGTATTTGCAACAAGTTACAAGAAGCAAAACGGCCTAGTGACACGAAATCGGTGACCGTTGAGTAAAGCGGCGTTAGGCCGACGGCCGAAGCACGGGAGGCAACGCGACGCCACAAGCCTGAAATACTTTGCCCGCTAC
>SYKU01000377.1 GCA_005808865.1 Acidobacteriota bacterium
AAACTTTATCTAAACCAAGGCCATCGCCCGGCACAAATCGGCTTCGCATCGAATTCGACGGCTGGGCCACCGGACAGCATACGTGAGCCAAAACGGACTCACACCTGCGAGGGAACTAGCTTCGGACAGGCCCATGCTCCAGACTGCGACGGCATTGAATCCGCCCTGAAACCTCGGGGCCTCACTTCCGGCCGGATTCCTGTGATAAGGCAAACCAGGAATGGTAGCGCGGAAGCAGAGAGCTAACTCGCGAACCTTTTGATGATACCGAACAGAGAAATGCTTGTCAATATCGAATTTCGCGAATTCGAAAAAATGCGGATTGGGGCGAATTTGCGACCTGCGAGCGCAGGCGGTCGGCTGAACTCCGCAGCCCGTGCCGCAAGATTCAGACTGCGTGCCCGAGGTTGAGAAGTCGTCCTGAAACAGGCGCCGCCGCGCCCACCAAATACAGAGGAGCATCCCCGAAGCCCGGGCGCTGCTAACACTGCTCATTTTTTCCGGGGACGATTGGATCAACACAAACGCTTACCGCTCCGAGCCGCCAGGCCACGGGCGATCAGTCTGGAATCCCGCTAGGCGATAATATCCCGGATGGGCGCGCCGATATCCATCTCGAGCCGCTGATGCCCCGGCACGGAAAGCCGCCGCGAATCGAGCCCAAGTTGATGCAACACCGTCGCGTGTATATCCGTCACGTAATGACGGTTTTCGACAGCGTGAAATCCCAGCGCATCGGTAGCGCCGTGCACCACGCCTCGCTTGAGGCCGCCCCCGGCCATGACCACCGAAAAGCCAAACGGGTGATGGTCCCGTCCCTCTCGCTGACCCTCTACTCCGGGCGTCCTGCCGAATTCCGTTCCAATAACGATGAGCGTTTCGTCGAGCAACCCGCGCCGCTTCAAGTCCAGGATCAACCCCGCAATCGGCCCGTCCACTTCCCCGCTCAGCCGCGCGTGGTTCTTCTTCAATTCCGTGTGCGAATCCCAGCCGTTCCCATCCGTGCGATACCCATGGAACACCTGTACAAAACGCACACCGCCCTCGACAAGCCGCCTCGCGCTCAGCAGGTCCTGCCCAAACGGGCGCGTGTTCTCCTGCTCCAACCCGTAGAGTTTCCGCGTCTCCGCCGTCTCGCCCGAGTGGCGAAACACTTCCGGCACAGCGGACTGCATACGGTAGGCAAGCTCGTAAGACTTGATGCGCGCTCGCACTGCCTCGTCGGTTGGATACTCCACCGCGTCCAACGAATTCAACTCGCCGATAAACGCAAACTGCCGCTTCTGTTCCGCCGCGCTCATCTCCATTTCGGGGGCTGCGTACGTCAGCGGCCGGTCCGGATCGCTTGCGAACGGTACGCCGTTATGCCTCGGCCCCAGGTAATTCGCCCCATACGTTCCCGAGCCGCCCAGGTGCGGCGGCGTCGGCGGCCCCAGCACGACGAATGACGGAAGGTCTTCGTTCAGCGTCCCAAGCCCGTAGTGCACCCATGACCCGATCGACGGAAAGTAGCCCTGAAAAATGTGTCTGCCGGTGTGAAATTGCAGTTGCGCCGCATGGTCGTTGTCGGTCGTCCACACAGAGCGCACCACCGCCAGTTCATCCACGACGCCCGCCATGTGAGGGAACCAGTCGGCGATCTCCATCCCGCTCTGCCCATGCTTGCGGAAACCAACCTGCAGCGGCAGTACGGTGGTCATGAGCTTTCGTTCATTAGCCGTAAATTCCACAACATTCTGCTTCGTGAACGGCGCATCGAGCACGCCCTTGTGCGGCGTCTCGGCAATGGTCTTCCCGGCCCATTTGTTTAACTCAGGCTTCGGGTCGAACGATTCCAAATGGCTGAGCCCGCCTTCAAGAAAGATCCAGATTACGTGCTTCGCCTTCGCCGCATGATGCTCGGCGCCGCGCGCGCCAATCGCGGAAACCGCCAGGCCCGTCATTCCCATCCCTACATCCGCCAAAAAGGTTCGCCGTCTCATCGCAGTGTCACAAACTCATTCCTATTGAACAACGCGTGGATCAGATTTCGACGCCGTTCCGTTCCTTGCCCCAAAAAATCCCGGCTCAGTTCCGCCTCCCGCGCCGTCGGCGGCCGTCCCAGCACGCGAAAGAACGCATCCCCCACGAAGTCCGACGACCCGGTCAGTTGATCCGCTACTACTCGCGACCCTTCGAGGCTGAGCTTGCTGTTGGCGAGCGCCAGGGCCTGCTGCGGCACGATGCTCCCGGTTCGCTCAAAACAAGCCGTTGGATCCACTCCATCGAATATTTTCAGAAAGGTCAACTGCGCATCCGGTGTCACCCGAAAATACAGACTACGCCTGGGCGCGTCCGCCTGCGTCTCCTCGTTCAATTCCGGCCCGCCCATGGTCAGATCGAGCGAACCCGCCACGGCCAGCACCGAATCGCGGATCGCCTCCGCTTCCAGGCGTCTCGCCGCCATCCGCCAATAGAGCCGGTTGCCGGGATCCTTGGCCACGTTAGGATGCGTCCCGCCCGGCACGCCGGAGCGCATCCGATAGGCCTCACTCGTCACAAGCAGGCGGTGCAGCTTCTTCATACTCCACCCTGAGTCCATCAGTTCGGCCGCCATCCAATCGAGCAGCGCCGGATGCGACGGCGTCTTCCCGTTCCGCCCGAAGTCAGTCATGGTGGGAACCAGCGCAGTCCCAAAATGCCTCAACCAGATGTGGTTCACGGCCACGCGCGCCGTGAGCGGATTTTCCCGCGACGTCATCCAATTCGCTAGCGCCGTCCGCCGCCCCGTGGACGTCTTCGGGTACTGCGAACCGAGCGGCGAGTAGCCTTCCTTCGGCGAGTTTAGCGCCTCCACCGCCAGCTCGAGCGCCCGCTTCGCGGCGTTGACCTTACCGTCGTCCAGCAACTCCGCACGCAAGGCCTCCGTCAATCGCTGCTGCGCCCGCAGCAGGTTCTCCTCCGCAACTAGCGCCGCCGCCCGCCGCTCGTCCGCCCGCGCCGCCTCTCCCAGGTTCTCCACGTCCGCGGCTGACGAATATGTCGCGTTCTCCGCCCGTATCCGCGATTCGAGCGCCGTCAACCGCGCACGCGCCGCTTCGATCTCCTTCGCTCCGAGGGCCAACCTGACCTCGGCCTCTCGCGCCACAACCGCGGGATCGGGCGGTTCCAATCCATCCACCCAAGCCGTCAGGATTCCCAACTCGGTTGAAGTCAGGGCCGGCCCGTTCAACGGCATTCGCGGTTGTTTTTCTCCACGCAGAATCTCGAGCAGCGGGCTCTCCCCGCTCTTCCCCTCGACCACTGCGGTTCCAAACCTCTTCCCGCCCGATATCACGGTCTTCGCAGTCGCCACACTGAACCCGCTCTTGATATTGCGCGCTAAATGGCAGGACCCGCACCGTCTCTCGAGCAGCGGCTTCACATCTTTGTCGAAGTCCACCAGCACCCCGGACGGCCGCACCCACTTGGGTGCGCGCCGGGCTTCCGACAGCCGAACGCGGGTCATCCGCAAATCACTCTCGATGCCCTCGATTCCCTGCCGGGCCGCAGCCACGAGGTCCGCCTGCGCGGTCTTTCGCATGTCCGGATAATATGCCGTTAACGGAAGGCTTACCTCCCGGGCGGCGCCGGCGCCGAAGCCCAAGGCCGACGGCGTTGCGGGCGTCAACGGGCGCGCCTTGTCAGGGCTCCGCTCTTCCCCGCGCAGGAACAAATAGGTCTCCCCGAAAATCGCGGGATTGATAAACGTGCCCGCCGCGTTCTGCACATCCGCACGCGCCGCTGCGTCGTACACGCGCGCCAAACCGGCCTTCTTCAAGTCGGCCTCGCCCCGCACGCGGTCCAGGCGCACGTCATGCGGCTCGAAGAACGCGCGGAAACGGTAGTAATCTTCCTGCGCCAGGGGATCGTACTTATGGTCGTGGCAACGGGCGCATTTGAGTGTCAAACCCAGGAACCCGGCGGTCACAGCCTCAATCGTGTCCTGCATCCAGACGTTTCGATTGAATAGAAACCAGTTGCGCACCAGAAAGCCGGTGGCCCGCACCGTGTCCGGATCTTCCGGCGCCAGTTCATCCCCGGCCAACATCTCCCGTATCATCCGGTCGTAGCCTTTGTCCTGGTTCAACGAGTCGATGATCCAGTCTCTCCACCGCCAAATATGCGGCTGGCTGTTGCGAATCTCCGCGCCAGAACCATACCAGTCGCTGTAACGCCAGATGTCCATCCAGTGCCGACCCCAGCGCTCACCGTACCGGCGGCTCGCAAGCAGGGCGTCCACAACGCGCACATACGCTCCTTCTGAGCGATTCAGGGCGAAAGCCCGCACCTGCTCCGGCGTTGGCGGCAACCCTGTCAGGTCCAGATGCACTCGCCGGAGCAGTGTGTATCGATCGGTTTCCTCAAGAGGTGTCAACCCTGCGAGCTTCCGGTCCGCATCCAGGAATGCATCCACCGGATTCGCGAAGTTCCCGTTCGGAACGGCCGGCCGCCGGACCGCTTGAAACGCCCAGTGCGGACCCGACTCGACAATTCCCGCGAACGGCGCACCCGCGCGGACCCAAGCCTCGATCGTCGCCAATTCTTCGCCGGACAATTTTCCGCCCAATGGCATGCCCGGCTCCCGCCGGTGCGCCGCGAACTGGTATAACAGGCTTCGGTCCACATCCCCGGGAACGACGGCTGCTCCGCGTCCGCCGCCGCGAAGGGCGGCCTCGCGTGAACTCAAGTCCAATCCGCCCTGTTTCGTCTTCGTGTTATGGCAGGCGACGCACCGCGTCTCCAGGATCTTCAGCGCATCCTGCGCTGAAGCCGCCAAGGCCAGCCCAAGCGCCACGACAAGTACCGTCAGGATCGAGCCAAACATCCCCTTGATTGTAATCTGCCCGGAACCGCTAGCCCAAATCAGCGGCGATCACTTCGCGGAAAATCAGCCGCGAGGGAGCCCGAGCTGAGATCGAACAGCGGAGCGATACCTATCGACGAGTCGCTCGCCGATGAAGAACCTGATTCTTCTCAGCTTCACGGCCAAGCGTCAGCCCGGCTTCCGTTTCAGTCGTCACCACCATTCGATCCCAGGCGCGCCGACAGGTTACCGAACGCTTCCCCAACCCTTGTGCAGTGTCACGAGACAGGCGATTCGCTCTGGCAACCGTCGAGATGGCAGGCGCTTCAGGTGCACCAGACCTGAGCCAGCCCTAATTTAGCGGCCTGCCGTGAGCCACCTGTCGTCATTGGCGGCCGGTGGGGCCGGCGATCCTTTTCGCCGCCGGACCCTTCCGTGGAAACGACAGGCCACGAACAACGATGGCCTTTCCCACCGGCACCACGGTTCCGCGTACGGACTTAGAACAGTCATTTCCTGACGGCCCCTAAACAAACAACCGCACGGCTGCAATTCCGGAATCCGGCCGCCGGGTGCATGGCCCAGTGCGTTTGTTTGGTGGATGTTCATCCCCCCGAAACCGCCACCCCGCGGGTGCGGGAGTCATTTCTTCTTCGCAGGTTTCACTCCGACATCAGGCCGCGGATCTGCCACGAAGCCGTCCCGGTTCGGCATAATCACTTTCGGAAGCGTCTTCGCATCCATGATTTGGTCTTTACCGATAATGCCGTTGAGACTCAGAATGTACGCAACAACCGCGTAGACTTCGGGCGGTTTCAGAAGCCCCGGCTCATTGAAAGGCATGGCGCGATTAACGTAGTCCCAAACCGTGGTCGCATGGGGCCAAAAGCTTCCCACTGTCTTAAACGGCTTGACCGTTGCAAGTGTTCCCTGCCCGCCCACCAGGGCCGGTCCGATATCGCCCGCGGCCTTCTCTCCGTGGCATTTCGCGCAACGTGCCGCAAACACTTCGCGTCCGGCCGCAACCGTTCCGGATCCCTCCGGCAAGCCTCCGCCATCGGGCGCGATAGCCGCGCCCAAACCGCGGATCTGCTCGACCGTAGCAGGCCGTCCCACGGAGTATTTTTCCTGCTGCGCGGCCAGCGCGACCGCCGGCAAGAGCACAATCACGCTCAGACTAAACATTGGTGACAGTCCCGTCCGCTTGCACCTTCCATAACTTGATTCCATTGAAGTGATAGCCGGAATTCGTGCCGCGGACCGCAATCAGAGCTTCACGCGTCGGCTGAACGTATCCACTTTCGTCCGTCGCGCGGGAGGCGATCAGAGCTTCTTTGCCCTCGAACCGCCAGGGAAGGCGAAATCGTGTTAGCGCGATCGGCAACCGTGGCTCCTGAAGCTCGGCGTCAACCCAACTGCGTCCCCCATCGGAGGTGATCTCGACCCGCTCAATCCGCCCCCTTCCAGACCACGCGAGTCCAGTCAGCTCATAGAGACCCGTGCCAGCTAGTGTTTGCCCGCCTGAAGGGAACGTGATCACGGACTTGGCCTCCATCTGAAACGTGAAGATCCGCGCTTTGCCGTCCGGCATCAGGTCGCTGTACTTCGAGGTTTCATCGCGCGTCATGTAAGGCTGACCGGTAAGTTTCAGACTGTGCAGCCACTTCACATTGGCGTTCCCTTCCCACCCGGGGATCACCAGCCTAAGGGGATAACCCTGCGCGGGCCGGATAGCTTCGCCGTTCTGACCGTACGCGAGCAGAATGTTATCGAGCGCTTTTGCCAAAGGAATGCTGCGGGCCATGCGGCAAGCGTCGGCGCCTTCCGCAATCACCCATGATGCCCCCGCCTGAATTCCAACCTCTTTAAGCACCAGCGCAAGCGGTACGCCGGTCCACTCGCTGCAACTGACCAGACCGAAGCTTCTTTGTACGTCGGGCGCGCCTTTCGGCGCCCATTCGCTGCCGCTGTTACCGCCGCATTCAAGGACAAGCGTTCGCGACACCGAAGGCAGCCGCCGGATCTCCGCCATCGTGAGCGAAAGAGGCCGGTCCACCATCCCGTGAATCACGAGCCGGTGCATGGCCGGATCAAGCGTGGGTATCCCCGCGTGATGGCGCTCGTAGTGCAGCGACGACGGAGTTATGGTGCCCACGGAATCCTGAAGAGGCGTGGAGCTCGATCCGGTTTCCGGCGTCTTCGTGTCACGCCTCCAGCGGGCCACCTTCTCGAACGGCGAGCGCTCCCCATACGGGCCGAGTGGAATGCCGAGCTGGCCGGGTACGCCGTCCGCGGCCGATGAAACCGCGTTTCCGGAAAGCAGTCCGCCTCCCAAAGCTGCGCCAAAGCCAAGCATTCGCCGCCGGCTCGATCTTCCTGAAACGCTCATGGATGCACCTCGGTGTGATTTTACTCCAACGCGGATAAATTAATTTGGGACTGCCCGAGCGGCGTCCAACACAAAGCACCGCCGGCCGGATTGATGGTCCCAGAACGATGGCGTCGAACTACCCGCACCGCTTACGCGCTCGCTGCTTCGAGCGAATGTCGCGCAAAGTTCGTACACCGGCTCTTCGCGTCGCCGCCGATATTCGTAAGGCTCCCCACTGACGGGATCCTCCAGACTCAGTGGCTGCGCTCCCGCCGCCGATGCCAAGGCGCTTAGATTGCCGGGCAAGCGAGGCTCCTGAAGTTGATTCGTCCGCGTCCATTGTTTCCGGACCTCGCCTGCGATGGCGCGCAGATCCGAGACTCGCTTCGCGTCCCAGGATGCTTCTCGCTGGCGCAGCGGAGAGCCGAGGGTCAGGAAGCCCGTGGTCACCGACGCGAGAACCAAAATCGTCGCGACCGTCGCGAAGATCGTGTCCTGACGTTGCGACGCCAGTGCTCGCTTCATGGTCGCCAGGTAGTACCAGAAAACTCCGCCCGCAAGCACCAGCAGCGTGACGGCCTTCAACATGAATCTTGCTGTGAGATCGCCCCGCAGGAAGAACGCCAGAAACGTGATGAGGTCGCCCGTTACGATTCCCGAGGCAATAAGCAGCGCGATATAGGTGAGCCATTTACGAGCGCCAGATTCGTATTTTTCCGGATTCGCGCCGAGTTCTCGCAGGATCAAGCGCATCGCAAATAAATAAGCCGGGAATCCCACCATGACGGAGGCCAGACTGCCCGATATGCCGTATGAGAGAGCGACCGACGCTCGGTGTGCCCCTGGTTCCGGGAGCCATGAGTCGAGCAGCGTAAACAGCAGCGAGCCCACGCCGGCGCTCCATGTGCCGAGCGCGGAAAATGAGAGCAGATAGAGAAATGTGTCCCTGGCGTTTTCGCCGGTTCCGCCACCGCGCTGGGGGATGGCGATTCCCGTGGCACTTTCGTAGTAGCCGGAAAGCGCGTCCAGGACCTTTTTTTCCGGAAACCCGCGCTCCACGAGAAGCCTGACGAGAAACTCATCCGACGCACCCTTAGCCTTGGCCGCTTCGAGAAATGCGGTCAATTTCTCCCGGCGGCCAGATGGTTCTTCCGTCATTCGTACACCTCTCCTCAAAGCAACATTATAGAGAGTGCAAGTGATGAAGGCGCCGAATTAGCGGCGGCAGATCAGAAAGTGGCGATCGGATTAAGTGGAGATCCCGTCCCGCCTGCTACGGCAATCGGGGAAGCCGTAAGGAGAAATTCCCACCGGCCGAGCTTTGCGGCTTGCTCGCCAACCGCTTCGAGATCGCAGTTGTCGAAGATGGGCGTGCCCATGGCGATGAGAATGAGTTGATGGATGGGCTGCGTCACGCCCGCCACACCCGACGGCATGACGTCGCTCGCGCCATCGCTGCCAAGCATCGCAATGTCCCGCGCCTTTAGCCATTTTGCGCAGGATGCGTGCAGTCCGGGAGAGTTGCTCGAAACGTTCCATGCGCCTTTTGCCGCGCGCCGCGCCCAGCGCCCCGTGCGGATGAAAACCACGTCACCGCTGCCAACCTTGACACCCGCCTTTTTCTCCCAGGCCTCAAGATCGGCGGGAAAGATGGGAGTGCCGGGCTCAAGCGAAGCCACGCCCTTTAGCCGCGGAATGTCCATCAGAATTCCCCGGCTGAAGATTCCGGACTTGACGTTATTAACGCCAAGCTTGCCCGCGCCCTTCTCCGTAACGTCCGTTTGTGGAAACCCGTTATACATCTTGCCCTTATAAAACATGTGGCACAGTGCGTCCATGTGCGTGTGCGCCCAACCGTGATAAGAGACGGTGTATGTGTCGAGGCAATACGCACCTTCGAGAGGCGTCCTGCCCGTCGCGGTCATCTTGTGTTCGAAGGGTGAATCGTTGTCCGGCGCCTTCTCTTTCAGCGTGTCGTGAGCGAGCGAAACCGAAATGCCTTCCTTCACAAGGGCGGCCGCCTGCTTCCGCTTCGCGGGCGTAATCAGGTTGATCGTACCCAATTGGTCGTCCTTGCCCCATCTTCCCCAGTTAGAGAGTTCGGTCATCCACCGTTCCACGGTTGCCTTGTCGACGGCAGTTCCCGACTGCGCCGGAACCGGAGATCCGCCACCAATCAACAGAACTCCGGCTACTACCGCCGCGCTCACCGCCGCTACTCCAGCCGCTCGATTCATCAGGCGTTCTCCCTCCTTCTTAAATTAACCCAGATCTGCCGCGTACCGCAGGTACAATTCCATTCCTTGCCGTTCGCGGTCACCCACGTCAAATACAATATGGCTGGTCAGATACTCCCGTGCAAGCTCAATGTCAATGCCGCGGGGCAGGGCTTCGGCCGCGACGATTTCGCCGACGCGCTCCCGGCCGAACTGGCAAGAGGAGTGAAACGCAGCCTCCGTGTCCCCGTCGATAAACTGCTTCTTTCCCGCCCATACGGCGAACACCATCGGCAATCCCGTCAGCGCCAACCATTCCGCGCCGAGATCAACCACGTAAAAAGGGAGGTTCTCCGGCTGAAGGCGCAACGCCGGATCGCCGATGATCAAAGCGGCGTCGGCCGCGGCGAGCATGGGATCAAGGCTCGGTTTCATCATCTCGATCAAAGGGCGCGTTCCGTAGCGCTTATGCAGGATGATCCGTGCAAGCAGGATGGAAGTCCTGGAACTCGAATCCGCCGCAAGCGTGGTCACGCGGTCGAACGGCACCTTGGAGATGAGCAAGATGCTGCGTACAGCGCCGCGGCAGGCAATGCCAACCCCCCGGACGATCTCCAGTTCCTGGCGCAGAAGTTCCGCGCAAGGCACGATTCCAATGTCCGCACGGCCTTCCGCCAGGTCGTCGGCGCACTCGGACGGAAGACGGAATTCGAGGTCGAATTGACTCTTCTCCCTGCCGTGAAGCATCCCCCAGACGAGAGGAAGGGTATTGAGGTAGCTAACGGCGCAAACACGTCGTCCGATCAACTCTCAGTGTACCTTGCCGGGGACAGATCGCGGGAATTTCAGGTGCGGCGAAGAACGGCCAGGACTCGTGACCGTATTAGAAATCGAAGGGCTCGAGATCAGTCATGAAGGCGGGCACTAAGCGGGAGAGGCCACGGTCAACCTCCAATGGCGTGCATGGGCCGGGGCGGAGCCACAAACTGCGGCGTACCAATCTGATGGCCGGCCCATTTTTCCCTGAGGTTCGAGCGAATCACGGCGCCAATCTCGTCATCGGATCCGCCGCGGCGCAAGAGTTCCTTCACGTCCGTTTCTTCGATGGCGAAAAGGCAATATCGCAGCTTGCCGTCCGACGTGAGCCTGATCCGGTTGCAGTTCATGCAGAAAGGCTTGCTCACGGAAGCGATGAATCCCACCGTTCCCGCGCCGTCAAGAAAACGGTACTCGCTCGCCGGGGCGCTCGGGTCGCGGCCGGGGATCGCCTCGAGCGGCCCAATCTCGCGCGTCAGCATGGCGATCATGGCGTCCTGCGTGAGCACCCGCGACCGGCCCCAAAGGCTCTGCCCATCGAGCGGCATGAACTCGATGTATCGAATCTCCACCCCTCGCTCACGCCCGAACCGGGCGAGCGGAACGATGTCAGCCTCCGTCAAATCTTTTACGGCCACCGCATTGATCTTGACCGGATCGAAGCCGAGCCGCAGAGACTCGTCGATCCCGGCGAGCACGCGTTGAAGCTCGTCGCGGCGCGTGATTTCGAAGAAACGCGCGCGGTCGAGCGTGTCCAAGTGAACGTTGAGCCTCCTCAACCCCGCGCCGTAAAGCGCCTTCGCCTGGTCTTGCAACAGGACGGCGTTGGTCGTGAGCGCAAGATCCCTGATTCCCGGCACGGAAAGCAATTTTTCGATCAACACCGGCAAATCGCGCCTTACCAGCGGCTCGCCTCCGGTAATCCGGATCTTCGTCACTCCAAGCGAGGCAGCCACACGCACAAACCGTTCGATCTCTTCGAAGCTGAGGATGTCCGCGCGATCCATGTACTCCACGCCTTCCTCCGGCATGCAATAGAAGCAGCGGATATTGCAGCGGTCGGTGACACTGATACGCAGGTTATCGTGAACGCGTCCGAAACTATCGACGAGAGGCGGAGTCGCCATGCTAGCCCACCGCCAGCATTCGCTCGATCGGCACGCGCGCGCGGCGCATCAATTCCGCTGAAAGCTCCACTCGCGGTTCAAGACCGGCGAGGCAGTCGCGCAGCTTCTCCAGCGTGTTCCGGCGCATGTAGGGGCATTCACTGCAATTGCAGTTTTCGTTGTTGATGAAGTGGAACCGCTTCCCCGGCGCGAGCCGCTCCAGAGAGAAGCGAACGCCATTCTCAGTCAGGACGATGAACTCGTCGGCTGAGCTCGTCACGCACCACTCAATGAGCGCTGAGGTGGAGCCGATGAAATCGGTCATCCTGAGGATGGCCTCGGTACACTCGGGATGGGCCACCACTTTGGCGCGGGGGTGTTCAGCCAACGCCTCGTGAAGCCGCCGGACCGGAAAGGTCTCGTGCACGACGCAAGCGCCCTGCCAGATCTTCATGTTCTCGCGCCCAGTCTTCCTCTGCACATAAGCCCCGAGGTTTCGATCCGGCAGGAACAGCACGGTCTTTTCGGGGGGAATCGAATTGACAATCTGTACGGCATTGCGCGAGGTACAAAGGATATCGCTTTCCGCTTTGACCTCCACGGATGTATTGATGTAGCTCACGATCACGTGGTCCGGATGCGCGCCGCGATAGGCCCTGACCGGTTCCACCGCGCAGCTTTCGACCAAACTGCAACTTGCTTCGCGGTCCGGGACGACGACGATGCGATCAGGGTTCAAAACCTTGGCTGTTTCGGCCATGAACCATACACCGCAGAACGCGATTACGTCGCCGTCGAAGTCACGCGCGCGCCGGGCAAGTTCGAGGCTATCGCCCACCACATCGGCCAACTCCTGGATTTCCGCTTCCTGATAATGATGGGCGAGTAGTACGGCTCGCCGGGCGCGCTTCAGCTCCTGGATCTCTTCCGCGATAGTGGCTGTGGCGAACATACGGGGAGGCGAAGTTTCATTTTACCCCATCGACGGTTCCGGAATGTCAAACCGCCCCAGAAGCTCGACGCCTCGATCATTGCCGCTGCGCTGAGCGGCGCGTGCATGGTTCCAAGCGGCGCTGTAGTCTGCGCGCACCGCATAGATCTCGGACAGCGCGACGTGTGCATCGTCAAAGTCCGCGTCCAGCCGCACCGCTTCAAGCAACAAGGCGAGGCCCTCGTCCTGTTTGTATTGCATGCGGTAGAGTTGCGCCAGATGGTAGTAGGGCTTCGCGTTGCCGGGATCGGCTGCGATCCAGGCGAGCTGCTCATCGACGCTTTTCTTCGTTTCGAAGTCGAGGGCGAACTCGACGACTTCCTTGCGCCACATGCCCTTAGACAACGTCCCTCCGCTCCATATCCAACGCCACGGTGCGAGAACCCGCGTAAAGCACAAGCGCCAATACCACGGCCAGAGCAGGGACGATGTAGAGCGCGTCGTGCAACCCAACCGCTTTGAACGTCTCGGTCACGACCGGCGACCCGGCTG
>SYKU01000378.1 GCA_005808865.1 Acidobacteriota bacterium
AAACGGTGCTCCGTCTTGCCTTGGCGGGTCCATCCCTCTAAGGTCTTCATCTCTTCGTCGCTGAGCTGAAATTTCGCGGACTTTCGGCGCATGACTCAACATACAGTAGTACCAGAACTAATGCAACTAGACACTAGGCGAAAGCGACCGTGTCCAGCCGCCGACCCAGTTGTCGCCGGGCAGCTTGATCGTCTGTCCGGAGCCGCCGCCGGACGCCGAAATCGGCAGCGGTCCGTTTTGGAGTTTGTCGTCGCGACGGATGCTCCAACGGCCAAATACGCGGTCCTTGCCGGAGAAGTTGTGATCGACGCGCATGTCGTACTGGTTGGAGTTTTCGATGTCGGTGGGCGCAAAGAAAAAGTTGTTCGCGAGCGCGTCGCGGCCGGCGATGTTGGGCAGCGGATAGAGGTCCGCGATCACCTTGGCGACCGGATCGAACCTCGCCGCGGGAATCCGGTTGCCGGGGAACGGAATCCGTGTTGCCGCGGCGCCGGTTCCGGTCGTGGTGTCCGGATCGAAGATTTGATTGCGCCGGGCACCCTCGCCGGAGAATTCGCCGCCGCGCGCGGCCGCGCCCGGAACCGTGCTGGTAAAGGTCTGCCCTCGCCGGATCCTGGTGCCTTGGTAGCTGAAGAAGAAGAACGACCGGTTCTGGATGATCGGTCCGCCGATGGTCGCGCCGTATTGATTTTGCCGCAGCGTGGGCTTCGGCGACCCGCTCCGGTTGGCGAAGAAGTTCGACGCGTCGAACTTCTGATTTCGCAGGAATTCGTAGGCCGACCCATGGAACTGGTTCGTGCCGGACTTGGTCGATACCAGCACCTTGCCGCCCATCCGGCTGCCGTATTCGGCGGAGTTGTTATTGGTCACCACCTTGAACTCTTCCACGGCGTCGACCGGAGGCTTCACCGCCTGCGATTGGAATCCCAGCGGACCGCCCGAGGCCCGCGAACTGTTGTCCACACCGTCGAGCAGCACCTGCGTCTGGTAGGCGTGCTGTCCCAACGCGATGAATCCGCCTTCCGTACCGTCTTCGCCGGCCGTGCGCGATCCACGACCGAGCGAACGCGCGGGCAACACGCCGGCGGAGAACTTGGCCAGTTCGAGATAATTGCGCAGGTTCAGAGGCATTTCGACGATCCGCTTGTTCTCGATCACCTGGCCCATCACGGTCGACTCCGATTCGAGCAGCGGCGCCGCCGCCGAGACTTCCACCGTCTCGGCCACGTTGCCGATCTTCAGTTCGAAGTCGACGCGGGCGGCTTGGCCCACGTCGAGCTTCAGATTGTCGCGGGTGGTAGTGCCGAATCCGGCTTTGGACAAGGTGATCCGGTAGGTCCCCTGGGCGAGCAGCGGGACCGAGTAAAATCCTTGCTCATTGCTGACGGCGCTGTTCGGAACGCCGGTGGCGATGTTGACGATGCGCAGTTCCACGCCAGGAATCGCCGCTCCGCTCGGGTCGGTGACCACTCCCTGGAATCCGGACGACTGGGCGTAAAGGCTCATCGCGAACGCGGCAATGAGGACGAGAACTCGCATTAGTGAAACCTCCAAGGCAGCTTTGGGGTGAGTATATCATGGCTTTCCGGCTGGCTCTGGTGCAGAATCAGCGACATCATCGAAGATGAGGAAATGTCCCGATTCGTACCGTTCGAAGGGTTGTTCGGAGGCCGCCATTTCGACGCTGAGATTGTTGTGTTGTGCGTTCCGTGGTGCTTGAGTTTCAAGCTTGGCTGCCGAGACATGGTCCGCATTACACGCCGGAATTCGAGAAACGGTGGAAACGGTACGGCCGACCGGTGGGTGGCTCCTGGCGGATGGACGAGACCTACGTGAAGGTGCGCGGCGAATGGCTGTACCTTTATCGAGCGGTTGACAAAGCGGGCAAGACGGTGGACTTCTTATTGAGCCGGCGGCGGGTGTGAACGCGGCCAAGGCGTTTCTGCGCAAAGCGATGAAGGGGCAGCGGGCGCTGGCCAAGGCGATGCCGGACCCGTATGCGGCGTCGCATCGAGGGGTGGCCGATCGGAAGGAGACTGGCGAGTTTTCGAAGCGAGTGCGAGTGCGCAGCAGCAAATACCTGAACAACCTGATCGAGCAAGACTATGGGCGAATCAAACAGCGGTTGCGGCCGATGTTGGGGCTGAACAGCTTCGAGACAGCGAAAGTGATGATCGGCGGAATCGAACTGGCAGAGAAGATCAAGAAGGGACAGTTCAAGATGCGCAAGTTGGGCTTGCCAAAAGCGACGATGTCAGAGATCTGGCAAGCGGCCTTGGCTGCCTAGCCGGATCACGCCCAATCGAGACGGCAAGTTTCAGTCAAGGCCGCGCGGCACCTTTATGTTCGCACCAGAGCCTCTCGCCGCCCCGCTTCTTCCACGACCACTGGAACGGAAAATCGAAATTGGTTTTTCTGCGCCCGCCGCCTCCCTGCCCGGTCCCAAGTCTCAAGACCGGCTCTCGATAGGGGAGGTCCGGCCGCTGCGGAACGGCGATCCCGCTCTTAAATGAAGCGAGCCGCGCCATCGCAGGTCGAATCGCCGCGTGGACGGGGATTCCTACCGGCGATGAACTCGCTTCGCTCGTGCTAAATTGGATTATTCGATGCTTCACCGTCTCTTTCGTGCCGCCGTGTTCCTGGCGGTGACCGCCGCCGCTCAACCGAAACCGGACTTCAAGCCGTCCGAGAACCGGCCGCCGGCTCCGCCGCAGCGCAGCGCCGCGGCGCAGCGGAACGAAAACGTCTTCTTCAGCCGAATCGACACAAATGCGCAGAAGGAACTGGGCATCCGCCTCGGAGGCAATGTAACGGCCGTCACTCAGCCACCCGTCGAAGTTAGCTCGTACACCTCCGAGCATGGTCGCCCCGCCGCCGAACTCAGCGTCCTCCGGCCCGTGCCGCCGGTCACGCAGTGGCACGCGGAGCTTTTCGAGACTCTTCAGAACAGCGTCTTCAACGCGCGCTCATTCTTCCAGGTGGGTGACCTGTTGCCGTCCCGCCAGAACCAGTACGGCGGCAGGTTTTCCGGCAACTTCAAAGGGCTTGGAAGTCTCACCGGCGGTGTTACGAATCGGAAGATTCGCGGGATGGTGAACGGAAATGTGCTGGTCCCGTTGCCCTCCGAACGGACACCGCTCGCCACCGATCCCGCTATCCGCGCGGTTGTCGGACGTTTTCTCGCGGCTTACCCGGCCACGCTTCCCAACCGTACCGACTTCGACGAGCGCGCCCTGAACACGAATTCGCCGCAGACCATCGACGAGATGGATGCCGACCTGCGTCTCGATCGCGACGTGGCAAGGGGCCGCCTTAGTCTGTCGCACGTCATCTCGCGCCAGACCGTGCGTGCATTCCAACTCGTGGCCGGCCAAAATCCCGATACCGAGATCCATGGGCACCGCGCCCGCGCCACCTATCGCCGCGAGTTCTCCGCCAACTTCGATGCCTCAGTCGGAGCCGGTTTCACTCGGGGAAAATCCAATCTGCGCCCGGAACCGAACGCCGTGGGCCCCCGCGTGCGCATGGGCTACCAGATCGAAGAGCTCGGCCCCGATTCCGAATACCCGATCGACCGCGCCACCAACACCTACCGCGCGGGCGCGGTGTTCAGAAAGGCGGTCTCGGACGGCAGGCATGTCTTGACCTGGGGCGGCGATTTTTACCGCTATCAACTGAACGGCACCGAAACCAACAATCAGCGCGGCCTCTTCTTGTTCATCAGCAATTATGGACGCACGGCCATCGAAAACCTTCGAATGGGGATTCCGAGTCAATACGAAGTCACGTTGGGGCCAATGGGAAGGGGCTACCGGAACTGGGAAGCCAACGGTTTTGCCGCGGACCAATGGAAGATCAACAGCCGTCTTCAGTTGTACTACGGCCTGCGGTACAACCTGGTCACCGCGCCGGTCGAAGTGAACGGCTGGGAACGCATTCCCTACCACTGCGATTGCAATAACTTCAGCCCGCGCTTTTCCGTCGCCTGGCGAGTCCGCGGTGACTGGATCATGCGAACGAGCTATACGGCCTCTTTTGGCCAGATCCTCCCAGTGACGTATCAGCAGATTCGATACAATCTGCCCAACGTACGGTACTTGCAGATTCAGTCGCCCAATCTGCTCCGGCCGCTCGACGGAGTCGATCTCAGCAATCCGAATATCAGGAGTTCACCCACTTACTTGTCTCCAGACATGGTTTCGCCGTACTCGCACCAGTACAACCTCGCGTTCGAAAGGCGCGCGGGCCAACGTTACCTGGTCCGCGTATCTTACGTGGGTAGCCGCTCTTTCAAGCACCTGAACGCCTATATTCAGAATCGTGCCGTGCCGGTCCCCGGCCTGCCGCTTATCACCGCCAACATCGACCAGCGCCGCCCCGATCCCCGCTACTACGAAACCAAGACCATTGTGAATGGCGGCATCGCCTACCTGGATGCCGGGCAGGCCTCGATCGAGCGAACACTTCACAAGGGTTTGGCCGGGGGAATAGTGTATACCTTCGGCAAGTCGATCGACGAAGGTGCCGACTATACTTCAACCGCCGCCAACCGCGATCAGTCGCGGGCCAGAAGCCAGTGGCAATACGAATCTCAGAAGGACCGAAAGGGGCTGAGCAACTTCAATTCCACGCACTCGCTGTCGCTTTATTACTCCTACGATTTGCCAAAGTTTCAACAGCGGGGAAGCCTCGGCCGGATCGCCGGCAACTGGCAATTGTCGGGTGCGGGAATGCTGAAATCCGGCACGCCCCTCACCCTCTATATGGGGTCCGATTCTCCCGGGTTCGGAAACGTCGACGGCGGATCGAGCGACCGGCCCAATATCCTCGACCCTTCCATCCTGGGCAAAACGCTCTCGAATCCCACCGTCACTCCGCAAATCCTGCGGCGGGACAGGTTCGGCTTCCTTGAGCCGGGACAGGAACGCGGCTCGCTCGGCCGCGGAACGTTCACGAAGGCGGGGATCTTGAACTTTAACGCCGCGCTCTCGCGGCAGTGGCGCCTGGGCGCTCGTGGAGAGCACGCGATCACATTCAGGGCCGAGGCCATCAATGTCGCCAATCACCCCCAATTCGATGAGCCGCAGCGGAACTACAACGCGACGGCCTTCGGCAAAATAACCAACACCCTCAACGAGGGCCGTGTGCTTCAATTAGGATTGAGGTTGTCTCTTTGACGGAGCGAGGATGCTGGAATCTTACGGGCTGACGGATCGTGGGTGTGTCCGATCGAATAACGAAGACTGTTTCCTCCTCGCGTCCGACGCGGGCTTATACGTGATTGCGGACGGCATGGGCGGTGCGCTCGCGGGCGAAGAAGCCTCGCACATGGCCTCGGCAACCGTAGTCGAATCGGTCCGGGCGTCGAAACGGCGCGATACGCAGATTCTGCTGATGGCGGTCGAGGAGGCGAACCGCAAGGTTCGCGAATCCGCGAGCCTGAGCCGCGACAAAGAGGGAATGGGGACGACGCTGGTGGCCGCTCTCGAAGTGGGCGACGATATCGCCATCGCCAGCGTAGGCGACAGCCGGGCCTATCTTTTCGACGAGAATCGTCTCCGCGCCATCACCGAGGACCAGACCTGGGTCGCCGAAGTCGGGAGGCCTCTGGGCATCGAAGAAGAAGCTCTCCGGAATCACCCCATGCGCCACGTGTTGACGATGGCTGTGGGCCTTGGCGCGCCGCTCGCCATCAACTATTACTCGCTGCGCCTGAAACCCGGCGCGCAAATCCTGCTTTGTACCGATGGTCTGCACGGCGTCGTAAGCGAAGAGCTCATCGAAGGCATCCTTGAGTCTCAGGACACACTTGAGAAAAAGTGCGGGCTGCTTGTGGAGTCCGCGCGGAAATCGGGCGGCCCCGATAACATCACATGTATCTTGCTCCGCGCGGCGGTCTGACGGGACTTGTGCTCCTGGCTGCAATCTGTGTATCTCTGTGCGCGCAGACCGTAATCGTCCGTTTACGAGTGGTCGAAGGCGATGGAGCTGTCCATCCCGCAGGATCGCGGAGCGCACGGCCTCTGACGATTGAGGTAACCGACGAGACCGGGCAGCCCATCCATGGCGCGGCTGTCAGTTTCCGTCTTCCGGAAGAAGGTCCTGGCGGCGTGTTCTCGAACGGGTTGGGTACCGACGTTGTGATTAGCGGGTCTAACGGGCACGCGTCCGTTCACGGAATGCGCCTGAACCGCAGCGCGGGCCCGTTCGAGATCCGGGTTACGGCATCGAAGGATCAGGTCCGAGCCGGAATGGTGGTGCGGCAATTCGTCGCCGGCGGTCCGCCGGGAGCGGCAGCGAAGCCGCCCGTCTCCCGGAAGTGGGTTGTGGCCGGACTCATCGCGGCCGGCGCTCTGGGCGGGGTCCTGGGCGCCACCCGGGGCGGCGGCGGACCCGTTGCTTCTCCTGGACCGCCGCAGCCCCCGCCCGTCGTTCTGACCATAGGCGCACCCACGGTAACCATAGGAAAGCCATGAAGTGGCCACTCTTCATCCTGTCGTCTCTCGCATGGGCTCAGTCAGGCATCACTCCGCCTCTCGCCGGAATCGTGCGCGGCGCGGACAATAAGGTACGCGCTCTCGCTGGCGTGCCGGGCAATTTTCTTGCGCCGCTGCCCGGCGGCGAGGAAGCCCTTGGGTACGCTTTCAGCGGAAGATTCGCGCTGCGGAAGACCGCGAATGAGATCCTCACTCTGGATGCGGATGGGAAGATTGTTACCCGCCTTCCGGCTCCGGCAGGCCCGGCATTGTTCGCGTTCCACCCGGCTGGCGAGCCCGCGATTGCATGGTTCCCTGATATCCGCGAGATGTGGCGTTTGGGGCCTGTGCCTGAGCGTGTCCCCTTCGAATTTGACGGTGACATTTTTTCGATCGCCCCCGGTCAAGACGGCTCAATCCGCGTGAATGAGTTTCCCGTAAAGTTGGAGGAACGTCCTAAGCGGATTCAACAGATGTCCGAGAGGCTGTTCCATGTATTGACCGCGGACGGCAAGTCGCTCTGCGTGCGCGCGGCGACTGGAGCCGTTTGGGAATTGCCGGCGGAGGAGGTCACGCGGTGACCCCACGCTCCCTTCATGCCGGCTGTGCGGCGCCACCAGGCTTTCCCGACGTTGGAAATTCCGGCAGAATTGCCGGGCGGATCGTCCAACCTGGGAATGCCGGCGAGAGCGCCGCCGACGGACCATGGGCTCCGCCCCACGCCGGTCAAGGGAGAAGCAAGTGGCGTTGTGCCGATAGTCTGCTACTGAACCTTGCTCCGTGGTGCGGGCGTTTTCGCCTGCCGCGCCGTGCGAGGCACTGTCAGAGGATAGCGGCCGCGCTCCTGCCTCTTTGCGCCGTGTTTTTCCCTTCCGGTCTCTTCGCGCAGTTAGGAGTGTTCGCGGTGGAAGCAACAGGGGAACGCGCCATCCGCGCGCAGTACTCCGTGGGGACGATCGCGGCTACCGATACGCTGACTGCCACGTTCCGGGTCCGCAACACGCCTGCCGTCACGGTGCTTTCGATTGCGGGATCGGGCTTTTCCCTTGTCTCCGCGCCGCTGCTTCCGCAACCTGTGAATCAGGATGGCTTCGTCGAATTCTCAGTTCGTTTCGCGCCCACCGGCCCCGGCCGGTACAGCGCCGTGCTACGCGTAAACACTTTTACGGCGTTCCTGCTCGCGGCCGCCGTCGCGGTTGCGAACGTCTATGTCGAAGTCGATGGCGCTCGCTCCGCGATCCATCCCGGTCAATCTGTTACATTCGGCGCGCTGGAGCGGGACCTCTCCACCACTCGCGACGTGGTGCTTGAGAACGCGGATGCACAGCCGCTGACGGTTAACGCGATCTCGATCTCCGGCGCTTCCTTCCGCTTCAGCAGGGTGCCCGCCCTGCCGTTCACGCTCGGAGCCGGTGAGTCATCACGGCTTGAAATTACCTTCGAGCCGCGAACCGTCGGCTTGCGTGAAGGTACGTTCACGGTGGACGGCCGCCGGTTCAGCCTGACCGGCGCCGGCGTGGAACCCCCGCTGCCGCGCCCGCGGATTGCGCTCCCGGGAGTGCTCGCCGTCGAGAGCGGGAAGCAGATTACCTTCGCCGTGCGCTTCGACGAAGCGCCGCGAACGTCGGGAAAAGGCGTCGTCCGCCTTTCTCTGGGCACGCAGGACCCCGGATTGATCTTCACCTCCACCGGCTCCCAGTCGGTTGAATTCTCGATTGTCGAAGGCGAACGTCTTGCCCGCTTCGGATCTCGCACGGAGGCCGTCTTTCAGACGGGTACGACGGCCGGGAATCTGGTCCTCACGGCGGAAGTCGCGGGCGTAGCGGATCAACTTTCTGTGCTTGTGCCGGGCGTGGCGGTGGTTATCGATGCCGCTAAGGGCGCTCGCACCGCTGCCGGTCTCGAAGTTCAGATAACCGGCTTCGATAACACCCGCACTGTCTCCCAACTCTCGTTCAATTTTATGGATCGCGCCGGGCGGCCGGTCAATCCCAGCCCCATCCGGTTCGACGCCGCAGCCAGCTTCAAGACGTATTTCGATGCGCCAGCTCCTGGTGGCTTGTTCTCGCTGAAGGCGGTTTTTCCGATAACCGGAGATCCTTCGCAGGTTGACAGCGTTGACGTCGACATCCTCAACAGAGAGGGCGTGGCGCGCGCGGAACGCGTGCGCTTTTGAGAATCCGGCAGTACAATTGAGAGTCTCGCCATGATTCGCCGAATTGTTTCCGGATTGCTTTTCCTTACCCTGCTTACCTCCTGCAATCGCTCCAGCAGAAAGGTGGTCGCGGTTATTCCGAAGGGCACGTCGCACCTGTTCTGGCAGACCGTGCAGGCGGGCGCGATCGCCGCCGGTCAGGCATTCAACGTGGAGATTCTCTGGAACGGAACGCTGGGGGAAACCGAGTATGCGCGTCAGATCCAGATCGTCGATTCGATGGTGGCCCGCCACGTCGATGGAATGGCCGTGGCCGCGCAGGACCGGAACGCGCTCGTCGGATCGATCGATCGCGCGGTCGCGTCCGGGATGCCTGTCACCGTTTTTGATTCCGGGCTCGATTCCACGAACTTCATGACCTTCGTCGCTACGGACAACTACGCGGCCGGGCAGATGGCCGCACGGAAGCTCGCGGAACTCGTCGGGAACAAGGGCAAGGTGGCGGTGGTCATGAGCGCGCCCGGCAGCGTCTCCACCATGGACCGGGAGCGCGGCTTCGACGAATCGATGGCGAAAGAGTTCCCGAACATCAAGGTGGTGGCGCGTCAGTTCGGCATGTCGGACCGCGCCAAAGCGATGGCTGCGGCCGAGAACATGCTGACCGCGCATCCGGATCTTGCCGGGATGTTCGCCTCCTCCGAACCGAGCTCGGTCGGAGCCTCGCAGGCGTTCAAGGCGCGGGGTCTTGCCGGTAAAACGAAGCTGGTCGCTTTCGACACGAGCGACGGGATGATCGAGGATGTTCGTGCGGGCGTCATCGACGCCATGGTGGCGCAAGACCCCTTCAGAATGGGCTACGAAGCGGTGCGAACGGTGGTCGACAAACTCAACGGCAAAACGCCGCCGAAGCGCATGGATCTTCAGGCCGTGGTGATCACGAGGGCGGATCTGGAAAGGCCTGAAATGAAGGCGCTGCTGTTTCCGGACCTGAAGAAGTACTTGAAGTAGGGCCCGGCCTCGAAATCAACGTGCCCGGGAGCGAGTCCAGGCTTCCATGAAATCTTTGCCGCTGAAGCGGATGGTGCGCGGATCGACGACGGTCGCGCCCTGCGCGAGGCCCGCGTCGATCGACATCGAATGCCGCGTCGAGTACTCCACTTCGAGCGTTACAGGGCCTTCCAATTTATAGGGCTTGATCTTCGCAATCTTCGCCACGGACGCTTTCGCGCGCTCGCGAATCAGGTCGCGAGCCGCCTGCGCCGAGAGCGTAATGCAGGTGTAGTAGGCGAGTCCTTCTTTCACGACCGCCATTTCCGCATCCGGGACGATCGCCCTCAGGTCGTCCGCGGCTGCCTGATCGCCCGCGAGAAACACGGTCGGCACGTTGAACGCGCCGGCGAGAGCCGCGCGTGTCTCGATCTCGCCCACTGGCTTTCCGTTCATCCGCATGTTCTGGATTCCGAGCGAACTGTAGCTATGCGCCATCACGCCGGCCTTCACGTTGGCCCGCGCGTGCTGCCCGAGAAACGCGATAGCGGAATAGCGGCGCTCCATGAGCATGGTGATGCCGAGTCCGCCCATAAGCAGTTTCGCGCGCGGATGGATCGTGAGCGCGGAAAGCGTCTGGCTGCCATCGTGGGCATCCCACACCAGGACTTCGCTTGCGCCGCCCGCGAGGAATCCATCGACGGCGGCGTTGATCTCACCCGTCAGAAGTTGGCGCATCTCGGAGTTCTTCGGATCGGTTTGGTCCTGGCGGCAAACGCCCGCTACGCCTTCGGCATCGGTAATGAGAAAGATGCGTGGACCCGTCTGGGCGAACAGCGGCAATCCAAGCGCACACAAAGCGAAAAACCGGAGAGTCGTCATGAACTCAATGTAGTACGATTCCGGGCATGGCGCGCCAGCCCGACCGTCGGTGTCAGTTGCGGCAAGAATTGCCAGCTCGGATACGCCAGCGGAATCTCGCCGACCGGACCTTCGCCAGCCGGCAGGAGCCTGGTATCAGGCCGCCTTCTTGCGCCGCCGCAGCGCCATGATACCAGCACAACTGCTCGCCACCAGCATGAGAGCCAGCGCTCCCGGCTCCGGAACTGGCTCCGGCACCAAGGGTCCAGCGTGCCCGCCACGATTTAACCTGAAATCCGAAGTTGCAATCATTTCAAAGACTATCCGACGTATTTTGAATGGTTTACGCTGTGGAAAGCCAACTTCGGCGAAGTTGGCTTTCCAGCCTGCAAGCCGCTGAAAATAATGGGTTTAAGTGTTAAACTTCGGATTTCAGGTTTAACCGTCCGCGTTGTTGGCCCAACCGATCGACGTGCCCGAGTGGAGCAATCCGTGCTGCGTTGTTGTCATACCTTAGCCGGATCCAACCGAATTGACCGGGCACCATTTGTATCCCGGCAAATGCCTCCTGACCTGCATTCCAGGTCCGAAATTCGCCCAGGTAGAATAAGCTGAACCAACGGCTTCATCAGCCTCGAAGTACGGGCAATCCCGCCCGGCGCGTTTCCTTCCGTCTTTCGTCGCGGTGCAGCCGCTCCGCAATTACAGCAGATACGGGGGCGGTTCGTTCTCAACCAGATAATGAAAGTTGCTTGTGAACAACTCCGGCGTCATCTTGCACATTGCCGCTACCTTCGCGATCGCTTCGGGATTTCCAAAGTCATCGCGGCGCAGACGGATCATGTAGCGTCGGGCAATGGCGTATCGCGCCGAGTGGATATCGACCAGCCGCACCTTGGTCTTGCGTGTCACCGGATCCAACATTTCGCTGAACGGAATCGCCTTGAAGTGCCCGCCTTGAATCGAGACCATCGCCGCGTCGCCGCCGCCGAGAATGTACTTCGCTGCGCAGTATCCCAGGTCGCGGCAGTATTCCATGTCCATCGGGATAGGGTCCGCGCACCGCAGCTCGTAGCCGATGTCTTTCGACACGACAGTGATCGTGATGCCAAACTCCTTCAGACGCTTGGAGAGAGCGTCTCTCAGGATGTTTCCGAATGGCAGTTCCGAAAGCCGTACGTGATCGTGATCGTCTCGTTCGACGCCTGTCAGGTCTTTCAAGTCCTCCTGCGGAAGCCTCAGAGCGATCCCCTCGGCAAGCACCGCGACTCCGTACTTACGGCCTTCGGACCATCGCTTTACTATCGCGATCGCCAAAGTGTCGACGAGTTCGCGAAGACGGATCGTGGGGTTGGGAAACTCTTCCGGAATAAGCGTCAAGGTGGCGCCCGCGGCCTTGCCGATGCCAAGCGCGAGCTGGCCCGCCGTGCGGCCCATGGCAATCACGAGGTACCAGCGGGAGGTGGTCCTGGCGTCGGTAATCAGGTTCTGCACGAGTCCGACCCCAACGTGACGCGCGGTCTGAAAGCCGAAAGTATCAACGTCCGGGGGAAGACTAAGGTCGTTGTCGATCGTCTTCGGGACATGCACGACGCGAACCTTCCCGGCAGATGCCTTGGATATGGTCATGGCGGAAAACGCCGTGTCGTCGCCGCCGATGGTGATCAGACTGGTGACGTCCAACTTCTCGAGGGACTTGAGCACCGCCGCGATGGATTCGGCTTTCCTGGCCGGATTTGCGCGCGAGGTTCCGAGGGCGGAGCCGCCACGAACATGGATCCGGGTCACTGCATCGATCGTCAACGGAGTGACGCGAGGAGAGTCTCCCTGCATCAGGGACTCGAAGCCGTCGCGAATACCGATGACCTCGACCGTCTCGAGAATGCTCCGGATGGAGGCCGCTGCGATGACGCTGTTGATTCCGGGGGCGGGTCCGCCCCCCACGAGAATTCCGAGTTTGCTCATAGGCGAGATATCTCCAGTTTATCTCGCAGCACGGCTTCGGAGCCGCAAGGCATCCGCGATCGCCCTCTCGGCAATAGGCGCCATCATCTCGTAGCCGGCATCGTTCGGAATCAATCCATCCACGGTCAGTTCTTTCTTCATTAGCCGGCCGTCGGCGAGCGCCGAGTAGTAGTCGAGATAGATACCGCCAGTCCGCGTGGCGAAGTCCTTCAGCCAGCCGTTCAGGCCGATGATTTTCCCCGGCGGCCGCCGCGCGGTCATCGTACTGAAGCAATCGCACACCGGAGTCACCGAAGCGAGTACGACCTGGATTCCGTGCGCTTTCGCGAGGTCCGCCATCGACATGAAATGATCCGCCATCGTTCCTTCCGTCGAAGGCCCCATCACGCTCGCCAGATCGTTCGTACCGGCTTGGATGACGACCGCCTTCGGCTTCAAGGCGATCACATCCTGCCGGAACCGGACCAGCATCTGCGCAACCGTCTGCCGTGTGATGCCGCGATTCAGGTAAGGCTTACCCGGGAAGAACCCGGACTTGCCCGTGCCCCAGTTCTCAGTGATCTCGTCGCCGAGGAAGACCACCCGATCTTCGCCGGCCGGCAAACGCAACTCGGCATTCTCGCTGCCATATCGCGTGAGCCCGCCCCAATCAAGCAGCACGCGCCGGTAGGCTTCGTTCTCTTCCTCCAGCCGGGCACGAGACGGATAGGCGGGAGACTGCGCCTCAACCGCAGTGACGAGCGCAAACAGTATAGGCAGAACGGCAATGAAGGAAACGATCCGCGTCACTTCTTCAAGCCGAAACAATAGACGGTTCCGTCGTACGTGTTGATATAGACTTGACCGTTCGCCAGGGCGAGCCCGCTCCAGTGGTTCCACGTCGCGATCTGATTGCCGCTGGACCAAAGTTCCTTGCCGGTCTGTGCATCAAGCGCGTAGAGCACCGCGTGCGTCGAAAGCGGAATGCGGCGTTCCATCCGGAAATCCAGACCGACGTCGGGAAACGCCTGGGCGGTGTTTTCGCCGCTCCCATACGCGAAGACCATGCCGTTAGCGATAAGTGGCGGCTCAGCCTGATTCATGTCACGCGATATCCAGGCAGGCGTCAACTGCACCTTGCCGCCAATGGTCTCCATCTTGAAGGCCGCGATCGCACCCTTCTTCACTACGCCATTTTCAATAGGCGCTTTGAACTTGGAATGCTTCGGCCCCCAGAAGGGCGTCAAAATCCAACGCGTTCCCTTGTCTTCCCAAGTGGCGAGCGAACCCCAAATGCCGGCCTCGGCGAAATCAACGATCTCGTTGCAAATGAGCGGCGTTCTATAGACGGGGGTGCGGTGGTCGTCACCGCCGATCGATTCGGTATCCATCAGGTAGATGCGGCATTCCTTGCTGGCATCTATCATGTACTCCCTGCCTTTGTAGTCGAAGATCGCGGGTGTCACCTGCATGTCGAGGTCGCGCTTCCACAACCACTCGGCGTTTGAGGGACCGTAGTAGTCCACCAATTCCAGGCTCTTGGTTTCGGGGTTCTGCCTGACGCCGATGATTCCGTTTCCGTAGACGCCGTTTTCAGGGTCCCAGCGGCCGTCGCCGGTCCCGGTGTACATGACGAGGCTCTTACTGATGGCCGGACCGGAACGGCCCCACATGCCGCCTCCCGCCGGCCCCCAACTCCCTACCTTGTGGGTGGCCAAGTCGTAGGTGTAGGCCATGTTCGGATTTCCGCCGCAGCCCTGAGCGCTGTGGGTGTAGATGACGTTGTTAACCAGACTGAGCGCGTAGGGCTTGCCGTTCGGCGGCATGAACTTGGAGGCCGGTGCGAGGCTTTCGCCGTCGGCCGCGTTGATCTGGTGCAGGCGCCCGTCCCATGCAGCGGCGTAGATGGTGTACTTTCCAAGCTCACCGCCGGGTCCAACGGTTACATTCGCGGTCATCCCGCCGGGGCACAACACGCTCGGTCCGCGGCCGCCTGGAGTCTCTTTGAACGTGCTTTCAAAATGCCGCTTCCAAACCAGTTCGCCCGTCTTTGCGTCGAGCGCATAGACGTTGTCCGAAACACCGGACTGAATTACCAGTTCCTTCGGCCCATTCCTGGTATTCACCTTTCCAATGACCAGCGGTTCGAGCAGCGAGTGCATCTGGCGAGGCTCGTTGTCGAGCTTCTTCTTCCAAAGAAGCGTGAGGCCCTTGACATTGGCCTTCGTGAGCGCCGTCTCGTCTTTCTGCCAGTTATTACGCATCTGGCCGCCGCCATCGGTGAGCCAGTCGGCAGCCGGCGCGAGAGCGGCAAGTGCGAGTAACGCGGACAGTGGAGCGAAAGGAAATGTTCTCATGGATGGACCTATCAAACTATATAACAAAACAGGGGAAGGGCTTTCACGAAAAAAGGCAGGCGGCAAGAAACGCTCGCCTGCCCCACTGCCGGCCGGATACTACTTGAAGTTCACCGATTTGCTGCTCGCCATCGCGTAAACCGCGACACCGATGTCCAGATTAGACGCCGTAAAACGCGCCGCCTCACCGGCCGGTGAGCTTCCCACGATGAGATTCCCCGTTGAAACACCTTGAATCGACTCACTCGCAGGCAAGTTCGCCAGTACGGCCGCGGGAACGGCGAACCGGCCAACGCTCGCCCGCTCCAGGCAGGTAAAGGTGCCGGTGACCTTCGCGGATTGTGCGACGGACGTTCCAATTATGTACACGTAGTCGTTCGGACTACCGCCAGTCCAGTTGACGGTCACTCCCTGCGACCGCGTGACGTCGTTGATGGCGTCCTGGTTAGACCAGGTGAGCAGGCTCGGAATCGTAAGCCTTGCGCTAAACGCGCCCACATCGGTTCCGCCTGGCCCTGTGATGGTGTACGAACCCGGGTCGAGATAGTCGCCGCTTGATCCACCGCCGCCCGGGAGTCCGGGGATCCCGGGGAGTCCCGGAATGCCGGGTATGCTTGGTGTGCCTGAACTAAGTATCGCAGTATAGATTCCCGGGATCGTTCCAGCCGTCTTCGTCAGCGTCTTCGATCCCTTCGGGCCGTTGACAGTCAGGCTTGCTCCGGCGTCGAGGCCGGCGATCGAACTCGGGCCAGACGGAGATTCCGACTTGGCGGTCGCGATGGTACACGACCCGTAAGGCGGCAGCGCCGCCTCGCCGGACGACGCCAGAAGGCTGTTCAGATCGAACCTGATGAAAGACGCTGATCCCACGTCGGTCTTGATCTCGAGCGTTCCCAACCCCGGAACCGATTGCTTTACATTGATTCGCGAAAGCACGACGCTGCCGACGCGGAAGTTCCCGCTCCTGGCCTTTTCGAGATCGGCTGCTGAAAACCCAGTGGGATCCGAACAATTCTTGCCTGTCGAAGTGATCGAAATCGAAGTGTAATTGCTGATGACCGCGCCCGTCCGCACGGCGACGGGGACATAGCATCCCTCAATTCCCGCGGGAACCGTGAACACAACCTGGTCGATTCCGGCGCAGCAGCCCGAACGGCCGGCATAGGTTGGCTTCACGGACCTTCCCCCGATCAATACCTCGATCTCACCTCCTAAATCGCCCGGCAGTACACCTGCGGATTCATTTCCCGTGACGGGTCCAAGACCGGTGCCCCAGAGGATCATCACCTGCCCAGGCCTGGCTGCGTCAATCAGAGCGTTCGTCGGGCGGTCGAGCTCTGAATTCACATTCTGGACAATGGCCGGGCCGCTGCCCGCCTGATTTCGCGTGAAAATACCGAGGCTGCTCTTTACTACCGTCATGGGGGACGGCGCGCTAGTCTGGCCGTTAAACGTGACAGCGACATTGCCGGCGCCGATTTGGGCGTTCGAAGGCATCAGTGCCGCCACCTGCCCGGCCACCGAGTAGATCATTGGGCAATCTGACGTGACTCCGCCGCTGGTGTACCTTACGGATGTGCCCGCGAGTGTTGTTGGCAGAGGAAACCTGTCCACAATCTGAATGGCTGCAGGCCCCATATTCCTGCCGAAGACGATAAACATCGAACCTTGAGCAATTCCCGAGTTTGCCAAGCCGGGAAGAGCGTAGCTGGCGGCATTCAGGACCCCACCCGAGTCGATAGACGGCTGCGCATAAACGAATGCGGCCGCGGCTACAGAAAGAAGTGTTAGTTTTCCGGTGATTCCTACCATAAAATTCTGCTCCTGGTTCCAATTTTGGCACAGGCACGGCTTCAAACAAACCACACCGGTACTACCTTTATTTCCATCTCGAGAGTTCATCCCGCAGAATCGCCGGCGTTCGGGGGACAATCTGATCGATGACTTCCCGGATGCCGCGACCGGATGTGTAGCAGGCGGTTTCGATCCTGCCGGCGGGTTCAAAGATTCCTCCGGCCTGTGATGGAACAGAGTTCGCAGCCGGTCCGCAGACCCGTTCGCGGAGCAGGACGAACATCAGAGCGACCTTGGTCCCCTTTTGGGGTGAGATGGTAGAGGTGACGTTCAGCGTGATTTGCCAGCGGACAAGCCGAAGGTGGTGAGGATGACGTGGTGGACATCGGCGGAACCATCAGCTGAGTTGGGCGCATGCGCGTGCCGTGAATCTGATGCCGGTGATTTTGGTCCTGCCGGAATGGAACGGTACGCGAGTTTCCGAAACAGGGGAAAGCCGACGTTGAACGATCAGCGACGGAGCTTCAAAGCCGGCGAAGCGATCCGTAACGCCGATGAGCCCCTTCCGGGGCGCGCTCAAATTCTCCAGCCCCTCTTCAGACCCAGATCTCGCAACCGGTTGACGCAGGCCACTACCCTGCGGGAAGCCACTGGATTTTCACGCATGTTGCCCGCGAGGCATACCTGCGACTACCAGTATATGGGCCTCCTTCGAGTTGAATGTGCTGCCAATCTCCATAATGGTGAGCCCGGAAAAGTGCGGAACTCCAACTTAGAAGCTGGGGGCCCGGTGGCGGGACCAATCGGGGAGGAACTTGGCATCAGACGATCAGCGGGCGGACACTGAAGGAAGTTCAGGCAATGGAAGTAGGCCGGAATTTCAGTGGTGTTTGCAAACCCGATTAGAAGCGTGGTCCCAAGTTCCGTGCACCAAACAGTGGTTACAGTCCGGGACACCACCCAGACT
>SYKU01000379.1 GCA_005808865.1 Acidobacteriota bacterium
CGCTCTTCGACAGATGACTCGTTCCACCAAACCACATCCGATCTGCCGACTCCAAGTAGAGTTGCACGTGATACCTGAGATCACTGGGTAAGATCGCTTTAAATCGATGGAGCATTGCTTCCGGCTGGAACTTCAGTATGGATTCATTCGTCGAGTCGAGAAATTTCTCATTCTCGCGGCAGTATTTCGTAAAGAAATGCGCCGCGAGGAGTGGGACGTCTTCTTTCCGTTCCCGCAAGGGCGGCAGCGCGATATTGATCACGTTCAACCGGTAGTAGAGGTCTTCGCGGAACTTCCCTTCTTCCACCAGTTTTCTCAGGTCGGCGTTGGTTGCGGCCACTATGCGCACGTCCACACGGACCGATTCCCCCGAACCAAGAGGCATGAACTCGCGCTCCTGAATCACGCGAAGGAGCTTGGTCTGCGTTTCAGCACCGATCGTGCCAATCTCGTCGAAGAAAATCGTGCCGCGGTTGGCGATCTCGAAATATCCCTTGCGCGACTGCACGGCGTTCGTGAACGCGCCTTTGACGTGCCCGAAGAGAGTGGATTCCAGTAGATCCGGGGGGAGCGAACCGCTGTTTACAGCGACGAACATCGCGTCGGCCCGAGGCGAATTCGCGTGAATCGCCTTCGCGATCAGCTCTTTTCCCGTGCCCGTTTCACCCGTGATCAAAATCGTAGACCGGCTGGCCGCCACCTGCGCCACCATGTCGAGCAGCCTCACCATGCGATCGCTCTTTCCGATGATGTTCGGGAAGGCATAGC
The DNA here is from genome assembly GCA_005808865.1 of Acidobacteriota bacterium. Classification (GTDB taxonomy): domain Bacteria; phylum Acidobacteriota; class Terriglobia; order Bryobacterales; family Bryobacteraceae; genus SYKU01. The sequence goes on from SYKU01000379.1 coordinate 769, forward strand.
GCTGGTTCAGCGCGCGTTTCAGTTGGCGATTCTCGTGCTCGAGGCGACGCCGCGCAATCATGCGATCGATCTCGATCAGCAGTTTTTCGTTGTCCCAGGGTTTCGAAAAGTAGTCGTTGGCGCCGGCTTTTAGCGCGGCGACGGCTGCCTCCACGGAACCATAGGCAGTGATAAGAAAGATCGGCGTTTCGCGGTCGCGCTCGCGAACTTCGGCCAGAACCTCCATGCCGGAACGGTCCGGCATCATCAGGTCGAGCAGAACGAGATCGTAGCTCCGGGACTCCAGTATGCGGAGACCTTCGGTAGCGTTTGGGGCCAGATCCACTTCGTATTGCTCGAGCAGGAGCAGATCCTGCAGGCTCTCACGGATGTCGGCCTCGTCATCGATAACCAGGATTCTTCCCTTACCCGTCCGGGGATGCGAGAACGCGGGATCAGACATTCACCGCGGCCCTCTCCTCCTGATCGGATCCTGCGGAAACCGGGAGCGCGGCTGTCGACTGGGCGGTCTCCGATGAACCCGCGGCCGGACGCCGGCATGGGAATTCAAGATGGAATCGGGCTCCTCCGCCCGGACGGCTGAGAACTTCGATCGATCCGCCATGCTCGTGCACGATGCCATAGGTTACGGAGAGGCCCAGGCCCGTACCTTTCTTGCCTGTCTTCGTGGTGAAAAACGGATCGTAAATGCGGCCGAGAACGGCCTCGGGAATTCCGTGGCCGGTGTCGCTGACATCCACCCGCAAGTCGCTCGCGGTCCCGTTTGACGTGCGTACCGTCAGTACTCCTCCTGTATCCATCGCATCCCGCGCGTTCAGGAACAGGTTCAGGAAGACCTGCTGGAGTTTCCCCGGATTGCCGGTCATGGGGTTCAGTTCGGGCGCGAGGTCAAGATCGATGCGCACGCCCGTTTTTTCCATCTGATGCTGAATTAGCGAGAGTGTTTCCTGGATGACCTTATTCAGGCCTACTTCGACAAAGTCGGTTGTCGAAGTGCGCGAAAAATTGAGCAGGGAGTTGACAATCTCGCTCGCGCGAAACGTCTGCTTTGCGATCTTTTCGAGCATCCGGGTCTTGTGCTCGTCGTCGCCAACCTGCTTGGTAAGCATCTGGGCGTAGGTGGAAATCACCGCGAGCGGTGTGTTCACTTCGTGCGCCACGCCGGCCGCGAGCAGGCCGATGCTGCTCAGCTTGTCGGCCTGCACCAGGCGCTTTTCCAGTTCGGCGCGAACCGTAACATCGTCGAAGATAACCAGCCGCCCGATTTGCTCGTTGTCTTTCGAGACCAGCGGCGCGATGGCGATGTTCAAGGTCACTTCGCGCGGCGCGGGATGGCCATTTTCGTGGCCGTTCGCGTTGCCGTTTCCGTTGGCGGACACGCGCGCGGCGGAGGGCCGGAGAGTGAACTTGTAGATGTGGTGGATGCCGGTCTCGCCGAGGACGCCGTCGAACTTTGCGGTCAGTTCCGGGGGGAACAATTCGCTGAGCTTGCGGCCCATGGCCTCGTGCCGCGGAATGCCCGTGAGTTGCTCAATCTGAGTATTCCAGCTCTCGACGCGGTCCTCCAGATCGGCCGCCAGAATGCCCACGTTGATCGATTCGACGATGTTTTCGCTGTATTCCTTTAGCCGTTCGTACTCCCGCGCTTTGCGTTCAAGCGAGCGGTACAACTGCGCGTTATCGATGGCGATGCCCACGTAGCCCGAGAGCGTCACGAGTAGCTCCAAATCCACGCTCGAGAGAAAATCGCCGTCGTCGGTACGGCTGACTCCCAGGTAGGCAATGGTGCGGCCGCGCACGGAGCAGGGGAGATAGTAGGTGAGATCGAGATCCGAAATCGTCTCTCGTACCGACGCCGGCCACTGGCGCGAAATCGCGTCCAACTGGTATCGCGTCCGTTCAAAGAAAATATATGGTTTCCCGTGTTCTTCCGCGAGAAAACGAAGATCGAGCGGATCGCCCGGCATGATCGTCCTTCCCGACCGGTCTTCGAGTCCGGCTGCGAGGCGCAACTGAAACATCGAGGGCACGGCCTCATCCGCCAGGAAGAAGGCCGCGTGATGAATGGACAGCGTGTGCTTCAGCCGTTCGGCCACGGACAACAACATGGCGTCGAGATCTGTTTCTGAACTCAACTCGCGCGCGAACTCAACCAGGGTGAGCCGGTAATCGTACCGGTCGCGATAGAAGTACTTGTCGAGGCGCTCCTGTATCCAGGTTCGGATGGGCTGGAACAGGAACGAGGCGAGCAGCATCACGCTGATCAGACCTAGATTGCCCAAGTCCTTGAAGTTCTTCTGCACGAGACTTCCAAGCGAGAAGACGATGCCGTAAAACGCCGCCAGCACGCACAACGTGGCCAGCGTGTAAGCGTATCCCCGCCGGAAAAGGACGTCGACGTCCATGAGACGGTAACGCACGATGGCGTAGGCGAACGTCAGGGGAATCAGCAGCAGCGAAAGGACTGAGATTCGAAGCGCCGGAAAATCGGGGGCGCCGAACATGAATGGCGCGACGTACAACACGGCAAAGGGAACGATCCCCCAGAACACTCCGTTCTCGAGCCAGCGCAATTGCCGCCGCACAATTGGATCTTCAGCAAGCTTTCGTTCGCGGTTGAGAGCAAAGCCGCCGGCAAGGTAAAGAACGGTCCAAACAAGCAGCCATATGCGGTCGAGGGCAATCCTCAGCTCGATGAGCGGGATTCCTACAAGCAAGCTACCCGAAGTGGCGCCCACGTAGATGACGAGGAGCAAGGCGGCCGGAAGATAGAGGCTTGTAACGCGCAGTTTCGAAGAAAGCCAACGGCGGCGCTCCGGGAACGTCAGGCAAAAATGCAGAAAAATAGTCGGGGCAAACAACCCCGTAACGACGTTTCCCCAGTAAATTACCTTGTCGAAATTGTTTAGCTTTCCCGTGTAATGGAACGTGAAGAACACGAAGGAAGTAAGACAAAGTACGTAAAAATGCCTCGCCTTCGGAGCGCTCCCCCGGCGGAAATAAACGAACAATCCAATAATCAGATAGGCGAAGCCGACGGCGTAAAGGTAGTACACGGCAGTGGCCGTAAACGCCTCGCCGACGATTACGTGGGCCTTGAACACAACCCCATCCCGGCGAATCTGGTACTCGGCCTTGTTCCAGGTTCCGACACCCACCAGGACCTGCGTCACTACGGTCGCCCGCTCGACGGGAGCCCCGTTGATCTTCAGGAGCTGATCCCCAACGCGCAGGCCTGCTTTCGAAGCCTGGCTTCGCGGCGCGACAAGCAGGGCGGTAATCGCGTTTCCGCGGTCGATCCAGGTGACACCGTCTTCGGGAAGATGGAAACTCTGCTGCTGGTGAAAGTTAATTCCGGCCGAAATAGCGGCGGCCACCGTCAGCACGGTAAGAATGGCCGTTGAGAGCTGAAATTTGAGTTCCTGAAGCATCGAATCCGGGCCGAGTCTCGCAATACACCACGACAGGGTAGGCTGTAGCACGCGGAATGCCACTTTAACACCCCGCTCGACTACCCAAGAATACCTGTTTTTTCTATCACTTACAAATTTGCATTTCGCGGGATTTGTTTTTTGGGAGACGCCACTACCGGGAAGTGTAGAGGGCAGCGCCGTCTTGGGCGCCTTACACCCGATGAATGGCTCTCACTGCAAGCGCTGGGTCGCCCTCGATGATGCTCCGACGCGGCTGCTGGTCCGGTGGGGCGCCGGCGGTCCTGTTCCCAGTTTTTGCAGTGTCTTCACGCTTACACCGATCAGACTGCGCAAACGCGGATTGCGAGAGGCTGGTTCTCTCGCGAATATCCCTGACGCCGGAAGGTCCGATCACAGTCCGGCGCGAAGGCTTTCGCTCGCCGCGCAGAATGGCTCCGGTTTCGCGGACGGTGCCCGCGAGTTCTTCAAACATCCGTTTTTTCATTATCGAACGCCTCATGGCCTCCGTCGACGACGGTAAAGGCCAAGAATGGCGTATCACAGCGCATGGCGAGTCAGATTGCCTTACGCTGCGGTCGTAATCTCGACTTCGCCCGTGATGCTGGATGGCTCCGGAATGGGTTCTCCAAACTGGCGTAGCGTATCCAAGTGGCCTTGAATCGCTTCACGGATGTTGTGGGTCGTTTCGTCGAGTGTGCGGCCGGTAGTCATGCACCCCGGCAGATCCGGGACATACGCGGCCCAGTTGGTCTGGCCGCGTTCAAATACTACAGCGTATTTCAGGCTCATCGTTTGTCCTCCAAAGCCGCACACCTCAGGATCGCTTTCAGCGTTCCAATTGGAATCTCATCGCCGGAATTGCCTGGGACCGTCACGACGTGTGGCTTCGTCAAATGCTTGAAGTGGCGGTGGCTGCCGGTTGTTCTCACGTGTTTCCATCCGTCGGACTCGATCAATCGGATCAGATCCCGAACTTCACACATACAATTCTAACGGAAACCCTAATCCCGTTGAGCGCTCCCAGATTTGAGGTTGCGGCGGGAGTGGAAAAGAGCTGCAAGTTTCGGGTTTCCGGGGCGGTAACTGGCAACTTCCTATCCGAGCTTCGAGCCGGCAGATCGATCTTCTTCAGATCGAACTCGCCCATGCCCAGCGCGCCAGCGGAAAATTTCGCGGAAAGTGGACCCCCTTGTGGCGCTGCCTTACGCGTGACTTGCGATTTACGGTCGGACCCATCGTCAAACGGGGCGGATCGCTGAGTGGCCGCCTGTTGGAGGTGTTACGCGGCATTCAACTGGGAACCATCTGCCTGCGCAAGACGGATAGGATGAAACTCGAACTGGAGAGAGTCAGCGCTCCCCGACCGGAAGAAGCCATGGCGCTGCACTGGCTGAACGTGGCGCTGCCGCGGCCGCGTGTTCGCTTGGACCGTCTGGATCTGACGCTTCTCGAGGAGCGGACCCTATTCGAGCCGGTTGACGATTGTAGTGACGAAAACTAGCCGGGCACGCTCCTAACCCACCGATGTCATACACATTCTTCGAAAAAGTGCGGATAATGGGTTAGCCGATGCCGTAACGGAGTTGTCGTTCACATACTTCGGCATATACGCGTATGGATTGCTGTAGTTCTCGTAACCGGAGATGTGGCCCGCACAACCGTCCAACCCTTGTCCCGTCAGGATTCTGCGACGCTTCGGGGCCGCCGGGTATCATATACCTATGCGACGACGATATTGGATAGGTGGCGCCGGGGCGCTTACCGCTGCAGGCCTTGCAACCGCCGCCTACCGCGTCTCTCCCTCCTTCTGGAACCAGTTTGGCCGTGAAATCGGACGTCCGGTCCTGCCCGCTGACCACATTCCGAATCCGAAGAAGTGGCCCGATCGGGGCGTCTACGCTGCATGGCTCGGGCATGCAACGGTCCTGTTGAAGATCGACGGTTTCGTTCTCATAACGGACCCGGTGCTCGGCGAGCGTGTCGGAATCGACCTTGGTTTCTTCAAGCTCGGCCTTAAGCGTCTCACTGCACCCGCGCTGCGCGCGTCCGAACTGCCGGCTATCGATCTTGTCCTGCTCTCTCACGCGCACATGGACCACATGGATACACAAACCATCCGTTCGCTCGAGAGCCGGAAAACCGTCGCCGTGACCGCGTCAAGGACCAGCGACATCTTCCGCGCCTCGCGATTCAAACAGACGCACGAGCTTGCATGGAACGGGCGCGCGCGAGTCGGCCCTGTCGAAATTCGCGCGTTCGAAGTCAACCACTGGGGCGCGCGCATGCGTACCGACACCTACCGCGGCTACAACGGCTACGTAATCGAATCCGAAAGCGGCCGGCGTATTCTGTTCGCCGGAGACACGGCGCGCACGAGCGCGTTTCGCCAGCTTCGCTCCTCGAAACCTTTCGACCTCGCCATATTCCCCATTGGCGCCTACAACCCATGGATTCGCTTTCACTGCTCGCCCGAGGAAGCCTGGAATATGGGGAATGACGCGGGTGCGGAGCGTTTTCTACCTGTTCATCACCAGACCTTCCAACTTAGCCGCGAGCCATTCCTCGAGCCTATCGAGCGTTTCCAGGAAGCCGCAGGCCGGGAAGCCGGACGCATCGCAGTCCGCGCGATCGGTCAGGAAATCCGGCTCTAAGCGGCCGCCGGTTTCGCTCGCCTGGATATGAACAGGCTCGCAATGGAACCTGCCCAGGCGAGTGCGCTGATCATCGCCGTTAAGTGCTGCTCTCTGGTCCCGTTGTAACGCAACTCAATGCGCGTGAATGGGGCTGGCCCGGGATGAAGGATCATAAATCCGATGTCATCCTTGTCGATCCGGACCGGGTGACCGGCCTGCGTCGCCTTCCATCCCGGATCGAACGACACCTGGAGCGAAATCACTTGTCCGTGGGGAATGGGCCCGGCAATCGCAAGCGAACGGGTTCCTTGCCATTCGACCTTCAGGCGCGCCTGGGAGTTATCTTCGATCGCCGCTACGTACTTGACCAACTCCCGCTCGTAACCGCGAAAGAACTTGCCCGGCAACTGGTCCGGGCGCACCAGGTGCGCAAGCGAGGTAAACGGTATCCGGTAGATGACGTCGCCTTCCTCCCGATACACTTGCTCCAGCAGGCCCTCGAATGCCGTGGGGTTTTTGTAGTCACGGTAGTGCTCCTTCGATGCCGGACCGTGCACAACCACGTATTCCACTCCCAGGGATTTCATCATCAGGATGGCGTTCCGCCCTTCTTCGCCCGGCACGCTGCCCGTGCCCGTGCGCACGCGGAACGCCATGTGGTGCGGCATCCGGTTGTTTAGTCCCGATTCGAACGCGCCGCCCGTCTGCGGGATGTCGGACCACATGTTCAGCCTGTAGCGAAGTCCGCCGGAGGCCATCACGCGGCCGCCCGGATGCCGTTCGGCCAGCCAGCCGGCGAGACGATATTCCACGGTCTGTTCTTTCGGGACCGGCTTCCATTTCTCGTGGCTCCGTGAAGCGTACTTGAGCGCATCCGGCACGCCGGCGACGAGCATCATAGCCGCCGGTCCGATGGCGCAAAACCGGGTAATTCCGTTACTGCTTCTCATCGCGAGCCGGAACCACGCGAAGAGCGCCAGGAGCAGGAACATCGAGAACTCCATGGCGTAACGGTGCGATTCCGGAATGGTGTCGATGCCGTAGGAGTATCGGACCTGGACGATCCAGCCGAACAGAATGCAGGCAAGCGTGACGAAACACAGGTAGGTCTCCGCCGGCAGATAGCGGAGCAGGATCAGGCGCACCAAGGCCAGCGACGCCAGGCAGCCGCCGAGGAGCGCGAACTGCGACGTCCGCAGGCTGAAGTTGAGCGAGTCGGTCGTCCAGTTGAAGGCGATGTTCCGGATGAATGCCGGTGTCATCCAGAACGCGGCAAGTAGCCACGCCAGCGCTCCGGCGGCAATCACGCGGCTTATCCGGAATCCGCTTTCCCTCCGGATGCCGGCCGCGGTCAGCAACATCGCCGCCACGGAGAGGGTTAGCGCCAGGGCGGCGACCCAGTTGGTGAGCGCTATAGAGGCCGCCATCACAGCCGCAATCAGGATACGCGGGAAGCCACGGGTGACGCCCGCCGACCAGATGGCCGCGAGCGCCGGAGGGAGCAGCGCCAAACCAACCGTGTGCGGACCCTCGGCGTACTTGACCAGCACCTGCAGCCGCCACGGCAGATAGACCTCTCCGCGGTCGCGCGCGATCGCTTCAATCAGGCCGTACAGCGGCGAGAAAAACGTATAGGACAGCGCCGTACCGAAGGCCCACCAGAGGCTCCGCGTGAAATACCTGACAAAGAAAAACACGCTCACCGGCGCGAGACAGGCGAAGGCCGTCGTTACAATACGATGGGCATGAGCCGCGTCTAGGCCCGGAACGATCCATAGAAGCGGCGTCGCCAGGTAATGCACCAGCGGCAGATACATGAGGGCCGTCGGCATGCCGCAATACTGCGCCGGATTCCATCCCCACGGGCTCGGATGCGCCGCGATGAATCGCAACATGGAGGCGTAGCCGCCTTCAATCGATCCGCGGTATGGCGGTTCGCCGCCCATGAAAAGAGGGAAGTTCAACCACCCGTTCAGTAGCAGGATTGCCGCCGCCGTCAGGAGGCTCCAGGATCGCTCGATCTGTTTCAGGAGCGTGCCTCATGACGGCCGGGCCGTCTCACGATAAGAGCAATCAGCCCCGCTGTTGTAAGCAGCGTCACCGCCCATCCGAATTTGGTCCAGAGCGGAATCGGAAAATACAAGCGGATGCTATGTTCCCCGGGCGGAGCGTCGATCCGCATGAAGCCAACCACATCCGGTCGAACGTCAAGGTTCCGCCCGCCTTCGACGGCACGCCACTTGGAATCGAAACTCTGCTGAACGATTAACGACTCCGCTTCGCCGAGCGTTACCTGAACGTCCATCGCATCGGTTCCGTCCCATTTCAACGATACCGGTGAATCCGGTCCGTGCTCGATGGCGTCCGCGTAGGCGCCGATGTTCTCGATATCGTCGCCCGCGCGAATCGGTTTCAGCTGGTCAAACCTCCGCCGGTCGACGACGCGCGCGAGCGCCGGGAAGCGGCGCGGCACCCGATAGATCACGTTGCCGCGGCCGTCGTCATGCAACACGGGAAGGACGCCGGAGAACTTCTTCGGATTGGGATAGTCGTGATAGATCTCCTGCGACGTCTGGTCGCTTACGATAATTGCGCCGGCTCCTACGGCCGCCAGCCAGTCGACGCCCAATTTCGGGTTCTCCCCGGCGAGCACTTCCGATTGCATCATCATGATCACAGGATTCAACTGGCCTTGATCGGACCCGCCCCCAACCTGGGGGAGATCGTTCCATGCGTTGTACCAGAGCCGGATAGAGCCGGCTGCCATCGCGCGCACGTCGGGATAATTGCGGGCCATCCATTCCTGTATCCGGTATTCCACGCGCTCGCGGTAATCCGGCTCGCGGATATAGATCTCCCATGCCCGCTGCACAAACTGACGGGAGACGCCGAAGCTCGCGAGAACGATCAGCACGGCGCAGGTTCTCGGGACCCAGGGCTTCCCGAATGGAAATCTCAGGGCCCTCCACGATGCGCCGTTGGTCCACAGGCGCCTCACACCCTCGACTGCAAGCAGGATTGCCGTCAGATCGAATTCCGGGATCAGGCGTTGCGGCTCGCCGATGACCCTGAAGTTCAGGAAGTGGTTGCCCACGACATTGAGCGTGAAGAACAGGAACGCGCCCCAGACGAAAACGGGGTAGACGAGGTGCGGCTTCGCGCGGGCGCGGCGGTCACTGACAAGGATGTAGGCCACTGCCAGGGCTACCGCCATCCACAGCGACCAGCGGTTGCCTCGCTGAGACACAAACTGCATGTTGTACAGCGTGAGGTTGAGATAGGAAGGCGACAGCCAGAAGGCGGTCAGACCCCAGGCTGACACTACGATCGCAGCCGCGCGAAGCCACATCCGGTTTTCCTGGTGGGTAATCCACAAGCTCCAGCAGAGGATCGGGAAGAGAATCACCAGCGCTGTCGCGCCGTAGAAATTATTGGAGAGGACCAGCGCACAGCTGAGCGCCGCCCCGGCCATGGCAATGGGCCGGTATCTCTCGATGGCGCGGAAAGAAAATGCCAACGCAAAGCCGATCATCGCAAGCGCCGTCATGTGCGGCCCTTCGCCGTAGCGGATGAGCACTCCGAGTCGCTGAGGAGCGAGCAGCCAGGCGTCGCCGCGAATCTCCTTCAGGATAAGAAATGAAGGCGACAGCAGCGCCGTCGCGGCCGCTGCCAGCCATGCCGGCCAGCGCTCGCGGCCGCCGATCCGCACGAGGAGATAGACGCCCGCAATTCCCAGCGCGTAGAAGAAAGCGATATAGATGTGATAAGCGCGCACAGGGGTCATTCCCGGATAGATCTTGACGAGGAGCGCCGTACCGTAGCGCAACGCAGGCGGGTATACGTAGGCGAAGCGCGTGCCGCAATACCACAGCCGTTGCCACCGGGGGGCCGGCCAGTTTTCGGCGAGGAATCGCCCGTCGGCGATGAAGGTGCTCTCGATGGACGGCCACTGGTCGAGATACTTTACCCGATAGAGTGGCGCAATCAGCGCGGACGCGGCGAGAAACACGATCGCGAAGTCGAGAACGATAGCGATTCTCGGGCGATTCAGGAGCTTGCGGATGTGCGAAATTCTCGTGGAGGCCAAAGGAAGATACTAGCGTTCCGGCGTTCAGAACACAAATGCTTCTTCGGTGCCGCCTGGTCACAACTTTCTGATTTTTTTTCTACCTTTGTTTTCAACCACTAAGGGGCTACTCTGGCCGGACACGCAGTCAAGCCGTCGTATCGTTTGTATGGAAGAGGGAGTCCGGTCCGCTCTGGATCCCACCTAGAAGACCATAACCTCTGCCCGATCGCCCTCCCGCTCCGTTCGCGGAGCGTGCTGCCTACTAACCGGACTCCTTCTATCAACTCAAACAAAACCGGGTGAATTTCTACAGGATGTCGCGATACACTTCCATCAGCGCGCGTGTATCTTCGAGATCCTTCGGGCGGGTGTTCTCAAGGGGCGGCCGAACCGGTCCGCCGGCCATTCCGAGCATCTCCATCGCTTCCTTCATGACGGACACCTCGTAACCGCGGACGCGCTCCCGAATGGCGTACAGCGGATGGACGTATTTTTTCATGAGGGAGTCGAGCTTCGTGAAGTCGCGCGCCCTCCCGGCCTCGGCAAGCGCGAGCGATAGCTTCGGCGCGATGTTCGAAATGCTCGATGTATAGGCCTGCACACCGATGGCGAAGTAGGGCGGAACGCAATCGTCCCCGATGCCTCCGAACCACGCCAAGCGATCTCCCACCTCCTGCATGATGCGCTGATACTTACGCGCGTCGCCCTGGCCGTCCTTCCAGCCCGCGAGAGTGGGGACGCGTCCGGCGAGCCGGGCTACCTGATTCGCGCTGAACACCGCCCAGTCCCGGCTGTAGAGCATGAGCGGCAATCCGCTCGCCCTGCCGATCGCTTCATAGTAGGCGAACAGTCCTTCCTCCGGGGGGTTGATGTAGTACGGCGGCAGCGCGAGCATGCAGGCTGCTCCGGCCTTTTCGGCGCGCCGGGCGATCTCCGCTCCTATCACGGCGTTGTAGCCCGTACCTGCCACCACGTCCATCTTTCCACCGGCGGCTTCCACCGTGACCCGCGTCACATCCGCGATCTCATCGACGCTCAGGGAATACAACTCCCCGGTGCCGCCCGCCGCGACCAGCGCGCAGAACGGGTGCTTCACCATTTCAGACACGTTTCGGGCCAAGCCGTCCAGGTCGACCGTCAGGTTTTTCTTCATGGGCGTGATGGGGAATCCGAAAACGCCCTTCCAGTCCTTGCAGATGTTCGGTGTGCTCATGAATTGTCGTTACCAGCGAGGCAATACTCTCTTCCAATCGGGGTCCACGTGTTTGCGCATCTCGGCTTCGTCGTCGCGCTTGCGCCAGGGAATCTTGCTGTAGCGTTCGCGGCCGCGGGCCAGTTGATCGTAGTCGAGGGACACACCCAGGCCTGGTTTCCCGGGAACGGGAACGCAGCCGTTCACGAAACGGACGCGGCCGCCTTCGACGATCTCGTCCCTCTCCGTCTGCCAAGGGTAATGAGTGTCGCACGCGTAAAACAGATGCGGCGACGCTGCGGCGACGTGTGTCATGGCCATCAAGCTTACTCCCAGGTGGCTGTTGGAGTGCATCGACATCCCGAGACCGAGCACTTCGCAAAGATGCGAAAGCTGCTGCACCTGGCGCATCCCGCCCCAGTAGTGCGGGTCACAGAGGACCACTTGCACCGCGTCGAGTCCCTGCGCCTTCGGCACGTCCGCGAAACAGGTAGTGGCGACATTGCTCGCAAGCGGAGTCTCATTTCCTTCCGCGAGCAACCGGCGGCGTACTTCCCCCATGCCCTCAAGCTCGGCGCAAGGATCTTCCAAGTACCCCCCGCCCGAAAGCTCTTCCTTGAGCGCGCGGCCTACTTCAACGGAGGTGTCGACCGACCAGGCGCAATTCGGATCGATCCGCAGCGGGTACGCCGCGCCGAACTCTTCGCGCAGACCCTTGATCGAAGCGATTTCTTCGGCCGGATCGAGCACGCCGCCCTTCAGCTTGATTTCACGGAATCCGTAAGCCTTAATCATCTGGCGCGCCGAGCGCACGCAGGCCTTGGCGGAAAGAATCTCACCGTACTCGTCTTCGCGTGCGTCCTCGCCAACTCCGCCGCCGCCCGCGTGTTTGTAGAAGAGATAGGCGGAGAAGGAAACGGCGTCGCGAACCCGGCCCCCAATCACATCGCAGACCGGCTGGCCGACGGCTTTCCCGATGGCATCGAGGCAGGCGATTTCAATCGCGGCGAATGTGCGGGCGTGCCGGTCGAGGGGATTTTCACCCGGAACCATATAGGTTTGGCTGCGTCCGCCCGCGACGCTTCCAGTCTGGCTCGCAGCGTCCGCGTTGAATCTCGCCCACAGGCCGGCGAGCCGGAACGGATCCATGCCCTCCACCCACGGCCGCGCGGCTTCGAGCGCGGCGACAGGCCCATCACCGCCGTAGGTTTCGCTGATGCCGGTAATTCCGCTGTCGGTTTTCAGTTCGACAACCGTGCGCAACGCGAACGGAGCGTGGAGCCCGTAGGAACTACGCAGCGGCGGGTCGGCAATGGCGATTGGATGGAGAACCATCTCGCTGATGAGCATAGGTTTCCCTTGGGGGCTGCGAAAGGCCGGACGACTGGAGTGGAATTACTTACGGGAACCGCGTTGCGGGTTCTTCAAGCTGGACTGGCGGATCTTTCTCTTCAATCGCTTGGGTTTGCTGATCACAAACGTCCCGCTGCCCAGGTACTCCGCTTTGTACAATTTTTCGTCGGCCAACAGAATTCTCCTCAAACACCGTATTGGAACTTTCTCGAGATTCTATTGTAGCGCGCCTTGTACCGGGATGGGCGGCCGGCTGCCCGAATGCACGTTTCCCACCCGCGGCGCGTCTAATTTGTATGCGCCTCGCCGCGGTCTTCCGCGATCCGCCTCCGTCGCTGGCGTTTGAAATCTCCGGCCGCGGAATCGCCATGGCCCGGCTGCAAACTCCTGGGGAATTCTCAGTCCGCCCGCTGCCACCGGGTGTGCTGTCCATTTCGCCCGTGCACGACAACGTCCTGAAGCCAGACGATTTGGCGGCTGCAGTCCGCGAACTGACGCCTCCCAACGGCGGACGGAAACGGCGTGACGCCGCCTTGATTCTTCCAGACTACTGCGCGCGCGTCGCGGTGCTTGATTTTGACAGCCTCCCGAAGGACCCCGCCGAGCAAATGTCACTGGTCCGGTTCCGCATGAAAAAGAGCGTTCCGTTCGACGTGGAATCGGCAGCATTGAGTTTTGCGCCGCAGGCCGCCGAAGGGAAACGGATTCACGTGGCGGTGGTGGTGGCGCCGGTCGAAATCGTGGCGCGCTACGAAGCGCCGTTTCGCGCAGCGGGCCTGAATCCGGGCCTCGTGACCATCTCCTCCCTCGCCGCTTTCGAACTCGTCGAAGGGCAGGCGGTTACGGTGGTTGCGAAACTGACGGGCGAAGTCCTAACAGTATTGGTGGTAGAAAAAGGCCGGTTGAAGCTCGTCCGGTCGCTCGAACTTGCCGCTGCGTCGCTCGAAGAGGTCGCCGCGGACCTTTACCCCACGTTCGTGTACATTGAAGACAGCTTGGGTGTGAAGGCGGAGAGGCTACTACTGTGCGGATTCGGTCCGCTCGCGGAGGAGGCTGCCCGCCGGTTTAAGACCGACCTCGGCGCCGAAGTCGAGCTTGTCCGTTCGCCGCTCGGCTCGCCGGGCGAGGGAGACGCCGGTCTGCATGGGTATTTGAAATCGATTTCGTCCGGAGCGAACTAGGCAGGAGCGCATGAGAATTCCGGTCAATCTCGCCAGTGAGCCGTTTCGCCGCGATAGAGCGATCCTGATTGCCTCGGCGGTAGTGGGCGCGATGATGGTCGTGGTGCTGGCGATGCTGATATCGGTGGCACTCAGCGAGCGGGCGCTAATGGCCGGGAGCCTCGGCGAGACGGACCGCATAGAGCGTGAACTGCAAAGGCTCAGCGCCGAACAAAACCGACTGACCGGAATTCTGCGGCAGCCCGAAAACGCCGAAGTCTTGGACCGCAGCTTGTTCCTGAACACGCTGATCTACCGGAAGGGTGTCAGTTGGACGAGAATTTTCGCGGACCTCGAAAGCATGGCTCCGCACAATGTTCGCATCATATCCATTCGCCCGCAACTGGATCCCCAGAACCGCGTGTATCTCGACATGTTCGTGGGCGCGGAGGGCACCGGACCCGTTCTTGACTTTCTGCGAAAGCTTGAGAGCTCGGAGCTATTCGGGGCGACGGCGGTTCAGAACAGCCTGTCACCCACCCAGACGGAACCCTTGTTCCGGTACAGGATCAGCGTGAGTTACGCGCAAAAGCTCTAACTATGCGGAATAGACAACATGCTGAATAGAGACGATATCGCCCGGAGACTGAGGGCGCTCGATCCCAGGCACAACAAGGACCCGCGCGTGGCTGTCCGCGCCGTTCTAGGTATGCTACTGGCCGCAAACGTGGGCGCCGCTCTGTTCGCGTTCCATCCGTGGGGTGGCTCGGCCGAGGATGTCATGCGGCGTCTCGAAGCTCTCCGCGCGCAGAGCCTCGCGCAGCAGGCCGCGCTCAAGCGGGCGCAGGCGCTGGTCCTGAAGATCGAGAAAGGGCGCAAAGAGGGAGACCAGTTTCTGGCGCAATATACCCTGAGCCGCCGCATTTCGTTTTCGGCGATAGTGGGGGAACTGGATCGCGTCGCGATGGATGCGGGGATCAAACCCAAAGGCTATACGTACACGATGGAGCCTGTGGAAGGCAGCGATACTCTGACGACTCTGCGGATTTCGGCCGATTTTGAAGCCGCCTACCCGAATCTGACACGCTTCATGAATCTGCTCGACCGCAGCCCCAAGTTTCTGATCATCGAGAGCATGCAGGCGACGCCCCAGCAATCGGGGCCGATGCTCAACGTCAGTCTCAAGATGGACACGTTTCTCAGCGAGGAAGCGAGCGCAGGGCAATGAAATTAGGAGCGGAGCCGAAGAAAGTTGCGTTACTGGCGGGCTTGTCGCTGGCGGGCGCGTATCTCTTCTACGTCAATGTGCTTTCGCAACCCGGCGCGACGGCCCCTGAGCCGCCACGCAAAACAGCCACGAGCGCTCCGGCGGCTGCTCCTACCGTGCCAGTTCCAAAGACGCAACCAGCGCCGCGCATTGCCGTATCCAGCGCCAAACGAGATCCGAGCGGACGGCGGGGCGGCGGAATCCAGGAGTTCCGTCCGTCGCTCAAGCCGAAGCGCCCGGAAGACCGGCCGGATCCGACGACGATAGACCCTACTTTGAGGCTGGATTTGCTCGCCAAAGTGCAAGGCATTGAGCATGCAGGGAGTACGCGAAACCTGTTCCAGTTCTCAGCGCCGCCGGCCCCCCCGGCTCCGAAACTCCCTGACGTCAAGATTGTGCCCAAGACTCCAGCGCAGATTGCTGAGGAAAAGATTCAGGAGGCTGCGAAAACCGCCGCCGCAGCGGCGGTGAAGCCCCCTCCCGCGCCGATCAGTCTAAAATTCTATGGGTATTCAACGCTCCGCCGGGAAGGCAGGAAGCGAGCTTTCTTCCTTGACGGAGACGATATTCTGGTGGCCGAAGAGGGAGAGGTTGTAAAGAAGCGCTATAAGGTCATTCGGATTGGTCTGAATTCGGTCGTCATGGAAGACGTCGACTCGAAAGTTCAACAGACCCTCGCGATGCTTGAGGAGGCGGGGTGAAGTCCCGCGGGGAATCCGGGTTCGCGATGCTGCTGGTCTTTGCGCTGGCAGCCGCAGTGGCAATTAAGCTCTACATCGAGACTCCCCGGATTCTGTTTGAAGCCCAACGGCAGAAGGAGCAATTGCTCATTGACCGGGGTGAAGAGTACAAGCGCGCGATCCAGCTCTATTTTCGTAAGAGTAAGCAGTACCCTCCTACGATTGACGCCCTCGAGAATACGAACAACGTGCGCTTTCTTCGCAAGAAGTACGAAGATCCCGTATCGGGCAAGAAGGAATGGCGGTTGATTCATGTGGGTCCAGGGGGAGTCTTTACGGACTCGATAACGAACAAACCGAAAGACCAGGGTGAAAAGAAAGATCAAGCCTTTAACCCATACCTCGTGAACAGTACCATCCTGGGTTCGGCGCCGCCACCCGGCGCAGCTACCGCCGTTCCGCCGAGGAGGGCCAGTGAGGGGCAGCAGCCAAAAGCAGGAGAAACTACTTTAATCGTTGGACCACAGCCAGGAGTACCCTATCAACCACAGCCGTTTCCGGGACAATCCTATCCAGGGCAAGCTTCTCCGGCGCCATCCTATCCAGGGCAGCCTTCTCCGGCACCATCGTATCCGGGCCAGCAGGTTCCCGGACAGACACCGTTCGCTGGTCAGGCGTTTTTTGCCGGGCAACCCTATCAAAATCAACAAATTCCAGGGCAACAAAGCCCTGGTGCTCCGCCACCGCAGGCAGGGGGCGGATTTGGATCGTTTTACCCGGCCCCGCCAGTCAACTCTCAAACGGGAGGAGTCTCCCAGCAGCAGCCGAGCCCCTATTCAGGGCAAGCGAGCCCGTATCCAAATCAGCAGGGCGGGTCGAATGCGTTTCCGGTTCCCGGGCAGAACGAGGCGACGAGGATGATAGGACAACTGCTCACCAGCCCGAGGCCGGGGGGGCCGCCTCCCGGAATCGGCGCGCCACTCGGTGGCGGGGCGCAGATCGGGGCGGGGATCGCCGGCGTCGCGAGTCTGTCGGAGCAGACGGGGATCAAGATTTACAACGAACGGGACAAGTACAATGAGTGGGAATTCATCTACGATTTTAGTAAGGACAAGACCATGGTGGGTGCCGCTGCGGGTCTTCCAGCGGCTGGTACCCCAGGCGCCGCACCATTTGGCACGCCGGCAGGCCCTGTTCAGCCCAATCAGCCGGGTGGAGGTTCGCTAGGTTTTCAGCCTCTTCCCGGGAGCTTTGGCCAGCAGCCAACCGGTGGCGGCAATTTCCCTGGGCAACCCCCCGGGCAGCAGTTTCCCCAGCCGGGGATCAGCGGGGTCGGCTATGTTCCGCGTCCAGGAGGACAGACCGGCCAGAATCCAGTTCCGCTTCCGAGCGCGGGAAGCTCAGGCGGCGGCTTCGGGGGTGGCTTCGGCTCCGGGTTTGGAGGCGGCTTCGGAGCCCCGGCTCCCGGGGCGGGGCAGCCGGGACAGCCTGGCGCGCAACCTGCACCACAACCGGGCGTGCCAGTGCGGCCACGAAACCAATAACCCGGGCCCGTGGCTCGTGACCTCAAGGGGGATGCTCAAACCTCGGAGGCCATTCCAAAAACGGTAGCCTGGATCGAGCAACAGAGCCAGGCCGGGATGCCGCCTACGGGGCACGCGCCAATTACCGATAACGAACCGAGTCTGCGCGGGGGAGGGCGGGGCAAGTGACCGATGGCGCGCTGAAGAATCGTACGCCGCGACGGAACCGGATCGGATAGCTTTCCCGGGGCCGGTTACGGCAGAATGGGAAGCATGGCAAGTGAGACGATTGGGCTGGAGGTGCAGGCGGATGCTGGATTGGGGATACTGCACCGCCTGACGGGAGTGATCGCGGACCACAGGGGTGACATCACTTCCGTGGCGATTCTGGATTCGCCGCCGCCCCAGGCGCGAATCTATTTTGAAGTCGAGCTTCCGGGAGAGCTGGATGCCATGTTGGTTGATCTCCGGGGACTCGAGATTGTCCGCAGTGCACAAGTCGTCGACACCCTGGAGAAAATCTACGGGAAGCGCATCATCATAATGGGTGGGGGCGCGCAGGTAGGCCAGGTGGCGATTGGCGCAGTATCGGAAGCCGACCGGCATAACATCCGGGGAGAGCGTATCTCCGTCGATACGATTCCGCTGGTCGGAGAAATTCCACTTGCGAGCGCGGTGCGGGCAGTCGCCCGGCTGCCGCGAGTCAAGGCGCTCGTGCTCGCCGGCTCGCTGATGGGAGGGGAGATCGAGACTGCGGTCCGGGAGGTCCGCCAAACGGGACTTCTGGTGATCAGTCTCAACATGGCCGGCAGCGTGCCAGACGCCGCCGATCTCGTGGTGAGCGATCCGGTTCAGGCAGGAGTCATGGCGGTGATGGCAGTGGCCGACACCGCGAAGTTTACCGTGGAGCGGCTGAAACGAAGAGTGTTTTGAAATTCCGAGGGTATGAGCCGCCGCAGGGCGGAAGCATTTGAACGAAGCACGGCGCCGCCGGCGGGGAAAGCGGAACGATTCTACGCCAGCTTCGTCTCACCCATCAGGAACTGGTCTACGCCGCGCGCTGCTTTCCGTCCCTCCGCGATCGCCCACA
>SYKU01000380.1 GCA_005808865.1 Acidobacteriota bacterium
CTTAAGGAAAGTACTCATTGTTCGCTCCTCGAAGAAAGTCGGTACAGGACCAGTGTAGAGGCGCGATGCGGTGCGTGTAAGAGAGCGGATGTACCGATCTTTGTAAGTCGATTCCCTATGGTACTAGCGCGATTGGTTCTAGCGGAACCACGCACGAACACTTCGGCAAGTTATTCGTACAGTGCGTCGATCTTCGCGGCCAGGATAAAGTCGCTCTCCGTGAGCCCGTCGATTTTGTGAGTATACGTCGTAACTTCCGCGCGGCCCCAGGCGAGCAGAATGTCCGGGTGGTGGCCTTCGGCTTCCGCGACTTCCCCAACGCGGTTCACGAAGGCCAAGGCAAGCTTGAAGTCCGGGAAAGTAAACTTGCGCGTGATGTGGTGGCCGTCGGCGACCGTCCACGCGGGCAGTTCGGCGGCCAGGCGCGCGAGTTCGGGTCCTGCAAGAGGCGGCACGCCACCCTTGCAGGGCACGCAATGCTTATTGGCGAGATCGCTCATCGTTATTTCTCCTTAAGTTCGCGGCGCAGGAACTTCCCGGTCGCCGTCTTCGGGATTTCGTCCCGGAATTCCACCTGGCGCGGATATTTGTACGCCGCCATGCGCTCCTTGCAGAATGACACGATCTCCTCCGCCGTGACGCGGCCGTGCCAGTCGTCTCTCAGCGCGACGAACGCCTTGACCGTTTCCCCCCTGTATTCGTCGGGCACGCCGACGACCGCCGCCTCCCTCACCGAGGGATGCTGATAGAGCACATCCTCCACCTCGCGCGGCCAAACCTTGAAGCCGGACGCGACGATCATGTCCTTCTTGCGATCCACCAGATAGAACCAGCCGCGTTCGTCCATCACGGCGACATCGCCCGTCAGGAAGTAGCCATTGTGATGCGCGCGGGCCGTCTCCTCGGGCTTGTTCCAGTAACCAGGAAACATCATCGGTCCCTTGAGCGCCAGTTCGCCCAGTTCCCCGGGCGGGACTTCTCTATCGCGATCCAGGATATCCACTACCTTCGCTTCGCAGTCCGGAATCGGCACGCCAATCGACAGCGCACCGCTCGATGGGTCGACCGGCGCGCGTCCGTTGAGCGGCGTCGCATGCGAAGGCGAGTTGCTCTCCGTCAGGCCGTAAATGTTGTGGATGTAGGTTCCAAGGCGAGCCTGAAATCGCTCAACAACACCCGGCGCGACCGGCGCCCCGCCCGAATAGCACTTCGTCATCGAACGGAAATCGCGGGTGGCGCTGTCGGGATGATTCATCAGTGCAATGTAAGCGGTTATCGCCGCGACCGACATCGTGGGCCGCCACCGTTCGGCCAGACGCAGGGTCTCGGCCGCATCGAAGCGGTGGTAAAGAATCAGCGGCGCGCCGGCCAGCGCCGAAAGAGCCATTCCCGCGACAATCCCGGTAATATGGAACAGAGGGGCCATGCCCAGCAGCCCGTCGCCGGGACCGATTTGCATCCAGGTGCGGAAGACTTCCGCGTTGAATGCAATGTTTCCGTGCAGGCATATCGCGCCTTTGGGAGGACCCGTGGTTCCGGATGTATAGACCAGATACGCGATATCTTGCGGTGCTACGGGTTGGCGGACACCGGCCGCGATTGGCTCGGCGGCAAGCCCGGCGCGGAGTTCGCCCACGCTAAAGGTGTGCTCCACGGCCGGCGTTTCGAGTTCGTCAAGTTTTACGATCGCCCTCGCGCCCGAGTCGTTCAGGTGATACTCCAGTTCCTTCCGCTTGAACATGGGATTCAGCGGCACGACGATTGCGCCGCGCTTCCAGGCTCCGTATTGTGCAATGACGAATTCCGGATCGTTCTGCGTCAGAATGGCGACGCGGTCGCCCTTGCCGACGCCGCGTCTTGCAAGCAGCGACGCGAATCGCGTGGAAAGATCGTCCAGCCGGGCGAAACTCGTGGTGTCTTCAAAATAGTGCAGCGCGGGCCGTTCCGGGAACCGGCGCGCGGTGTCCTCGAAAATATCGATCATGCTGCGCGTAGCTGCGGGCATCGAGGCCGGAACAAACGGCGAATAAAGAGCAAGCCAGGGCTTCGCCGCGTAGGGACTGGGCATTTTTCGATTATAGTTAGCTCGCGAGGAGGTCGCTCCCGGACAGATCATTGAGGATGACGGTGAGCCCCCACTTCCTTTCGGCCCCGGGAGCGTAAACGGTACTTGGACAGAAGCATTCACGGGTTGCGTCGTCTGCCCAGATGATGCGAAAGTCCGCCCAGAAGTTGATCTGGTAACACCTCGAATGCCTCCGCGACTCGCAGCAGGGTGATCATGGTAATCGGACGCCCAGCCTCAATCATTTGCCAGTGGCGGACACTGAATCCGTACGACAGCATGTCCTCCCGGCTCAGTTTTCGGTCGGTTCTGTGCGACCGGATGCGATGGCCCAACGCGCGGAAAAACCGCGTGTAACCCGCTGGAATCTCTCGGCTCGCCCCCACTTCCTCAGACTGCGCTGACCCGAGCAAAATCACCACGAGCAAATCTACGTCTTGTGGCCCTTGCATCGCGTGTCGTAGCGCTGTACGATCCATGACAGTCCTGTTCAGGACTATTTGAGGATCGACTCCGATGCGATCGGAATGGCAGACGCGGACAATCTGGGACGCTTCTGGACGCGGCGCTATCGCGCGGGGCATCCGCAAATTGTCTGAAGGTCACATTGTGCATTTGCTCAGGGCGATGGTCATCGTCTTAGTTACCATCTCCTCGGCATTGGGACAGGGCTATACAGTTCGCACGTTTGCCGGCGGCTACTTGCCAGACAACATCCCAGGCGTTTCCGCTAGCGTGGGAGATGTAAAGTGGGTCAATACAGACTCCGCAGGCAATGTTTTCTTCAGTTCCGAGTTGCTCCACACCGTGTTCCGACTGGACGCAACTGGTGTCGTGACACGGGTTGCGGGAAAAGGGGCACCTGGTTTCAGCGGTGACGGCGGGCCTGCCGGCAGTGCTCAGTTATCCAGCCCTGCGGGCGTGGCTATGGACGCAGCGGGCAACCTTTGTATCGCGGACCGCATCAATAATCGGATTCGGAAAGTCTCGAACGGCGTAATCACCACAGTAGCGGGAGATGAGACGTCACGCGACAATGCCCCGGCCACGAGGGCCGGGTTGAGTAGTCCTTCCGGCGTTGCTTTAGACGCGGCCGGCAATCTCTACATCGCGGACACTCTCAATTATCGAATTCGCAAGGTCTCGAACGGCGTGATCTCCACGGTAGCGGGAAACGGCACATCGGGTTTCAGCGGCGACGACGGGCCTGCAACCAGCGCCCAGTTGAATTTTCCTTACGCCATAACAGTAGATGCGGCAAGCAACCTCTACATCCTGGACTCGTTCAATAACCGTATTCGGAAGGTCTCGAACGGAGTAATCACGACGATGGCGGGGGACGGCACGTCAGGTTTCGGCGGCGACAACGGCCCTGCGACCAGCGCGCGGTTAGGGTTGTCCCTTGGCCGTGGCGTCGCAGTAGACGCCGCCGGCAATCTTTACATCGCGGACTACGGTAACAGTCGCATTCGCAAGGTCTCGAACGGCGTGATTGACACAGTGGTCACCCCGTCGGTGCTCAACGGGGATGCCCCGTCCAATGTGGCCGTGGACGCCGCAGGTAGCCTCTACGTCGCGACTGCATTCGGCAATCGTATTCTCAAGGCTACGAACGGAGCGGTCACTACCGTGGCAGGAAACGGGACCGCAAGTTTCAGCGGTGACGGCGGCCTTGCGACAAGTGCACAAATGGGAAGGCCGACCGGCGTGGCCGTGGATTCCGCTGGGACGTCTACATCGCGGACCCTCATGACGATACGTCGTTTGCCCTTTTTGACTTCCATGAGAAACAGTTCGAACTTATTAGGATCAACACCGACCGGGAGGCTCACAACGAAGTCTTGAGCGCTATCAACGTCGATCCGAACAGGAGACCTCTCTGACTTGACCTCGGCCGAGCCGTGAAACATGCCTGAGCTCGCTTTTGCGGTCTGGCGTTCCAATGTCGTGAGGGCATTCTTTGCTGCATCGAGATAATAGACCGTACTCAATGTCTCAGGCTCTGGCGCGGCTGCGTCTTTCGCGTTTTGCGCATTTGCGAGGATACAAGCCGGCCACAACAGTGCGACTGCCGCAAAGGGGCAAGCGGACACGAGGTCGCGAATTTTCATGCGGTGGTCTCCTTTTGGGCTCAAGTAGTCTCAAGCATGGCATCTGGTTCTCCTCGATGCTGCTCGACTGGCGCTCCGTGCTCCTTGTACGTCACCCGCTTCGATGCGTTTGGCCGAGCGGCTCTGGCGCGGCAGCATAGGAGAGGTGGCGTAGAGACACGAGTCGAATCGCGTGGAAGGACCGTCGAGCCGCGAGAAACTGATCGTGCCTTCGAAGTAATGAAGCGCGGGTCATTCCGGAAACTGCCGCGACATGGCCTCGAAGATATCGATCATGCTGCGCGTCGCCGGGGGCATCGAAGGCGGCACGAACGGCGAATACCGGGCAAGTTGGGGCTTCGCCGCGTAGCCGGCCCCGGCTTAACCGTTTTGGGGATTCCGCGTTTCAATCGGCGAAACCGAACCTGCCTGCGAAGCGGCCGCGCTCTCGCTGTCCTCCGAGGTACGCCGCTCAGCTCCCGCCGTCTCCCGTCACAACACTTGAACTATTTTCCACATGGATCCCAAAGCCTTTAGTCGAATCCGAGCCAGCCTCCCGGACCCGGACCTATATAATTCGAACGGAGGAACCAGTGACCGGCCTTCGCGCACGCCCCGCGGAAAGAGCGAAAATAAATTCTCTGCGTCACCCCCCCTTCAAGTACATGATAAAACATAGCTTACAGGCCTGTGTGACTTGGGTTGGTGGGGCAACTGGTTCCACTTGCCGGCCGCGCGTAGCGCCGCCGTGCTCTCGCTATCCCCTGCGGCACGCCGCTCAAGCTCCCGTCTCCGGTCACAACACTTGAAATATTTTCCACATGGATCCCAAAGCCTTTAGTCGAATCCCAACCAGCCTCCCGGACACTGACGTAAATAATTCGAACGGAAGAACCAGTGACCGGCCTTC
>SYKU01000381.1 GCA_005808865.1 Acidobacteriota bacterium
CCGCCGGCGGAATTCGCGCTCGCCATCAGGACAGGGCTGATTCCCAGATTGTTCGCAGTGATCACCTGCAAGCTGCCGAAGAGCGCGTTGGAGCCTGCGTCGGTGCCGGTCAGCGCGACTCCCAACCATCCGAGCATCGTTCCGAAGAACGGGAAGAGCGATCCTGTGTGCGTCATCGCAAGGCCCATCACCGCGTCCATGCCCGAATAACGCGTCACGAAGCCGAGGCCAAGCATCGCCATGATCGCAAGCATGCTGAAACGCATTCGATGACAGGTACGGAAGAAAATCCCGAACGTACGGCTAATCGAAAGTCCCAGCAGCGGCCCGGCTATGATGCCTGCGAGAAATGTCGCCGTCCCGATCGCGGAAAGCCACGCCAGATCGAACACCGCCGGCTCCATCTGCGTTTTTGCTACGACGGGCGGAATCCGGACCACCGCGTTGTGAAGCGAGGGCACGGGAATCGCGAACGAAGTGGAATCGAGAACCTTCTTCACCGACGGCACGCCCCACATGATTACCAGAGCGGCGAGCAAGAGGAAGGGCAACCAGGCATGGAGCACCTGGCCAATGGTGTACTTGCCGGTACGGGCCTTCACAGCTGCCTCGCCCGGATACCTCCACAACTCCGCCGGTTTCCACATCCGGAAGAAGATCGCGAGCGCCACGAGCGTCGCCATGCCGCCGATGATGTCCACGAGCGCGCTGTCCTGAAAGTTCGACCAGTAGAATTGAACGCACGCAAAAACCGTTCCGCACACAAGCAAGCCTGGCCAAACCGCGAGCGTATTCCGCCAGTTCGTCATCGAACGGATCAGCCAGAACGGAAGGATCAACGCCGTGAATGGCAGGATGCGTCCCACCATCGCGCTCAGGTCCGCGTCCTGTAGACCCGTCACTGCCACAAGCGCGCGGATCGGATTTCCAACACCCCCGTACGCCACTGGAGAAGTATTCGCGATCAGGCAAAGCACCGCCGCGTCGAACGGACGGAAGCCGAGCCCCACCATCATCGCTCCCGCGATCGCCACCGGCGCGCCTCCTCCGCCCGCACCTTCAAGCACCGCGCCGAACGCGAACGCGCTCAGGAGCACTTGAAGCCGCCGGTCGGCCGTCACCGATCCGATCGATTCCTTGATGATCTCGAAATGCCCGGTCTCGACGGTCAGTTCGTAGACAAAGACGGCGCACAGCAGTGTCCAGGCGATTCGAACCACCGCGTATACGAGTCCATGCGCGACCGCACCCGCGAGCATCGGCCATGGCATGCCGAAAACGAACGTCGCGAGAACGATAGCCACGCCGAAAGCGACGACGGCGGCGGTATGGGCGTGAATCTTGACTGCTGCGAGAAGGACGAAGAGAAGCACGACGGGGATCGACGCAACCAGAGTCGAGAGAATTGCATTTGAGAAAGGGTCGTAGTTTTGGGTCCAGGTCATTTGTCCAGTTGCTCCGATGCGAAACGCACGATAGTATCACGAAGTGAGCATGTGTCGATGGGAAGTCGCGATCATCGTGCTGGCGGCTTCCGTAATTGCGGGAGGTTGCGCCAGGAAGAAGAAACCGATCCCGGTTCCGCGTACGTCCCCGCAACCGGCCGTGTCTCCCCGGCAAAATGAAACCGGCATCGCGAGTTGGTACGGCAATCCGTATCACGGACGCCTCACGGCGAACGGCGAAGTCTACGACATGGATAAGGTGTCGGCCGCCCACCGCACGCTTCCGTTTCAAACGCGCGTGCGCGTGCACAACCTTGATAATGGCAAGACCGTCGAAGTCCGCATCAACGACCGGGGTCCGTTTGTCGGCGGGCGCATCATCGACCTGTCCAGGGCCGCAGCCGGCGCCATTGGAATGATCGGCCCCGGACTGGCACGCGTCCGCCTGGAGATTTTGAGCCCGCAGGGTCCGTCTCTCGAACCGGCTTCAGCCTACGCCGTCCAGGTTGGCGCTTTTCGCGACCGCTCGAACGCCGACCGCCTGCGCGCGCGCATGGAGCGGCGCTATGGCTCGGCGAAGATCGTCCGCCCGGATCGCGGATCCGCATGGCGCGTGCTCGTGGGATCCGAGCCGTCGCTCGCACGCGCGGAAGCGCTCGCGGAGCGGATTCAGGCCGGCGGCACAAAGGAAGCCTTCGCCGTTCGTCTCGATCCATGAGATCGCTCCGCCGATGTACCTGTATAATAGGAACAACTCATGGACCCTCATCCAACGAGCCGTTCCCATGGCCTTTTGGGAATCTCCCCGCAGATCGTTCACATCCGCGGAATCATCGAAAAGCTCGGACGCTCCCGCTCGCCGGTGTTGCTTCTGGGAGAGAGTGGAACCGGCAAGGAAGTCGCTGCCCGCGAGATCTACAATGGCTCCCCGCAGGGTGCGTTTGTGCCCATCGATTGCGGTTCCGTCGTGGGACCGCTCATTGAAAGCGATCTTTTTGGCCATACCCGCAACGCCTTCACCGGCGCCGGTGAAGCCAAACAGGGGCTGATCGACCTCGCTCACGGCGGCACCGCCTTCTTTGATGAAATCGGCGATCTTCCCCTCGACCTTCAGGTGAAACTTTTGCGCGTGCTGCAGGAACGGGAGATCCGTCCGCTGGGATCGCTTGCCCGGCACAAAGTGGATTTTCGCGTGATTGCCGCGACGAACCGCGACCTTGCCTCGGACGTGGAGCGCGGCCGATTTCGGGAAGACCTCTACTATCGGCTAAAAGTGGTTACTCTGCGGCTCCCCCCTCTACGGGAGCGGAAAGCGGACGTGCCGGTGCTGGTCGAGCATTTCCTCTCGCGTCTCGACCGCCGGTACATCTTGACGCCGGAGGTTCTGGATGCGATGCTTGCCTTTAACTGGCCCGGTAACATCCGTCAGCTTGAGAATTGCATTCAGAGCATGGTTGCGCTTAACTCAGGCCCGATCCTGCGTCACGCTGATCTTCCTTCGTTCATCGTAAACTACCGGCGCGCCTATTCGCCCCTGCAATCTCTTGCCGCCGCGGTGGGGTTTGAAGGCGGAGCGCGGGGCGTACCTGTCACGTTTGGGGAACCGCACGACGTGATCCCTCTATGCGAAGTTGAGAAGCGGGCGATTCAGAATGCTCTCCTGCGCACGCAAAACGATTGCATCATGGCTGCGCACCTGCTCGGAATCGGCAGGTCTACGCTTTATCGAAAATTGAAGGAATACCGGTTGCCTCATTGAGAATCGCGCTCGACGCCACGTACAGCATTGGCGCCAATCTCTCCGGAGTCGGCGTCTATTCGAAGGAACTCATGCACGGTCTCGCGGGCGCGCATGCCGATGCCATCTTCCACTATTGCTATCGTCCACACCGGTTCTTTCGTTCTTTCTCCAGCAGCATTCCACCAAACTGCCGCCGGCGCCTGCTTGGCATGCCGCTTTCCTGCGGGCTTTTCCATGGGCTGAACCAGCGCCTTCCCCCGGCGCGGGGAATTCGCCGGATGGTCTCGACGTTTCACGACCTCTTCGTCATGACCGGAGATTATTCAACACCGGAGTTCCGAGCGCGCTTTACGGCCCAGGCCACGGACGCCGCGGCGCGCAGCGATCACATCATCGCGGTTTCGGCCTTTACGGCGCGTCAGGTAGAGGAACTGCTCGGAGTCGAGCCCGCGCGCATCACGGTAATCCATCACGGCATCCGTCGAATGCCGCTGCACACGGCAGTGCGGGCACGAGAGAACGTTATCCTTCATGTCGGCGCTGTCCAGCGGCGTAAGAACCTGGGCCGCCTGATCGCCGCCTTCGAACAAACCGGACTGGACGGTTGGCGTCTGGTTCTCGCGGGATCTGCCGGATTTGGATCCGAGGATATCCTCCGCCAAGTTGAGGCCAGCCCCCGCCGCGAAGCGATTGAGTTCACCGGTTACCTGACCGACTCCGCGCTTGCCGATTGGTACGCGCGCGCCGCCGTCTTTGCCTTCCCATCGCTTGACGAGGGGTTCGGCATTCCGCTGCTTGAAGCGATGGCGGCGGGAGTTCCCATTGTGACGTCGAACCGTTCCGCCCTTCCTGAAGTTGCAGGCAATGCGGCGCTCCTTGTCGATCCCGAAAACACGGCCGCCATCGCGGAGGCAATTCGCAGGCTCGCGGAAGATTCTGAACTGCGCGGTCTGATGATTGAGAAGGGGCTACAGCGGGCGGCGGCGTTTACCTGGGAAACAGCTGTCGCGAAAACGTGGGGCGTCTACCAAAAACTCGACTGAAGCCTATTGATCGTCGACGGATATTTTCAGTGCCCGCAGGAACTTGTGATCCTGGCTGGTCAGGCTGATCTTTCCCGTAGATTCGAAGGATGGCGAGGGTTCGGACGCGCCGTCGTCGTCAACTGAGTCAGAGTCGCGTTTGTTGAAGCCGATGGTGGCTTCGAGAACCAGAAACACGTCGTATCCGGCACGTTTGATGTCGCCGATCGCCTCGGCGATGCGATCCGAATCCGACAGAGATTCG
The DNA here is from genome assembly GCA_005808865.1 of Acidobacteriota bacterium. Lineage (GTDB taxonomy): Bacteria > Acidobacteriota > Terriglobia > Bryobacterales > Bryobacteraceae > SYKU01. Next base: position 4,474 of record SYKU01000381.1, read on the forward strand.
TTTATTGCATTTCCGAGCTCTTGCATTAAGTTCTTCAGACGCTCTTCCAACCCATGCCCCCTTCCTGGGCCCCCCAGACCGGAGAATCCGACGATCTCCCATTCAATGGAGCCTCTTGCAAAACCAATTGAAACAATAACTATTCTTTATGTTTCAAGGAGGGGCTTCTGGCTTAAAATAGGATTTCGAAGCCAATTCCAAACCAGA
>SYKU01000382.1 GCA_005808865.1 Acidobacteriota bacterium
CACAGGACGTACAACTTCAATATAACATGCTGAAACATTGACAGCGCAACCGCCGCCTTGCCTACAATGAAGTAATGCCATTGAGGGTTCGTTTAGCAGGGCGTCTCGCGCTCGCCGTCTTTCTAATGACGGTCTGCGCCTCATGCCTCGTGCGCCGTCGCCAGATCAGCCACAAACGCACCAATCCCTCCCAGAAGCTGATTACCACCGACAAGAAAACGCTGATCGACAGAATCACCTCACTCTACGGGTCCGTGAACAGCTTTAGCGCCACCGTAGACATGGTCCCCGCTCTCGGCAGCGCCGATTCCGGCCAAATCACGGAATACAAAGATGTGCGGGCTTACATTCTCTTCCGGAGACCCAACTTCATTCGCTTGATCGGACTCTATCCCGTCGTGCGCAACAAGGCCTTCGACATGGTCTCCAACGGCTCCGAGTTCAAACTCTATATCCCGGGAAAGAACCGCTTCGTCCAGGGCCGGAACGAGATCGCCGCCCCCTCCCCGAACAAGTTGGAGAACCTGCGTCCCCAGCACTTTCTCGAAGCGTTGATCGTGCAGCCGGTCGATTCCGATCGCGACCTGACGATTGTCGAGAATTTCACGGACGAGGAAAATGCCGACTACGTCCTATACGTGGTTAACCGCGCCTCCGACGGCCAACTGTACTTCCGGCGCAATGTCTGGTTCGACCGCTTCACGCTGCGTATCATCCGGCAAAAGGTCTTCAGCGCGGCCGGAGCGATCCTCACCGACGCCCGGTACAGCGAATGGAAAAGCTTCGATGGCGTCCCGTTTCCTTCGCATATTGAAATCAACCGGCCGGCCGACGAGTATGGCGTTGTGATCACTATCACGAAGATGGATATCAACAAGGAAAATCTCGTGACGGATGAAACATTCGTGCTTGAACGTCCGGAGAAAACGGAGTTGCAGGTCCTCGGGCCGCTGCCGGGCGCCGCACCCGATACCACTCCAGCCGGTACGGCGGGTGCGGCGCGTCCAGCGCTCGCACCGCCGAGGGACCCCAGGAAGAAGTGATCCTAAAACTTGTCCTCGAGAATCTGAAGCATCGCCCGCTTCGCACTGCGCTGAGTGTGTTCCTGATCGGAATTCCTGTCACGTTGATGCTTACACTGGTAGGCCTGAGCCAGGGGATGCTCGCCGATTCGGCACGCAGGGCCCGCGGAGTGGGAGCTGATATTGCCGTGCGCCCTCCAGGCACGTCGCTCATCAGCCTTAGTACTGCTCCCATGAGTCAGAAACTCCTCGACAAACTGCGCACGGAGCCTCACGTAACGATTGCCACGGGAACTATGGTACATCCCGTAGCCGCAGTCACGATGGTGACGGGGGTCGATCTCGATGAGTTCAACAAGATGAGCGGAGGCTTCAAGTTCATCGGCGGCGGGCCGTTTCAGGGCCCCGATGACGTGATTCTTGACGAGTTTTACGCGCGCCAACGAGGCGTAAAGGCCGGCGGTACAATCGAAATGCTGAACCGCAAGTGGCGGGTAAGCGGCGTGGCTGAGCCCGGAAAACTCGCCCGTATCGTCTTGCCGCTCGCAACCCTTCAGGACCTCACGGGCAATGGCGGTAAGTTGAGCCAGATCTTCCTCAAGGTGGACAGCCCCGCGAATGTGGAGACAGTCATCGCGTCGCTCCGCGCTCAACTCGAAGGCTATCCCATCTACTCCATGGAAGAGTTCACCTCGCTCATTTCGGTCAACAATCTGCCGGAGCTCAGGACTTTCATAAAAGTAATGACGGTTGTTTCGGTGATTATCGGCTTCGCCGTTGTGTTCCTCTCCATGTACACCGCGGTCTTGCAGCGCACGCGCGAAATCGGAATTCTGAAGTCGCTCGGAGCCTCGCGAGGCTATGTACTCCTGATAATTCTGATTGAAGCGCTACTTCTCTCCGTGGCGGGATCGTTCGCTGGCATCGGGCTCAGCTATGGTTCGCGATGGCTGATGATGAAGCTCATACCCGCCTCGCTTACGCAAGCGATCGTCCCCGAATGGTGGCCGATCGCCGGTTTCATCGCAATGACCGGCGCAGCCCTCGGAGCGCTCTATCCGGCGTTGAGCGCGGCGCGGCAGGATCCGATTGAGGCGCTGGCCTATGAGTAAGGGTTCGATTATCGAAATCCGGGGCCTGCGGAAAACTTTCCGTGTCGGCAAGGTGGACGTCGAGGCGCTGCGTGGAATCGACCTCGAAGTGGAATCCGGAGAATTTCTGTCCATCGTGGGCCCTTCGGGATCGGGAAAGTCGACCTTGTTCCACATTATCGGCGGACTGACTCCTCCGACGGCGGGAGCCGTGCGGGTCGCGAATCAAGATCTCACCCTGCTTGGTGACGCGGGGCGCACGCGATTGCGCAAGACAACGGTTGGATTCGTGTTTCAGAAGTTCAACCTGTTGCCGATACTCACGGCGGGAGACAACATCGCGCTCGCGCGTGACATCGGCGGAAATCGGGAAGGCGAAAGCGCCAGGTTTCGTGACGTGCTCGAATTGCTGGGTATTTCGGAGAGGCTCAAGCATAAGCCGAGCGCGCTTTCGGGAGGGGAACAGCAGCGTGTGGCGATCGCCCGCGGCATTGTCAACCATCCGGCGATCCTGTTGGCCGACGAGCCCACGGGCAACCTCGACAGCCAGAACTCTCAGACCGTCCTCGCCCTGCTTCGCGACTTGAACGAGCGATTGGGACAAACGATCCTCATGATCACTCACAACCCGGAGGCTGCGGCGTACGCCCACCGGATCGTAAACATGCGCGATGGGCGCATCGTGAGTAGCGACCGCTAATTCCCCCGCTGAACCGCCCGCGCGATTCTCATGATCTCACCGTAGCCTTCCTTGTCGAACGGCGGACACCCCGTCGGAAACTGACCCAATGGATGGTTCTTCTGCCGCATCAGGAACGTACAATACGTCAGCGTCTTGCACACGCGCCGCTCGTCCAGTTCACCGGCCGCGAGCGCGTCCATCGCGAAATCCGGATATGCGAGCGCATTTCGCCCCACACCCACGAACCTGATGTTGCCCTCCGCAATATTCTTCGCCCCTGCATTCAGCGCGTACTTTTGGAGCCAACTGTAACCGGTCCCTACAATGGGCAAGTCCGGAAAGGTCCGCTGTAACTCCCCCGCAACGCGGAAATGACGATCCACGCCGGCGAGCGGATGCTCCGGCTGCTCGTAGTTTCCGTCATCCGGTTTTTCGAATGGACGCCCAATGTGCGGATTGTAGTAAGGACATGCCATCGATACGTTCAACACTTCGACGCCCCACTCCTTGAACCACTGGATCGCCTGCTTCACCTCGCGCAAATCGGGCTCCAGTGGATTCGCCGCGTCCACGCCAAAGCCGTACGGATACGGCGTCTCGAAATCGCATGGAACGCCGAGGCCCGTCGCCGGATCGCGGAAATACGGCACGCCGTCGAAGCACCCGAGGCGCATCGCGATGGTGACGCCGCCGCCCACGGCCGCCCGTATCTTCCCTAGCACGTTTCGAGTCATCCGAACCCGATTCTCAAGCGGGCCACCATAGCGTCCCTCGCGGGTCTTCGCTCCGAGCAGCTCGGACATCAGGTAGCCGTGCGTCACCTTCACGTCGAGGGCGCGGAACCCGGCCGCGACCGCCAGTTTGGCGGCCGCCGCGAAATCGTCTTCCAGACGCTCGATTTCGTCATCGGAGATCACGGGCCAGCCGGGCGGCGTCCCGCTCTTCTTATCGATGTGAGGATTGTGGTACGCGATGATCTTTCGAGGTACGCTGTAGCGGCCGGAGTGCGTCAACTGGCACGGCATCAGCAGGTCGCCCACGGTGCCGAACCGCTCGCGATGCACTTCGAGAATGCGGTCCACCAGGCGCGCGAAGTCCGACACGTTGTCCGGCCTGATCCACAACTGGCGGGGATTCGCGCGGCCGTCTTCGCGGACCGCGGTCGCCTCGAACCAAATCAGCTTGGCGCCGCCGCGGGCGAATCGTTCGTACCGCCTCCACGTGAGTTCGTCCGGCCTCCCGTCTGGCGTCGAGTCGCAACCCTCCATCGGATGAATCGCAAGCGAGTTACCTACCGTCAGGCCGCCTACCGGAACCTTCCGGGCAAGCAGGGCCTTCACTTGTTCCGGATCGTCTTCGAACCGAACGTGGCTTGCGCCATGTTCCTCAGCGCCCCGCCGCAGGTCCCTTAGGGTCTTGTACGTGAAATGTCTCATCCTGCCGGCCATGTTTGGGAAGCAATCCCACCGCCAAAGCACCTACCACCGCTAACCCGAAGACCGATCCAAGCGCTATGCTGTAGTCCCCGAAATGCTCCCTCAGCAGCGATACGCCGTAGGGAAACCAAGTCTGGCCGATTGTATCCGTGGGAAGAATAATCGCCATCGCCCGCGCGAGTGTGGCCGCGCCGAACTGCTCCGCGGCCATAAGCGGAATCAGCATGTAATCCGCGCCCATGCCGAAACCGAAGAGGATCGCGAACAGATAGGGCGTCTCAGGCGGTCTCACGAGAAGCAGCAGCGGAATCGTGATGGCGACCAAAGCGTAAGTGATCGTCATAACGTACTTCTTCGGGAATCTGTCCGCGAGCCAGCCAATAAACAGGCGCCCGGCGATGCTTGAGACGCTAATGCAGAACAGCGCATCCGCGAACGCGCTATTCAGCATCTTTTGGTCTGTGAATCCCTGGTCCTTGAAGATCAACTTCATGTGCTGATTGATGGAGCCGATGGAGCCGATGGAGCAGAAACTCCCAATCACGAGGAGCCAGAACGAGCTTTGCCGCAGCAGGTAGTGGAAGCTCTGTGGAGGCGGCGCCGTGTAGCCGCCGGAATCGGGCGTGCCGTCCGGGAACTGGCCGATCTCCGAAGGCTTGTCCCTCATGACCCAGATGGCGATGGGCCACGCGAGCAGCATGAGTCCGCCCATCACCTGCAGCGCGGTGTGGAATCCAAACTGTTCGACGAGAGGTTTTGCGATATATTTCGTGGACGCCGCCGCGAACACACCCACGCCCAGGTACGCGACGCCCATCGCCACGCCGCGCTTCTTCCGGAACCAATGCGAAATGATGACTTGATGCGGGATGGGCCCCGAGAAAATGTAGCCTACAAGATAGATTACCCACAGCCCATAGTAGGGCGTCAAACCGCCGCCCATTAATCCGAAGCCTGCCATCGCAACGGCCGTGCACGCCGTTCCGATCAGGATCATCTTCCGCGGGCTGAAACGGTGCACGAGCAGCGGCCCTACCCAGAGCGTCGCGAGAGCGGCAAGGGGGAATCCGAGCGTGATGTCCGGGCGCGACCACCCGAATCCGCCGGCCGACGGCGCCTTTTCGTAGTAGTCGTAGAAGAACGGCATGCTGTAATACGGGATGCCGACGGCAATACCGAATGTACAGAATGCGGCGAAGGTAATCCACCAACCGTAGAAACTTTTTCGATTCATCTGGCCCTCAGGCACGCGGGGGAACCATTACTTATAACACACAGCCAGACACACGGGCGGCTTGCTATCGCGGCTATCGCGTGTAAACTGGCTTGCCGTCAAGAATGACGAGAACCGGCCGGATGTCCTTGATCTCGCTTTCCACGCAGGTCAGATAGTCGCGGTCGATCGCAACCAGGTCCGCCAGTTTGCCCCGCTCGATAGAGCCCTTCTCCTCTTCGGCGAACTGCATGCGCGCGGCCCAGATGGTATGCATCTTTAGTGCTTCAGACCGCGGGATCCGCTCCACCGGCCACATGGGGTCCGCGCCCTTCCGGCTGCGCGTAACTGCGATCCACATGCTCAGGAACGGGTTGTAGGGATTCGTTGCGGAATTCCGGTCGTGTCCGATCATGTGATCGCTGCCGGCCGCGACCATCACGCCCGCGTCCAGATAGGATCGCAACGGGAAATAGTAACGAAGCCCCTGCAAGCCGAAAACCCTCTCAAGCGCGGCGCCGTCGAGGTACAGCCACGGAGACTGCACATCCACGTCGATCGCGAGTTTCTTCGCGCGCGCGATCGCTTCAGGCTTCTGAAAGCTCGCATGCATCAGATGGGAGCGGGAGTCCCTGATCGAACGCCGTTGGTCGAGGGCTTCCATCGCGTCCAGGAAATTGTCGATCGCACCACCCCCTTGGGAATGGGCCGTCAACTGCCAGCCTTGATCGCGCGCCGTTTCCATGATGGAGAGCAGTTTCGCTGGCGGAATAAAGAGTTGCCCGCGGTCGTCGGGATTCGTCGTTCCGTAGAGTTGCGTTCCGAATTCGCCGTAAGGCGCGCGCTGGTATGCGGTGCCGATCGTCATCCCGCCGTCGAGCGTGACCTTGAATGCTCCGAAGCGCAGCCAGTTGTCTCCGCTTCCGGTTTTGAATCCGGCCGCGCGGATCTCCTGGTTGACCGTTTCGACAGGCCGGGCAGCCTCCACGCGCCAGGTCAATGTTGCGCGCACTGGCAAACGGGCGGCAGCGCGGAGTTTCCGGTAAAGCGAGATCTGCTCCGCGTCCACCGCACGATCCGAAACCGACGTCAGGCCGGCTTCGACGTAGCGCTTGAGCATTTCCTCAAGCGCGCGCAGTTTTTCGTCTTCCGTGAAGTTCTCGGCGCGGTTCAGACCCTTCAGCAGCGACTGCCCGTTCTTCAGAATCCCGTTCGGTTCGCCGGCGGCGTCTTTCACGATCTCGCCGCCCGCCGGGTTCGGCGTCGCGCGTGTGATTCCGCTTGTCTTCAGCGCCAAGCTGTTGACGACGACGACGTAGCTTGCGTCGAACAGGACCGGGTGCTTCTCAGTTACGTCGAGGACGTCGCGCGTCGGCATGCGCATTTCTCGCAGACGCGTGGGAAAGGTGCGCGGAACTACTATCCACGCACCGGGTGGGGTCTTTGCGGCGCGCCCCCGGATGAAGCTTCGGACGGCTTCGAAGGAATCGAGCGGTGGCAGGGGTTCTCGAAACTCGCTGAGCCCCGCGGAAAGGGCGTGCACGTGACTGTCGAACAGTCCGGGCAGCACAGTACCTCCGTGGAGGTCGATCATTCGCGTGGCCGCGCCGCGTTCCGCCTTCAGAACGGCCGCGTTTGTCCCCGCTGCGGCGATCCGCGAGCCCTTCACCGCGACGGCTTGGGCGATGGTGAAACCCGCGTCGACAGTGACGATCTTGCCGTTATGCAGAATCAGGTCGGCGTCCGCCGCGAATAGAGGAACGGCGAGGAGCGCGAGCGTTGTTTTCACGGGTTCAGAATAGCACGGAGCGGAGAGCGCCACTTGCCCGCGCATTTTCGTGTTCACGCGGTTAAACATGTACCGTGGGCATGAATATTACGCTCACCGTAGACGAAAAATCCTGGTTACTGTTCGCCGTCTCGCCGCCGAACGCGACTCCACGGTAGCCGCTCTGGTCCGTGAGTAGCTGACCGGTCTCGCCGGCGCGAAGATCGGGCAAGCCCGAATGTGATTTTGGCAGTTGAGCTTGAGACCCCAACGGCGGCTCAGCAGGAAGACGTGAAGCATGGACGACCTTCAGAACCGAATGGAGCGTTCTTCGACAAAAGGCCGGCGTCTGCGCGGCGACAGGAACGGGCACAGAGGAACCCTGGGAAATGCGCCATGGAGGCTGTTAAATCGATCGACTCGCCACTTCGGCGCAAGGCATTCAGGAATTCACCGTAATATGGAAGGCGTCACACGCGATCTCTGCCGCGCAGGCCCTAGCGTGGATTGGGCAGTGGACGGCCTTTCCTTGGCAGGCCATTGTTGCGGGCGGCGATATGGACGGGGGCGAGTCGCAAACCCTCGCAAAACCCTTCGCTCGACGGTTCCCGGCCTTCCTCTCCGCGGGAACCTCCAGGAGCGTTCCTTGAAAACCGCAGGCTGCCTTCGCGCGAACGCCGGGATAGAATTGTACATCTGACCTCAAGACGGCATCTCCTGCTCGCCTCGCTCGGGACCGCTTGTGCGCGAAAGCGCAACGGCGCGGTCCTGACGGTATTCACGTGGGCTGGGCCGTGGAGCCAGACGTTCGAACGCTTTCTCAAGCCGCTCTTCGAAACGGCCACTGGTGCAACTGTCCTCTTCGACAATGGATGGGGCGAGGAAATCCCAAAGCTCCTTGTCGCGCCCCCTGATCAGCCGCCATACGACGTCATGATCGTCGCGCCATTCCAGGTCTACCCGCTCATACGCCAGGGTCATTTCGCGCGCCTCGATTTTGGAAAAATCCCCAACCTTCGCGGCTTTTCGCCGGACGCTCTCGACAACTGGGTCGCCCGGGAACAGTGGGGCCTCACGTGGCCGGACGCCATGCACACGGGCGTCTATCGAACCGATCTGCGGCCCTCCGCTCCGCAGCGGTTGGAGGATTTCCTCGCAATGAGTCCGGGACTCTATCGAGCGAGTTACATGTCGCTCTACACGTTCGCGGCAATGGGTTGGCCGGGACGCGCCGCGGAAGCAATCGAGCAGGATTTCGAAAGCGTGTTTCAGTACGCCCGGGAGCGGCGCCGGAAGATTCGCCAGTGGTGGTCCACGTCGCCGGACATGGCGTTTCACCTGCTTCAAGGCAACGTGACTTGCGGCAACATTCACAGCGTGGACGTATTCCCAATGTTCGCGGCTCAGCGCCCGGTCGACGTATTGCTTACGCCAGACCGCGCGCACTTTCAGGCCATCTGGCTCGTTCCGAAGGGAACCCGGCACAGCGCGCTCGCGCACGAGTTCCTTAACCAGTTCGCGAGCATCCAGTTCCAGGGCGCCTACGCCGCGGCCGGCTTCCCCACACCCGTCGCCGAAGCCGCGCCTGCCGATCCACTGTGGAAACGGTTGTACTCGCAGCGCGCCCGCTATTACCCTTATGACGCGTATGTGAAACATTGGAACAGTATGACCGAGCGCTGGAATAGAGAGGTGCTCGTTTGATCCAGGTTCGCGGACTGACGAAACGCTTCGGCGCAGTGTCCGCGGTTGCGGATCTTTCGTTCGAGGCTCATGAAGGCGAACTGCTCGCGGTCCTCGGTCCTTCCGGATGCGGCAAGTCAACGCTGCTGCGCCTTATAGGCGGTTACGAGCGGGCTGACTCCGGCTTTATTTCAATCGGCGGCCACGATATGAACGGGCGGCCGCCGGAGGCGCGCAACATCGGACTGGTGTTTCAGGACTACGCTCTGTTCCCGCATATGACGGCGCTGGAGA
>SYKU01000383.1 GCA_005808865.1 Acidobacteriota bacterium
GAGTATTCGGCGCTGAAGACGGCCTCCGAAAAAATTGGCGTCGAGATCATCGACCGGCGCGGCCCGATGTTGAACATCAAGTTCCATCAGGAGAGCAGGGTGGATCCGGCGAAACTGACGGAGTTGGTGAAGAAGACGCCCGGCACGCAATTTACGCCGGCCGGAGTACTGCGGATTCCCGTGGAAAGCGCGGCCTCTCCGGCGGAGATACTCGGGTTTCTGAAGCGGCAATTGGCGCTGCTGGGGTAATGCCAGCAGCTCTCCGGTATTGACCCGCCCCGGCTTACGGGTTGATCTTGTACTGCCCGCGCAATGGCCCCATTAGCGGGTAGTATTTCCTCGACCTCACAATCTCGGCAATCTGCCTGATGTGTCCCAGATCGTGGAACGCCCACTCGGCCAGCAACTCTCCGACGGTCACAGTTCCGAATGCCGGATGCCGCGCTTCCCGCTTGAGCGCGCTCGCCGGCAGTTCCCTCAGATACTCGATGTTCAACTCGCGCTGCTCTTCGAAGTGGTCGAAGGAATCTTCGGGATCTCGTCCTGAGTACTGCCCGGCGGCGGCGAGCGCATCCTGGTCGTATTCCTCTATTGCCGGATTCTCCTCGTTAACCATCCGCTCCACGCGAAGCCGGAAGCAGTGCCCTTCCACGTGAGAGAGGTGCTCCAGGATCTCGGCGATCGAGAATCGATCGGGAGCCGCCTTCCACAACGCATCGTCTCCGGTCAAGGCCGACAGCAGCGCGCGGAGTGTTTCGCAGGTCCGCTCCAGTTGTTCGAGGCCGGGAAGTTCTATTTCAGCGGTCATGTGAACTGCGCTCCGCGCGGATCAGCAAGGCGGTCATGGGAAACACCAATCCATCGGCGGTCGTGTAGGCGCGGCATTTCTTTTTCATGCGCGCGCGAATTTCGTCAATCTGCGACTGCGAAAACTTTTCATGCTGGGCCCGGCCGGGAGTGGAGAGGATGAAGCGTTCCCAGTAATCGTCGAAATCGCGGTAGCGCCAGGTTTCAGTATGCTCGATCACGGCGCGGCCGGCGAAACCGGCGCGATCGAGAAGTTCCGGCAGCGCGCTCGGCCTGCCAAAGCGCATCGGCGAAGGGCCACGTCCAGGTATGGTTCGCTCGACGTAGCTGTAAAGCATACGCGTCCCATAGCGGGGCGCGCGGAAAAGAAGACGCCGGTACCAGGGGGCCATGGTCTGAGCAAGGGACGTGGCGGCGACGCCAATACAGGAGGCTCGGCGCGGACGCGACCAGACGACAAACGAAGCCTCGCCTCCCGGCCTCAACACGCGCCGGATCTCGGCCAGAGCCTTCAACGTGTTTGGAAAAAACATGACGCCGAGGGAGCATGCCGCGTAGTCGAACTGCTTCTCCTTAAAGGGAAGCTTCTCGGCGTCGCCATGATAGAACCTGATGTTGGGAATACCCTCCGCGCGCTGCCGCGCCTGGCCGAGGAGTCCTTCGGAGAGATCCACACCCGTTACGTTCAACTCGAAGCGCGTGGCCGCATAGATTCCGAGGTCGCCGGATCCGCACGCGAGGTCCAGCATGGGAGAGTGCCGGGTCGGCTGGAGCCATTCGAGGAGCTTGCGTCCGTAAGCGGCCGTGTTGGCGGCAACGTTCTCAGTCCATGCGGCCGCAATTGCGTCGTAGGCGCGCCGCTCGTATTCTTTGTAGGCAACCGCGTTCATCTTATCGAATTCTCACGTCGAAGCCGCAGCGTGGCGCCGGGGCCATATAGTATAGCCCTGGCTGAGAAATTGGCAGCCGACAAAAAACGATCGTCCACGCCACTGGCCTTTCGCAAGCCATCAGCACGCTCCAACTCCGTCATTAGCCTATGGAATTCTCGCCTCCATCCACGTGAATTGTATTGCCCGTCATCCAGTATGTATTCTCGTGGCACAATACGGCAACGCATTTCGCGACGTCCTCGGGCGTAGTCAGCCTCTTGTGCGGGTTGCGCGCGATCGCGTGGGCCATCAGAACGGCGTTGCCGGGAATTTTCCGCAAGGCGGGAGTATCGGTGACGCCGGCCAAAATCGCGTTGGCCGTAATCCCGAGCGGCGCAAGCTCCAGCGCCAATTGGCGGATGTGCGCCTCGAGAGCCGCCTTGGCCGCCGACACCGCTCCATAATGAGGAACCGCCTTGCCGCCGCCCTCGCTGGTCATCGCATAGATCCGGCTTCCAGCCCCCAGCAAATCGGCAGCGATGAGGTCCTGCACCCAGTAGACCAGACTGTGCCCCATCAAATCGGAAGTCGTCTCCATTTGACGCTGGCTCAACCGGTCGGGGCCCACGAGCGGCTTCAGCGATCCAAAAGCGAGCGAATGCATGAACACCCGCACCCGGGCGCCGCGCTCCGCGATGGCCGCGACCACCTCCGCGCGGCAAGCCGCATCGCCGGCATTGCGGTTGAAGAACACGGCCTCGCCGCCGGAGCCGCGTATCCGCTCGATCACGTTGAGAACTTGCGGCATGGTCTCGCGGCGGTCCCAATGGACGCCGAAAATGCTCATTCCATTTCGTGCCAGTTCAAGCGATACCGCCGCTCCGAAGCCACTGCTCGATCCCAGCACGAGAGCCCATTCTGGTTTTCGCGTCACCTGGTTATTCTCTCCATGCGAATCTCCCGCGCATCACCATCCAGACTGCGAAGACGGATCTCCACCCGATCGGGCGGCATCAATTCCGGAAACCGTTCGCCCCACTCAATCAGGATAACCGCGTCGCGGTCGAATAGCTCATCGAGACCGAGCGTGGCAACTTCGGAAGCGAGATCCAGACGATAGAGGTCGATGTGATAAACGGGGCCATACTCGTGTATCAGCGTAAACGTCGGGCTTGAAACGTCGTTTGATTCCGCGGCGCCGAGGCCTTCGACAATCCCTTTCGCGAGCGTTGTCTTGCCGGCGCCAAGATCTCCAATAAGCAGGACTACGCCCTTCTTCGGCAGTTCCTCCGCGATCCGCCGTCCAAGGGCGACGGTCTCGTCACCGGACCCGGTCCGGAAAATACCGTTCACAGCTTCATGGCCCCAGGCAGATAATGAAGGAGGTCGGTGGCGATCAGGCACTCCTCGCCGAGTTCGGCGGCTCCCAGTTCACCGGCGCGCCCGTGCAGCCACACGGCCGCGAGAATCGCGTCTTCCGCGTCGCCGGGATGCTGAGCGATCAAGCCCGCGATGAGGCCGGTAAGAATATCACCCGATCCGCCCGTCGCCATGGCCGGCGTTCCAGTCGGGTTGACCCATACCTGACCATTCGGATAGGCGATCAGCGTGCGCTGGCCCTTCAGAACGAGCGCGACTCCGCGCTCCATGGCGAAGGAACGGGCAACTCCCAGACGATCGGACAGAATCTCCGCGACGCTTCTCCCCGTCAGTCGCGCCATCTCTCCCGGATGCGGCGTGAAGACGCGAAGCGCGCCCGCGGCGGGCAGGCTTTTCGGCATCACGTTGAGTGCATCCGCGTCGAGCACCATGGGCTGCGCACACGCGGCGAAGGCCTCCGTCACAAGCCGGGCTGTCTTTGGCTCCGTACCCAATCCGGGGCCGATAGCGATCACGTCCCGGCCCTTCGCGATGGCCGCGACATCGTCTCCCAGCGGCTGCGTCATCAGTTCGGGGTAGCCCGGCGGGTCATCCGAACACACCGTCACCAAGCCTGCCCCCGCGCGCAGCGCCGCGATCCCGGCCATCGACGCCGCACCTGATTTCCCTCTCGTTCCGCCGACCACCAGCACATGCCCGAAGTCGCCCTTGTGCGCCCGTCTCGCCCTCCCGCCGAGGAGGCGTCGAAACTGGCGGGGCTCGGTAAGATTCAGGAAAATTGCAGGGTCGTCCTCATAGAGACCGGGCGGGCTGCCAATCGCACAGACTCGCAGTTCGCCTACAGCGTCGCAGTTGGGCGGCATGATGTGGCTGATTTTCGGCGCCGTGAAGGTCACCGTATAGTCCGCGCGAACGTATTCCCCGGCGCGAGCGCCGGTGTCACCGGGCATTCCCGACGGGAGATCGACCGAGACGATTTTTGCCAGCGGAAACAGCGTGTTGATCTGGCGTATCACGTCAAGCGGATGCCCTTCCGCAGGCCCGCGAAGCCCCGTGCCGAGGAGCGCATCGATCACAATAGTTGCGTCGCTTTCCCCGTCCTTCCAGGAATCTGAAAGCGGAATTCCGCTCGCCAGAAGCATCCGTAAATTCTTCCCGGCGTCCGCATCCTCCGCTGGAAGATCCGTCAGAACGACTTTCATCGAACGCGGATGAAATCTCGTAAACAGCTGCCGGGCGATCACCAGTCCGTCGCCGCCGTTGTTCCCCTTTCCGCAGAAAATCACGATGCGCTCTTCGGAAAGCCGTGGAAAAGCTTCAACCAGGAAATCGACGACGCGGCATCCGGCGTTCTCCATCAGGACGATTCCGGGGATACCGGCGTCGATTGTGCGGCGGTCCACTTCTCGCATCTGGGCAGCGGTCAGGACCTTCATGGCGTCAGATTCTCCTCGCGAGCACGATCGTCATGTCGTCCTGAAGCTCGGGCGTGCCCGTCCAATGCTCGACCGCTTCCATGACTTTGGCGACGATCTCAGGACCGTCGCGGTGCGAATGCTTCACTACCAGATCGATGAGGCGTCGCTCGCCGAACATTTCTTCGTAGGCGTTTTCCGGCTCCGCGATGCCATCGGTATAGAAAACCAGCAGGTCCTCCGGTTCAAGATCAACGTAACGTTCTTCGTACTTGCAGGACGGAAACGCGCCGACCACCGTGCCCGTGACTTCAAGCAATTGCGCCTGTCCGCGGCGAAAAAGGATTGGCTGAAGATGGCCGGCGTTCGTGTAGGTGAATCGCCCGGTCTGGTCGTCGTAGATACCGAAGCAAAACGTCGCGTATTTCTCGGCGGATGTGCTGGCGTAAAGCTGCTGATTGAGATGTTCCACTAACTCCGCGACGCCGGGACATTGGCCCGAGGATAATTGCGAGCGCATGATGGACTGGATGGATGCCATGAGCAGCGCGGCCGATATCCCCTTTCCCGCGACATCCCCGATGGCAATCGCGGCCGCGGAATCGTGCAGGTTCATGAAGTCGTAGTAGTCGCCCGAAACCATGCGGGCGGGGTGGCAGACACCAGTCAGTTGGAGCGTCCGGAGGACCGGGGCGGTGCGCGGGAAAAGCTGGTTCTGCACCTCGCGGGCAATCACCAGCTCGGATTGCAGGCGCTCCTTCTCCTTCTCGACCACAAAGAGCCGCTGGAGGTTCTCAGTCATGCTGTTGAAAGAAGCGCTGAGTTCGGCGATCTGGTCCTTTCCCCGGACGGGGATGCGATGCGAAAAATCCCCGCCCTGGATCTTAAGCGTTCCTTCATAAAGCTCATGCACCGCGCCGGTGATGGTCCGCGCCATGCGGACGCCCCGCTCGAGCGCCAACAGTTCGACGGCGAGAAAAGAAAGCGATAGCAGGACGAACGCCACGAGCACGCCCTGGGTCCACTGCACGGTTTGACCGAAAACCGCGCTGAGAACCGCGGAGGGCCGCGAGTGGACGATCAACGCGCCGAGTTCGGGATTGCCGGGCCTTTCCCAGACGTCGACGCTGACCGGAGTAAGCCATGTCAGATCCTCGTCAAAAAAGTACTGCTGCTGCGGGATGAGGTCGCGGCGCGGGGCGCGGAGGTCCTGCGCCGTCAGCGGCAGACCCAGGAGGGAGACATCGCCCAATTTCGGGTAGAGTTGAGTCAGAAACTCACGGGTGACGAGGGCAATTACAGTGACTTCCGTGTCCGAATCCACTTCATGCGCCCATGCGTAGACTCCGCCGCCGCGCAAAAGGATGCCGTGAGAATCCTTCCAGCCCTTCGGAGGCATCTCAAGGGCCGAGGTCTCCGGAAAACGGAGGTCCTTCGAACCTCGAACCAGCACCTCGACGCTGGGGAAACGGCCTTGGATGAAGGCCGTCATCCGACTGAGCGTTTCGGGCTGCATTTCCTCGCTCATCGCGGCGAGGGTGCGCGCCGATTGGGACAGGCCGCGCGTGCGGCGCTCCAGCTCGGAACTCACCAGGTACACGGCCATCTGACCAGTGATGACGTAAGCGCCGGTGAGGGCGAGCGCGAGGATCAGCACGATCGGCACGACGCCGATGAACATGTAAGTGATGATGAGCCGGTTTCGCAACCGCCACATCGCCTTTTCAAGGGCTCGCCGCGACCAACGGATGGCGAGGATCACAGTCATCCCGTAGAGTGCGAAAGTAACGGTGATAGCGACGCCGGGGGGAATGGAATCCACGAGGACACGGCCCGCGTGAGGAGGAGTAGGGCGAAGACTTTCTCCATGAGGCCGAAGCTCCGATAGAGAGCTTTCACGCGGGGGGGCATTGTCAGTTTCATCTTAGCGCGGCTTCAAAACGCCCCGCCGGTTTTTTGATCGAGCGGGAGCGGCACGACTCCAGAAAAGTAAAAAGAGTACCCGAGGGCGCCAGGGGCGGACACGCGAGGTTCCGTTGCACGTCGCGTACGAGGCACCCGGAACCGGCGGCGCCACGCGAACGCTCCCAGCGGCTGGATGCAAGCGTGGCGGCGCGGAACGCAGCCGCCGGCGACCTCCAAACGGGTGACGCGGAAGATTTTTTCCTGTTTTTTTGTGTTCCCGGGGGAGGCGGCGAGGGGCCTGTGGTTTCCGTGGCACCCGGCGGCGGGGCCGGGGAGCGAGGGTGGCTGGAGTACCGGAATGCGGATCAGGCGTATTGGGTTGGCTCGCAAGATACGTATTATCATTCGCTTTCGAGGGGGGTGACGCAGAAGATTTTTTCTGTTGTTTAGCGCTCCGGGGGAGGCGGCGAGGGGCCTGTGGTTTCTGTGGCACCCGGCGGCGGGGCCGGGGAGCGAGGGCGGCCGGAATACCGGAATGCGGCCCAGGCGTAACGGGTCGACTCGTAAGGTACGTATTATCATTCGTTTTCGAGGGGGGTGACGCAGAAGATTTCTTCTGTTGTTTAGCGTTCCGGGGGAGGCGGCGAGGGGCCTGTGGTTTCTGTGGCACCCGGCGGCGGGGCCGGGGAGCGAGGGCGGCCGGAATACCGGAATGCGGCCCAGGCGTATTGGGTCGACTGATAAGGTACGTATTATCATTTGCTTTCGAGGGGGGTGACGCAGAGGAATAAATTCGTGTTTTCGGGTTCATGTCGCGTGGCCTACAGTGGGTATGGCTCCCCGCTCGCTAGCGGGATAGAAGCGCCAGCGCGGTCTAAGCGGGACCGCTCCGCAAATCGAGCCGAGGCGTGGGCTGAGTGAAAGGTTTGGTATCACGGTAATTCCGTCCTGAGTACAGGGTACACCATGAGGCAAAGCAGCTATCTGTTAAGTTACCTATTTACATACAGATACTCGTTGTGACTGGCTTTGGAAGCGAGGTTCAGCGCGGTGGAAATCGGATACGCTTACGCGGCGCTATCGCGTTCGAAGGAGCGCAGGGTGTTCTCGCGAAAACCGTCGAGCGATGGAAACTGCCTGTCGTTGGCGCGGTGTTTCGGATGCGATCCTTTCTCATGATCCCGCTTTCGCGACTACCTCTCCGCCGCTCAAGTCCGGCGCTCCGCCAGTGATCATGCTATACTCAGTGCATGAGTAAGCGTCTTCAAGTACTGCTTCCCGATCCTGAAATGTCCGAGATCCAGCGCTTAGCCAAGCGTGAGCGTTTGACCGTTGGTGAGTGGGTCCGCCGAGCGCTTCGGGACGCGCGCGCGCGCAGGCCGGTGATGGACCCCGAAACGAAGTTGAAGGCAGTTCGGCGCGGTGCGCAGTACTCGTTTCCAACCGCGGACATCGATCAGATTCTGAGCGAAATCGAGCGAGGGTACCAAGGTTGACCTTTGTTGACTCCAACATCCCGATGTACCTCATTGGCGCAGACCATCCTCACAAAAGCGAGGCACAGGTTCTGCTGGAACGACTCATTGCGGCCGGACAGCGCCTTGTCACTGACGCCGAGGTGCTGCAAGAGATCCTCCATCGGTATGCTGCCATCGGAAAACGGGAAGCGATCGGGCCGGCGTTCCAACTACTGCTGGAAATCGTGGACGACGTTCTCGCAATCGAGAAGGCGGACGTATTACGGGCAGGTGAAATCGTGCAGAATCGCGCACTTCTGTCTGCCCGAGACAGCGTCCACATCGCGGTCATGGAGCGGCACGGGGTCCGATCAATCCTCAGCTTCGACGCAGACTTCGACCGCTGGCCGGGGCTGAAGAGGATTCATACGATCTGACAGATTCTCCAGTTGGAAAAAGCTGTCAAGTAATTGGCTCAAATCGCCCCTGACATGCAGGTTGACAAATCCGGAACTGCAACCTGTCGAATACAGGTAGCTTAGGCCGAAGTTCCAGCCTCGATCGCCTATAGATCCCATGGCTGGACAAGTTGAGTCAATCCGATTTCGTTATGACGGGAACCAGGGTGTGTTAACACTAGCGGAGAGCATCGGCAATCAGCGTGAAGTGAACGAAGCCAAGAAACATCACGTCGAGCTCTTCAGAACGGGAGAAGATGCGGCGGAAGCCTTTGAGTGGGCGAAATAGGCGCTCAACTTCATTGCGTCTCTTGTAAAGGGTAGTGTCCTCAATGCGCTTCAGGTGCGCGTCGAGGACTTCGCGCGCGGAGGCCTTGTTGGCGCGCAGCAACGCAGCGAGTTCAACGGCCGACCGCGTGCAGAGTTCGGGTATCGGCGCGGCGGGCCGCGGCGGCTGCGCCGGCGGCGAGCCATTCGCGACGAGTGAGCATGAGGCAACGGGAGCAAGCGAAGTTAGTCGAAGAAGCCGCGATCTTCGGGCGATAGCCGCGCCTTGGCCGCGTTCACTCTGAACGTTACACCCAAGCCCGGACTATCCCAAACGTCGATAAAGCCCTTCTTCACGATTGGATTCGGGAGGCCGTCTACGATGTCGTACCACCAATCGGGCTGTCCGTATGGATACTCGAATGCGATGAAGTTTTGGGGCAGCGCCGCCGCCAAGTGAACGTGGGCGGCGAGACCGATCAGGCCGTCGAAAATGCCGTGCGGCGCCATGAGGATGCCGTGCAGATCGGCGTATTCGGTGATCCACTTCATCTCGCCGATGCCGCCCACGTCTTCCGGGTCCGGGCCGAGGACGTCGACCGCTTGTTTCTCGATCAGGTCCTTGAAATTCTGCCGGTTGTAGATCTGCTCGCCAGTGTGGATGGGCACGGTGGTTTGCATCTTGAGGTCGCGATAAAGGTCAGCGTTGGGGTAGGGCGAGTAGTCGCCGGTAAGCATATCTTCGACCCAGGCCAAGTGCATTGGCTCGACCGCCTTGCAGAAGTTCACGGCGTCTTTCATCATCCAGCCAGGCCCGGCGTCGAGCGCGAGACCGACCTCGTCGCCGAGTACTTTCTTCATCGCTTCGACGCTGGCAATGATTCGCTTGAGGCCCTTCTCGGTGAGCATGCCTTTGTTGCTGTGCGGCGTGCCGGTGCGAGGCTCGTCGTACCACTGACCGGGCATGGCGTTCATCTGCGCGGGGTTGTGGAAAGCCACGGCCATCTTTATGAGCGTGAAACCTTCAGGAGCTTCTTTCATCTGCTGCACGACTTCGGCGTAGTGCTGCGGTTCCTGGCCCTTGAACGCAGGGCGCAAGCCACCGTTGTAGATGCGAACACGGTCGCGGATCTTACCGCCCATGAGTTTATAGACAGGCACGCCGGCCACCTGCCCGGCGATGTCCCAAAGCGCGATTTCGATTGCACTGACCGCCGCACCCCACGGTTTGAAAGCGCCGAGGCGCCGAATCTTCATCATCACGCGCTCGACGTCAGTGGGATCTTCGCCAAGGATCAGGTCCTTGTAGAAAAGCACCATGGGACGCAGATAGACCTTGCGCGTCTCGGCCTGTCCGTAGCCGGATATGCCCTGATCGGTGACGATACGCACGACGGGACTTTGGCCGATGATGGCGCAACGTACATCGGTGATTTTTATTTTCGGGCGGCTGGCGCGCCGTTGTTGCGCCGGCAGCGCCGCAGCCGATAGCGATCCGAGCATCGCTCTTCTGGTTATTTCATTCATTCGGGATTTCCGTTTTGGGTTTCACAGACCCGATCAGTATACAACCCAGCCTCCTTTCTCTCAAGATTTCCACCTGCCCGGACCGATCTTCACCCCGCCGGAGCGCCTCGATCCGCCGCACCATGCTCCCGAACAGTTGCGGCGGCAGATGGCTCTCAGCCAGCAGCAACCAGTAGCAGCGCGCGTGCTTGACCAACCTGCCGCCGGTCTTCACCAGCCCTTGTTGCAGGCTGGTCAGCGACCAGTTCTCGATCTTCTTCGGCAGCACCATCCGCCGCCACAGGTTTCCCAAGTTGCAGGCGATCAGGCTCAGCCATAGCTTCACCTCGTTGACGGAAGCGGTGGCAGGACAAGCGGGTCGTCTTCACCGCCTGCTTGCCTTTAGACAATTACCGGTGCTCTTCCACCTGTCACGCGGGCCAGCCGCGCACGGCTTCGGCGCCGATCCAGAGCAGGAACGCCTGGTCTCATCGGAGTGTGACTATAATACGCGGGAGGCACCGCCAACATGTTGATCATCGATTGCCACGCACATATCTACTCCAATGACGCGGCCCGCTACCCGGTACGGGAAGGCCCGCTTAGGCCGCCTCCCGGCAAAGGGCCCATCGAACACCTGCGCCAGGAAAGCCGTGCCGCAGGGGTTTCCGCCGTGCGCGCGATTCAGACAGTAACTTACTAT
Source organism: Acidobacteriota bacterium (assembly GCA_005808865.1). Classification (GTDB taxonomy): domain Bacteria; phylum Acidobacteriota; class Terriglobia; order Bryobacterales; family Bryobacteraceae; genus SYKU01. The sequence continues at coordinate 10,771 of SYKU01000383.1, forward strand.
GGCTACGATAACAGCTACCTGTGCGATGCCACGAAGGCGAATCCCGATTGGGTTTGCGGCGTAGCGACGCTCGACCCTGACAACCCGGAAAGTCCTGCGCTCCTGAAGCGGTACGTTCGCGACTTCGGAGTCAGATCCCTGAGAGGCATCCCGAGCGCGAAGCAAAAGACGTTTGACGACCCCGGCGTCCGCGCGCTGTGGAAGATGGCGGCGGATGAAGGCATCACGGTTGACATCTTCCTGATGCAAGCCGCCATGGCCCCGAGCGCCGCGAAACTTATAGCAGGTTTTCCCAGGCTGACGATTGGCTTTTGCCACTGCATGGATCTCAAGCCAGGGCGGGACCTGGACGCGAATCTGCTGATCGTACTCCGGCTCTCGCGATTTCGTAACCTCTATCCGAAGGTCGATTTTATCGGGACCGGAACCAACCTTCCCTACCCGTGCGAGGACCTTCATCACACATGCCGGGAGATCATCGCGGCTTATGGAGCGGAGCGATGTCTGTGGGGCAGTTGCTATCCCTGTGAGCTGTGGACCCCCAAGATCAGCTATTCCGAGCACGTTCGGATTTTCTCCGAGGCGCTGCCGCTTAAGGATTCCGAGAGGCGTCTCATCCTGGGCGAAAATGCCCGCCGAATCTGGTTCCCGCGCTTGAAGGCGTGAAAGAAAGGCGAATCCGAGAAGACCTGACATGGACGGCGCGGTCCTGATCCTCGGCGGTTACGGCAACGCGGGGCGGGCAATAGCCGATCTTCTGGCGTGCGAAACCGGTGTTACGATCATCCTGGCTGGACGTCAGTTGCAGCAGGCGCAGGCGCTCGCCGGCACTCTGAATGCCAGGTATGGCGGCCGGCGCGTTCTCGCTCGCTATGCCGATGCGGCGGACGGCTTTTCGTTGCGGAGGGCGTTCGAAGGCGTTGCGCTGGTAATCGTTGCCTCCTGTACGATCCGTCACACGCCCGTAGTCGCGGAAGCGGCGCTCGCAGCTCATGCCGATTACTTCGATCTGCTGCTCTCGTCACGCCGGAAGCTCGACGCGTTAAGGAGCCTGGCCGGGAAGGTGGAACAGGCCGGATCGTGCTTCATCACGGACGGAGGCTTTCATCCGGGACTTCCCGCGGCCATTGTCCGATACGCAGCCCGTCATTTCGATGAAATGCACTCGGCCATAACCGCCAGCGTGATGCGCCTGCCGTGGTCCAGGCTTTCAGTTTCTGGAGATTCCATACAGGAGTTCGTCGAGGAATTCGCGGATTACAGCCCGGTCTCCTTCGCGCAGGGAAGATGGGGGAAGAACTGGTCCGGCTCTCGCATTGTTGACTTTGGCGCGCCCTTCGGACGCGTGCGTTGCAGCCCAATGGCCGTGAACGAGATGTTCGACCTTCCCGCGCGGGTCCCGTCTCTACAAGAGACTGGGTTTTATGTCGCTGGTTTCAACGTATTCGCGGACTATGTCGCGATCCCCGTTCTCATGCTGGCGTTAAAGCTCTCGCCGAACTCCACTCGCTGGGGGGCGCGGTTCTTCCGGTGGAGCGTCAGCACGTTTTCGAAGCCGCCGTTTGGCCTCGTGCTTCAGTTGGATGCGCTCGGAGTGAGAGAGGGCCGGCCGAAACGACTGCGGCTTCGTCTCTCCCACGATGACGGGTACGTGTTCACCGCAGCCCCCGTTGTCGCCTGTCTGAAGCAGTATTTCAGCGGATCGATTCGCATCCCGGGGCTCCACTTCCAAGCGAATCTTGTGGAGCCGTCCGCGTTTCCGCGCGACATGCGGGGGATGGGCATTCGCGTCATTGAGGAGGTTCTCTGAGGCGCCACCGGATTGGCGGCGCCACGCGTGTTTTCGAACCCGACGCCGCGCCGCACTCCTATCCCGGCCTCCACGACGGCAAGGGAGCACGGTGTTTACCTTCGGGAAACCAGTTGCGACACCGGCCGAAGACGGCCGGAGAGTTGGATGCGGGAAATCCGCACGTCCAGTTCGATGAGCGGGCGCAGGAAACGTACGACAGCGCAACGCGCCGGTGCCCTACTCTTACAGCAGCCCTTGATTAGAGTTCTGGAATCGACGCCCGATGGAGTCCTTGTCACGCGGTCATGGCATATGCCTTGGCTTTTGGGTCGGCTCCAAACCTATTCTCTCCTTGTGATCCTTCCGTAACGGCAAAAACGAAGTTGACGATCGGGACGAGGACCCACCACCCGCTATGGTCAGTGTCGTGCATCCTGCGAACGGAAACCGCGATCCCCGGAATGAGAACGGAAAGCGAATAAAGGACGGACAACTCCCCAATTCGCGTTAACCCCGCGACGAGCCCAATCGCGAACGAAATGAGGATGTTTAGCAGAAAGAACATCCAGTATTCCCTTCGTCGCGCCCGCCCGTCAAACACGGCGTACTTCTTCAATACTTCCACATACCAGTTCATTTCAATCTTCTCCTTTGCCCTCTGTAGGATCTCGCCGCTACCTGTCCAAACTGGCCTGCCGCGCAGACTGCGGACAGCCTCAGTCACCAAGTACTAATGCGCGAAGTCGACGGATTGTTTCGCACTGCCCAATCGTCCGCAGCTTGCGTGGCCCGCAAATGTTATATAATCCCCAAGTCAGCCCGTCCGCTCGGAGAAAGCATGTCGCTCCGGCAAGGGATTTTGAAGGAGGCTTTATGACGAAACGAGAATTCCTTTCAGCAAGTATTGGCACGAGCCTTGCCTTTGGACAGGCGAGCGCCGCGTTGGCACAGCAAGCGCACGCCGCCCGGAAAGACGCGGGGAATCGCCGAGTCCCGTCCCGTATGGCGAAGACAACGAAGCTGTTCAAGAGCCCGAAAGGATTTCCCAACGGGCTCGCCGTAACGCCGGAGGGTTTGTGGATTGGGGAGCAAAAAATGTCGGGGGCGCAGGCCGTTACCTACAACCTGCCGGAACCGAAATCCCTGGACGAGTCGGCTTGGCTCGTCGATTGGAACGGCAAGCTCCTGAAGACCGTCAAGACTCCGTCCCGCAACACGAGCGGAATGGCCGTGGGTGGCGGGTATGTCTGGATGGTCGCCAACGCGCCGCCGCAAGGCGTTTTTCAAGTCGACATGAACTCGAAATTGATCAGCCACCGCCAGATCCCGCTCGGTCCGGCGAACGACGGCGGCGGCAGCCACGGTGCAATGTGGCAGGATGGGAAACTCTGGATCTCCGCGCTGCGGTTACGTGGGAATCTTCGCGTGGACCCGAAGACGTGGCAGCCGGAATTCATGATCCCTTTCTATCAGGCGTTTCCGGACCGCGTGCGTTATCACGATATTACCTGGGACAACGGAACGATTTGGCAGGTGGTCGGCAACGACAGCAAGAGCCACAAAGAAGGTAAGCCTGGTCTCGTGAGGTATGACGCGGCGACCGGCAAGGTGCTGGAAACGGTGGATTTCGTGCCAGGTTCCAGCGATCCTCACGGCCTGGTGATGCACGAAGGGAAGCTGATCAGTTGCGATGCGGGCATCCATCCAAACTGGCCGAACAACGACAGCCCCACCGCCGGCTGGATTTTCCAGATCGATTTCGTGGGTTAGGTTGTAATATACTGCCACCCCAGGAGTGCAATTCCTCGAAGGCGGACTCTCAACATGGCGGCACCGGATGTAATCTGGAAACATGGCCGTTTCGGCCAGACCTCGCGACGCGACACCTGGTGGCTTCCGCCTCTGTTGGTCTTCCTGGGGTTGGGAACGTTTCTCGTCTACGCTAACTGGGCCGCCTGGCAGAACAACCACTACACGTCGGGGCCTTACATCTCGCCATTTTATTCGCCGGAGATCTTCGGGGATTCGCCGCACGCGATGTTCGGGCCGAAGCCTTCCTGGTATCCCGATTTTCTTCCGTTCTCGCCGGCTTTGCTTGTTCTCTGGATACCGGGACTCTTCCGCTTCACCTGTTATTACTACCGTGGCGCGTATTACAAATCATTTTGGGCCGATCCGCCAGCCTGTTCGGTGAGCGAGCCGCGTAAGAGTTATCTGGGAGAGCGAACGTTCCCGCTGGTCATGCAGAATTTCCACCGCTACTTTCTGCGGCTTTCCTATTTGGTGTGGGGCTTTCTCGTTTACGACGTGTGGAAGGCGCTTTGGTTCGACGGCCACTTTGGAATCGGCCTTGGAACCATTGTCCTGGCGGTCAACGTGGTGTTGCTCGGCGGGTATGTTTTCGGTTGCCATGCCTTCCGGCACCTGATCGGCGGTACGTTCGATCAGATCTCAGAGCATCCGGTGCGCCACAAGCTATACGACTGCGTCACCTGCCTCAACGGCAACCA
>SYKU01000384.1 GCA_005808865.1 Acidobacteriota bacterium
CTAAGGTCTTCATCTCTTCGTCGCTGAGCTGAAATTTCGCGGACTTTCGGCGCATGACTCAACATACAGTAGTACCAGAACTAATGCAACTAGACACTAGGTTTCCAGGGGAAAACGGGGAAGGAGGAGCACTTCTTTCTTCGCCGGCGCGCCGTTGAATGTGACGCCGCGGAACGCCCCGGGCGAACCGGTCATCCGCTACGCGCACATGGACCGGAAGACGGCCTTCGGCAGCGACCTTACCCCCTGCATCGTGGTTTTGGGTACACGACGTTGATACAGGGACCGAAGTCTTTTGGCCGGCGTCGGGGTACCGGCATTCGTATCAGGGAAAGATGAAGGAATTGAACATCCCGGATGAGGCTGCCTTCGAAGAATGACGTACCGTTCTTACCTGCCATCAGCGTTTCTGGACCTTGACGGTCGGCCGGGAGGTCCTTCCCACATGTATCATTAAAAAATGACCACCGTTGAGATCGCCACGAGTCCTTCACAGCAGGTGATGGACCTCGAACGCGCGCACGTCCTTCAGAATTACGCCCGGTATCCCATCGTGCTTCAGCGCGGAAAAGGACCGTACGTTTACGATCTGACAGGGAAGCGCTACCTCGATTTCATCGCCGGCATCGGAGTGAATGCGCTCGGCCACGCGCACCCGCGAATCACCAAGGTCATCCGCGAGCAGGCGGGGCTCCTGATCCACTCTTCGAACCTCTATTACCACCAGTATCAGGGGCCGCTCGCGGCAACGCTCGCCCGCGCCAGCGGTCTGGTCCGCACTTTCTTCGCCAACACGGGCACTGAAGCCATGGAAGGCGCGCTCAAGATGGTCCGCGCGCACGGGAATAGCATCGCAGCAGAGAAACACGAGATTGTCTCCCTCGACAATTCGTTCCACGGAAGGACGCTTGGCGCCCTTTCCATCACGGGCCAGCCAAAATACCGCAAGGACTTCGAGCCTTTGCTTCCGGGCGTGCGCTTTGTTCCCGCAAACGACGAAGCGGCGCTTGAACAAGCCGTATCGGATTCGACCGCAGGTATCGTCATCGAGTGGATTCAAGGAGAGGGCGGCGTGATTCCTATGAACCATTCTTTCACGCGAAAAGCACGGGAACTCGCCGACAGGCATAACGCGCTGCTCGTGTTCGACGAAATCCAGTGCGGAGTAGGCCGGACCGGCAAATATTTCGGTTATCAACTCGCCGACCCGGTCATCATGCCCGACGTGATGGTGGCCGCGAAACCCGTTGCCTGCGGATTGCCACTCGCCGTGATCTGCGCGAACGAGCGCGCGGCTTCGGCGATCGGCTCCGGGATGCACGGTTCGACCTTCGGCGGAAGCGCCCTCGCCTGCCGCGTGGCCGTTGAGTTTTTTGAGATTCTCGACGAACTGCTGCCGTCCATCCGCCGCGTGGGCGGCTATTTCAGGTCGGAGTTGAACGCCCTGGCCCGCAAGCATTCCTTCATCAAGGAGGTCCGCGGCCACGGGCTGATGGTTGGCGTCGATATGGCCGTTCCTGGAAAACAGATGGTGCTCGACGCGATGGATGCCGGCCTGCTGATGAACTGCACCCACGACACGGTGCTGCGTTTTCTGCCGCCATACGTCGTTACGGAAAAAGAAGTCGACAAGACCGTGCGCACTCTGGCTAAGATCTTTCGAAACCAGAAGACGCAAGGGTGATGTACACTGAGGGAATCGTAAGGAGGCTCACCATGCCAAATCGCCGCAGGTTCTTGCAGGGATTATCGACCGTACCGCTGCTTGGCGGGACTGCGGCCGTTGCCGCCAGTCCGGCGCGCCGCGATTATTTTCAAGAACTCGGGGTCAAGCCGTTCATCAACGCGGCCGGGACTTATACAACGCTCACGGCGTCCCTGATGCATCCGGAGGTTGTGCAGGCGATTGAATTCGCCTCGAAGCGTTTCGTCCGTCTGCAGGAAGTGCATGACGCCGTCGGCAAGCGAATTGCTTCGCTTGTCGGCTCCGAAGCCGCTATGGTTTCCGCGGGTGCGGCATCGGCATTGACCCTGGGCACGGCGGCGTGCATGACGGGATCGAATCGGGAGTTCATCCTGCGCCTGCCGGATTCAACCGGCATGAAAAACGAAGTCGTCGTTCAGAAGTCGCACCGCTACGGCTATGACCGGGCGGTGAGGAACTGCGGAACGAGGTTCGTCGAGGTGGAGACCCGCGAGGAGTTGGAGCGGGCCGTCAATGACCGAACCGCGATGATGCTTTTCTTCAACGCGAACGATAAGGTGGGTAAAATCAAGGCGGCCGAATTCGTCGAACTTGGCAAGAAGCACAAGGTGCCCACGTTTACCGACGCTGCGGCTGACGTCCCGCCCGTGGAGAACCTCTCGAAATACATCAAGATGGGTTTCGATCTGGTGACGTTCTCCGGCGGCAAGGGCATTCGCGGACCGCAGAGCGCCGGTTTGCTGCTTGGCCGCAGAGACCTCATCGAGGCGGCGCGGCTCAACGGGCCGCCGAATAGCGACACCATCGGCCGCGGCATGAAGGTGAACAAGGAAGAGTTGCTTGGCATGATGGTCGCGGTTGAAGTGTTCCTGAAGAAGGATCACCAGGCCGAATGGCGCGACTGGGAGCGGCGCATCAAGGTCATTGCGGATAGCGTCGCGTCACGCAAGTCCGTCAAGACGGAAACGTTTGTCCCGGAAATCTCGAACTCCGTGCCGCACCTTCGAATCACGTGGGACGAAGCGGCGCTGAATGTGACTGCGCTCGAGGCCGTCAGGAAACTGCGTGAAGGTGACCCTTCGATCGAGTTGCGTCCGGGCGCGGCGACGGGCGTCGAAGTGGCCGTATGGATGCTCGAACCGGGCGAAGAACGGACCGTGGCGAAACGTATTCGCGAAGTGCTCAAGGGCGTCTGAAAAAGCACCGCCGGCCGCAACCCGAACGCGGCCGCTCGATGCGGTTCGAAGGCGCCCGGTCGAATTCCGGCGATGGCTTCGCTTTTGGCTTGCCGGGCGCTTGGAGCCTGATGGAATGCTTCCCATTGTGCGAGACTTGCGTCTATTCGGGCCGGTATGGGGCCTTTGCGCGCTGGCATTCGCAGGCCAGGACCCTGCTCCGGGCGATTCTGCCGGCATCGCTCCCATCGGCCTTATTCGAGGCGATCTAATCGAGGCCGCAACTGGACCCGCCGGCATGCTCGCGATTCGCACGTCCGATCTCCGCGTCTACCGCTTCGAGTTCGACCAGCGAACCTACGTCGAACGCGAGAATCAGTACATTTCCACGCGCGGCCTGAAAGTCGGCGACTTTGTCGAGATCGTCTCCGGGAACGGTCCCAAGCCCAGCATCCGTTACGCCCGCATGGTTCATGTTCTCGACCGCCGCGGGACACGGCAGCCGGCCCCGGCGCCGGTGAGGCTCCGGCCACTCCGCGGCCCCACTGAGAGCTTCGCCCCGCGCGGCACACTCACGTTCTCGGGCACGGTCGTCAATCTGTCGCCGGAGAGCTTTCTGTTGCGCACGCGGCTCGAGGGAGAAAGAGTAATCCTGCGACGGGAGGACACGAAATATCTTGAAGGCGGCGCGCAGGTGGAATCGGGTAAGCTCGTGCCCAATACCCGCGTCTTTGTTCGGGCCGGTCGCAATGGCGATGAGGAGATTGAAGCCTACCAGGTTGTCTGGGGAGAAATTCTCGCGCCAATGCGCCGGCATTAGCGCATTTTCATATAAATTAGGTTCGCAGTCTGAGTGCCGGAAATAGCCGATGATCTCCGGAGCAGCCTTAATTTATATGAAAATGCTCGGCGCAAAATTCGCCAGCTAACTGACATGTTTTCATAGGCCATCACGGGAGATGCGTGCGTGGTCGAACGGAATCGAATACAGAGGACTGCGGCAGAGTGTCAGCACCGGGCTCCGCAGTGGCAACCACATTCCCAAAGC
>SYKU01000385.1 GCA_005808865.1 Acidobacteriota bacterium
ATGACCTTCCCGTTCGCGACGATAATATCGAGCATCTTCTCGCTGTGTACCTGCCGCCCCGTCTCATCCGTGAGGGCCGCGACAATTTTCTTCGTTCCCACGTCGATAATCTCGCCGGTCGACAAATACGCATACTTGCCGTCCAGACTGAAGCTGACCCAGCCTGGAGACTCGCGTAACTTGATGCTGACACCCTGCTTCGGAGGCATCACGGTCGCGTCGAACACATGAACGAACTCGTTCGCCCCGTCCACCACCCACACTTCCTTCTCATCCGCCGTCAGTGCGACGCCGTGGCTCGGACATCCGTGACGCTTCACCTTGCCCTGTTTGTATCCCTGAACCTCCACACGATGGAGTTTCTTGCCCGTGCGCACATCTCCGATTTCGAATCCGAGCAACTCGTTCACGTTTACAAAACACAGCGTGTCGCTGCCATTGACGGTGAAGGGCCGGATGGAGTGCGCGAACGGGCCGACCGTGCCCACGATCTTGTGCGTCTTTGCGTCGGCAATGGAGAGCACGGGCGATTTCAGGCCAGCCAGATAGACTTTCGATCCGTCGAGTGAATACGTGGTGTTGTGGGAAGCCGACTTGACCTCTACCCTGGTAATCACCGCTCCCGTGGCCGCGTTGACCACGGTCCAGAACGGCCCCTCGAACTGCGGCACATAGAGCGTCCTGCCGTCCGGTGAAATCGTCAGCCGGTCGCAACCGCCTTCAAACGCTTTGTCCCATATCTTCCTTCCGGAAAGCAGATCGAGAGCGATGATGCGATTGATGTTGCTCACGTAGAGGCGTCCGGTCCTGGCGCTGGCGGCGATGCCCTTGATGTTCACGGGCTTCTCGCCGGCCGGGACATTCCATGTCGGGATGCGCCTGACGAACTTGTAGCCGGCGTCGATATCAAAGACAAGAACGCCGACCCCGCCGAATTCCTCGTAGTTGCGGATGCCGGGCTCCGCAACGTACAGCAGGTGTTTTTCCTTGCTGTCACGGGTCTCACCGAAGGACGGCAGGGCCGCGAATGACAGAGCGAACAGACAGTGTGCAACGCGTTGGAGTTTCACTGTAGTCAAATGGATTGTCCTTTCTAGATCTGTCTCATCAACCACCGCACGGCGTTGTGCTGGAGCTTGATGTATTCCGGATTCCAGAGCACGTGGAGCAGGTGGCCCGGGGAAAGGTAACAAATACGTCCCTTCCCGTAGTCGTAGGCCCACCCGCCGGGCGCGGTCGCACCCTGCTTATCAAAGTCAAGGCCGTCTTCGTTCACCGTTTCGAGAAAGATGTGTTTTCTGTCCTTGTCGTACTTCATGTAGTGCTGCTCATCGGTCACCACGAAATCCCGCACGCCTTTCGCGATCGGATGATTCGAATTGGTCACCTTGACCTTAAAGGTGCGGATGGGCGGATGCCCCGCATAGGCCGCGCCAAGCACGTGCCGGAAATCAGGGTCCGTCAACCCGACGTGCGTGACATTGTGAAGGAAGAGAGCGGCCCCGCCGCCTTCGACGAATTGCCGCACCGCTTTTCCCTGCGCCGGCTTCATCCAAAAGGCCGGTTTCGCCGCAGTGCGCGGTACCGCGGGATCTGAGTTCAGCTTCGGCTTGCCCGTAGCAACCCACGCCGCATTCGACGACTCGTCGGGATAGCCATCCGGCCAGATCATGCCGTCGCGGAGGATAATCAGAAGCTTGTATCCATTGAGCGTTTCGGCGGTGAGTGCCTGCGTCTCGTCGCAGAAATCGATTGAAATCTTCAGATCCTTTCCGATGTTTCTCGCAAGGCCCGTGCGAATGTAGTCCGAGTTGTGGTAGCGATCGCCAATGAGGGCGTATGCCGTCGCCTTGCCGGCTGCGCGGCCCCGGCTTGCTGTAAGCGCGGCCCCGGCGAGCGAGGCGATCGCAGAACGGCGTGATGTTCTCATGGGATGCATTCTATCGTGAATGAGGGCAGCGGCGCAGGCGCCGGCGTGGAAATGCTGCCTGCTGATGCGTGGAATGGAGAGGCCGCCGAGAGGCCGTAGGCGAACTAGCCGGCTATAACCTCGCTAGTCACAGCGCGGGCGCCGGCAGCCCGGCTGTTACGCGAGACACGAACCCGGGAAGCAGTCAGCGTACCGGTGCAGTCACCGTTCCCGATCGAATCGAAAACGAACGGAGGCGTCCCCGCTACTACAGCCGCTCCAGCCTCGTCTCGGCGTCTCCGAAGCGTTCCGCCTTCACACCGAACCTGTCCAGGATCGACAGGTACAGGCTGCACATCTTCCGGTTCTCGTCGCCGGCTCCATAATAATCCAGCGCCCGCCCCGTCTCGATCGTTCCGCCCAGCCCGCCCGCGAGAACAACAGGGAGCTTTGAGTTGTCGTGCTTACGGCCGATCCATAGGTTGGACAGGAACATCAGACACGAGTTATCGAGGACCGTTCCGTTGCCCTCCGGCATCGCGTCTAGTTTCCCGGCAAGGTACGCGAGCTGGCTAACGTAGAATCGCGTGATCCGTTCGTAACCATCGGAATTGTTGTAGTGGGACGCCGAATGGTGCCCTTCCCGCATTTGCAGAAATGGATAAATCTGGGCGGAAAGATCGTTCGCGAGCAGCATGGTCGCGACACGGGTCCGGTCGGTCTGAAACCCGATCGCGACGATGTCACACATCAGCCTGGTGTGGTCGCGCAAGTCCTCAGGCAAGCCGTTCGCCGGCCGTGCCATGGTCAGGGTGGGAACGTTCTTTTGCTTACCGGCTTCGTCGGCTTTGTGCTTGTCAACGCGCAGCCGCTCCACGCGCTTCTCCACTTCCCGCACGCTCGTCAGGTATTCGTCCAACTTCGCCTTGTCGTCGGCGCTCACCTTGCGGCTGAGCGTCTCGGCGCGCGTGCGAACACGGTCGAGAATGCTCGAATTTCGAAGAAGGCCGCGGTTTTCAAACAAATTGTCGAACGCGAGCGATGGGTAAACCTCGCTCGGGACCGGGGAATCAGCGCTTTCCCACGAAAGGTGGGAACTGTATGCCATCGAAAAATTCGTTTCGTGGTAGCCGGTTAATGGCTGCTCGCACGCAAGAACCATACTCGACTGCGGCGTGTCCTGTCCTATCTGATTGGCGATAACCTGGTCGACCGTGATCCCCGCTTTGAGAATCGGTCCACGCTGAATGTTCGCGCCGGAAAGCAGGCTCCCGGTCTGCGCCGGGTGAATCCCCTGACCGGTGGCACGTTTGTGGAACAGGCCATCGATAACGTTGATCTTTCTCTTGAGCGGCTCCAGCGGTTCCAGGCTCCGGCTGAGTTTCATCGCCGCACCCGAACCCGAGGCGGACCAGTGATCCTCGTTGACGCCGTTGCCCATGAACAGGACGCCGAACCGCTTCGGAAACGGGTTCGACGCCGTGGCTGCGTGTAGGGACTCGAGCCACGGCAAGGCCACAGCAACTCCCGCGCCCCGGAGGACCGCACGGCGCGACATCGTTCTACCTTCATTTCGCTTTCGAATCATGACCATTTCCCTCTTCACTAATCGCTGGATTCGGCATTTCGCCTGTTCACAAACTGCGGACTCCGGACAATGGCTTGGACGAGTGTCGAGAAACGATGCCCCCCGGCGACAAACTCGCCTCGCATTCTCTCTATCATAGGCTCGTCGGTTAGCAGCAGGCTGCGGCCAAGAGCATACACGAAAAGCTTGCGGCAAAGGTTATCGATGAAATCGCTTTCCCTGTTGGCGCGAATGTATGCTTTCAGGTCCTCCACTCCCGCGCCCTGGCTTCCGCCCGGAAACTCCGCGCGAGTGTCCACCTGGCGCCCCGCCAGGTCGGCCGTCCGGCGCTCGCCAACGGGTCCGTAACCCTCAAACGTCAGTCCGAAGGAATCGAATCTGGCGTGACAGCCCGCGCAACTCGCATTCTCGCGATGTTTAGCAAGCATCACGCGGAGGGGCACGTCCATCTTGGCTTCGTCGGAGGGTAACTCCGGCACCGTCGCGGGAGGCGGGGGAATGACTTCTCCCAGGACCTGGCGCGCGACCCAGTAGCCACGCTTCACGGGGCTTGTCCGCTGACCGGGCGAATTCCGGGCCAGGAACACGGCCATCGGCAACACGCCGCCCCGCCCGTAGGGCTCGGCATTCTCTACCCGAACCCATTCGTCGCGCTTCGGACGCACGTGCTCCATTCCGTAATGATTTGCGAGCGCGGAGTTCACGAAGGTATGTTTCGCGTACAGCAAGTCCAGCACGGAGCGGCCGTTCCTGATAATGTCGTCGATAAATCGAACCGGCTCCTCGAACATAGCTTGCCGCAGTTCGTTTGTAAACATTGGAAAACGCTGGCGATCCACTCCATTGTGATCCTCGAAGCGGCGAAAGTCGAGCCAGTTGCCGGCGAACTCGGTGGCGAGCGCCCGGGAGCGGCGGTCCTTCAGCATTCGATTCGCCTGCGCTTCAAGCACCTCGGGTCTGGAGATCACACCTGAAGCGGCCGCCGCCTGCAATTCCTCATCCGGCATGCTGGACCAAAGGAAGTAGCTCAGACGGTTCGCCAACGCGTATCCGGACAGCGCGGCGGTCGCGGAGCGTGGCGGCGCTACGTTCCGGTTGGCCGGCTTCCGGGCGGCGGTTCTGGCAGCAACTGTCTTCGGCCGGACGCTTGCCCGGGCATGGGACGAATCGATGCGGTAACAGAAATCGGGCGCCATGAGAATAGCGACGATCAAGTCCCGCATCGAGTCCTCGTGGCTAAGTGCGCTCTTTTCTCGAAGCCCCTGGTAGTAGGTGAGCAATTCGTCGCGCTCAGCGCTGGCAAGCGGCCGCCGGTAGGCCCTTTCCGCAAACCGCAGCAGGGCGTGCAAATGCGACGGCTCGGAATCCAGCCGCGCATTTTCCACCGCGCGAATGGTGGCATTCACCCGCGCGAAGTGCTCGTTGATGGCTTCAAGAGCGACGGCTTCGCTGCCCTCCGCCTTTGCCAGGTACCGGTCGCGAATCCCGAGGATGATCTTCTCGGAGGTTACTTCCTTGTCGAAAGGGCGGAAACTGCCAGATTCGCGGCCTCTGCCTTCGATCTCGCCGCTCTGGTTGAAGAAGAACTGCACATACGTCCGAGTCGTCTGGTCGGCGATGGTGTCGAACTCCAGCCAGAGCGTGTCCAGTTCCTTCCGGCCCTTCTCGTCGAGGATCAATTCGATAAGCGGGGTGTCATCGCGGAAGTAGCCCATGACGTTGTGGAAGCCGGCACTCAGGAGCCGCCCCTTGTCTTCGGAGTCGTCCGGATAGAACCGGCCGCGCTCGCGAATATAAAAGGCGTCAGGAAACACGGCGCTCAGGCGGGCGAAAGCCGCCTCGTACCGTGGGCGCTGCCCTGGCGGAACAAGCAGCTCCGGATCACCGAACCGGCTCCTGACCGAAAGCGCCGCATTGCGCAACCCAACCTGGTCTTCCGTTGGAACGCCGGTCACCTTCGGCATGAGGGGCATCTCAAGCGGCGGTTCGCCTTCCACCTGAAGCGCAGTACGATCGAAATCGCGCCGGTTTGCCGCGAACGCGCGCAGCTTCCAATTCATCAGGGGCTGGGACGTGCCGGCAAGTCCGCTCACTTCGGGGCTTCGGAACAGGGGCGCAGTGAGTTGGCGGACCTTCACGACGTAATCCCGCATCTTGACGCAGCCTTCGCGAAGCAGTTCGGGTTGCTTGTGTGCCGGCCCGGGCAGCCTCCGCCACATCGTCCGCAGCTTCCCGACGGGTCCCACCTCGTCCGCGGTTTGCTCGAGGAACTCCCAGACCATCGAAAGGTACTTTGCGCTGACTTTTGCCTCGTGGGCGATCCCTGCCGGAGTCGCGTCCGGTATTCCCAATTCCGCGCGGTGCTTGAATCGCCATGCGGCCTGAAAATAATCGGCGTAGTCAGTTGGCTGGCGGTTGTAGAAGTCGACAATCCGCTGGATGGTGTATTTTTCCCGGTCGGACTCGGCGAGCATCGGATGCGGCGCGAAGTCGAAGCCATCGCGCTTGAGTACGAGGTGGCTCGACACCTCCCGTGCCGCCTGCAGATACTTGTTCAACAGCGCAGGCGACATGGAGAGCGACTCGCCCGAATTGTCGAAGCCGGCGGGGTTCGATGGATCGACAGGAAACTCGCGCGCCGGGTGCAAGTCCACTCCGGTCAGGTCCCGAATCGTGTAGTTGTACTCGGCATTGCTGAGCCTGCGGACCAGCACCAGGCCCGGATCGCCCGCATTCTTTTGGGCCTCGCTCGCGCGCATCGCGGCAATCCAGTCGATGGCCATTTTCCGCTCGGGCGGTGAAGGTTGTTTCGTCCCTTTCGGCGGCATCTCGTTCGCCGAAAGCCTGTCCATGAGGAGCTTCCAATGCGGGTGGTCGCGGACGACGTCCGCCATCGAGGTAAATCGCCGCAGGTCGAACTGCGCCGCCGGGGCCTGGCCGCTGTGGCAGCCGAGGCAGTAGCCGGCAAGAAACGGGCGGACGGATTGAGTGAACTGGCGTTCGAGAGCCGCGTCGGAGGCTTGGGCGGGAGGCGGCGTAAGACTCGCAAGGAAAAGACTCACTACGATGACCCGCGCCGCAACGGCCGGGAACCGGCGAGCAGCGCTCCCGCCGTGAGTAACCACTTTATTTTCTGCTTTTAACATCAATAATCAGCCACGCCGGCTCTGTGGTATGACTCGCGCACGCGCGCCAGTTCATCCTCCGCCTCAAGCACTCCGAGCGCCTGAACCATCCGCCGCACCGGCATCCCCGGATCGTTTGACCAGAAGATGCCGCAGTCCTCATCCTCATAGTATCGGAAACCTATCCTATTACCATACATCTCTTGCAGCGCTTTTCCATTGCGCAGCTTTGAACTCCAGGGAAGGATGGCGTAGCTGAGATCAAGTTCATGAACCATCACCTGCTCAGGCGGCCTCATCTGCGCGGCAAGCTTGCCGGTCGGCTCGAATACCGACGCGTTATTCCGCCAGGTGCTTGAAACAATGTAGCAACGCTGCTCCATAGCGCGGGCGGCCGGCTGAGCGGTTTGCGGGGACTGTGTCGGCCACGCAATGATTTCGGCACCCTTACGCGCCAGTTCCCGCCAGCCCCGGTCAAATTCCATGTCGTAACAGATCTGTAATCCCAGCTTTCCGAAGTCGCAGTCGAAGACAGGTATTTCGCTGCCAGGGCTCGTGCCGCCTTCCATAGTCTTGCCATCGCTCGACACCACGAGGTGCATTTTGCGGTAGATCCCCGCCACCTCACCGGCTCGGTCCACCAGAACGGCGGCATTTGAGCAGCGTTTTGGATCGTGCGACTCACGCAGAAAAGCCGGAACCACGACGTAGCAGCGGTGCTCCCGCGCCGTCCGCGCGAACATCTTACCGACCGGACCCTCATAGGCCACGGAACGCGCAACTGC
>SYKU01000386.1 GCA_005808865.1 Acidobacteriota bacterium
ACGCAGAATACTTCCGGTTCCGGCAGCGCCGCGCTCCGCCCAAACAACAGCGGAAAGAGCGCCAAGCTGAGCGGCCCTGTTTCCGGCCGCCTTGATCGTTACTTCGATACTTCCACATTCTCGCAGCCACTGCCTTTCACGTTCGGCAACACCGGACGAACCCTGCCGGACGTTCGTGGACCGGGCACGAAAAGCTGGGATTTCTCGCTCTTTAAGAGTTTCCGAATCGCCGAGCGTGTCTCGTTGCAGTTCCGGGCTGAAGCTTTCAACCTGTTGAACACACCGGCATTCGGCCTCCCGAATTTGAGCCTGAGCGCACCTCAGTTTGGGATTGTCTCAAGCCAGGCCAACGACCCCCGTCAGATTCAGTTCGGAGTGAAGCTGCTTTACTGAAGATCGAAAGCCAATGTCCAATATCAACGTGACGCTTCCAACCGCTAATCGAACCGGGGCTGATCTTACTTCGCGTCGATCCGTGCTCGCACTTTCGGCTCATGCAGTTCTGGCGCCCGCCCTGATCGGCCTCGCGCAGAAATCGCTCCCAGAGCGGCCTAATTTTTTGTTTATTCTTACCGACGACCAACGCTGGGATTCCCTGAGTCTGATGAATCACCCCTGCCTTCGGACGCCGCATTTGGACCGTTTGGGCAAGGAAGGCGCACGATTTTCCAACGCTTTCGTGACGACGTCCCTGTGTTCGCCGAGTCGCGCCTGTTTCCTGACGGGCCAGTATGCTCGCCGCCATGGGGTGCGTGACAATTCGACGCCTCTACCGGCAGGTACGAAGACGTTCGCGACGCAGCTACTGGGAAGCGGATATGACACGGCCCATATCGGCAAATGGCACATGGATGGAATGATGGAGCGTCCGGGTTTTTCTCACGCTGTAACGTTTCCCGGACAAGGGACGTACACCGATCCGGTGCTGACTATCAACCAGCGGGAACAGAAAGTGCCCGGGTACTTAACCGATCTGCTGACCGATTATGCGGTGGAGTGGCTGAACCAACCCCGCAGCAATCCGTTCTGCATGTACTTTGGGCACAAGGCCTGCCACCTTCCGGTGGTCCCGGCGCAGAGGCACCGGAAGGCCTGCGCGGACACTCCTTTACCGCCTCCCGCCAGCGCCAAGGACACACTGGAAGGTAAGCCGGAGTGGGTCCGGACGCGATCGCTCGGCAAGACCGGTGTCGTTAACCATCCTAATTACGACCTGAACCACCGGAACTATTTGCGAACTCTAATGGCTGTTGACGATAGTATGGGCCGCCTTTTTGAAGTGCTCGAACAGCGCCGGTTACTAGACTCTACCGCCATTGTTTTCGCCGGCGACAACGGTTTTTTTCATGGAGAGCACGGTTTGACGAATAAGCGTGCAATGTACGAGGAATCTATCCGCATACCGTTCTTAATGCGTTATCCGCGCCTGGCTCGCCCGGGTTCCGTCGTGGACGGCATGGTTCTCAACATTGATTTGGCGCCGACATTCCTTGACTTGGCGGGCGTAACGACACCGTCTGCTGTCCAGGGCAGAAGCCTTGCGCCGCTGCTGTCCGGCAAAGTTTCAAGAATCCGGGAATCGTTTCTGTATGAATATTTCCGGGAAGAGAGTTTCGCCGATACGCCCAGCATGGAGGGAATCCGGACGGAAGAGTGGAAGTACGTGCGGTATCCGGGCAGCCAGGAGATCGATGAACTCTACAATTTGAAAACCGACCCGCAGGAGATGCGCAATCTGGCCCGCGATTCAGCCGCGGCGTCGCATCGCGAAGCGTTGAAGAAAGCGTTGCAGCGGTTGATTCACGACGCCTCCTGACAGGAAGCGACCCGGGCCCGCCAAGGTCGAGTTCGGCTCCTCGCCCGGGCATCCGCTCTTGGTTGGGCCCAAAAAGCATTTAGATGGTCCATAACCGTAGGGCTCCGACCAAAATCCCTCGCAAACTTGGCAGGTATTGAACGGCATCAGCTTTCTCTGGCGCCAAAACCGCCTGCCGGATTCCCAGCTCCGCAGTACCGTGCGGACCGTATTTTCATCGATCATAGGCAGCTCAGTGAACGCCCGCATATCCGGGGCCAGAGTAATGACTTTCGCCGGCATCCAGATCGCGATTTGGCCAGCCGTCGATGGTTTGCCAATACCCGGCGAAACGAGTTGTCAACAGTGAAGTGGCACAGCCCGGCTTCGCCGCAAACTGAATCGTGAAATGTAGCGGCATTCACGACTGTACTATTGTGTTGAGGTTCGAAATCACCGACACGGCACGAGGAGAACGCCATGCAACGGTTTATCGGCAATTCCTCAACCAGGTTGACTTGGTCACCGCTTTCCAATACTATTCATCTTGCCTGGCAAAGCTAGGGAGGGATGATCATGATTCGTATCGTTTTAGTAATGGTCGCTTGCACGGCGCTCCTCACGCCGCTCGAAGCCCAAGTCGCATCCGCGACGATCCTGGGAACCGTGACGGACGCCTCGGGTGCCGTCGTCGCGAAAGCGTCAGTAGAAGCAAAGGCAGTTGCCACCAACCTGGTTCGCTCCACTACCAGCGATGGCGAGGGGAACTACACCTTGCTTAGCCTGCCGGTCGGCGAATATGAAGTTACCATCTCGGCCGCCGGGTTTCGAAAGGAGGTGAAGCAGGGCGTTGTTGTCCAGGTTCAACAGCGTGCGCGTCTGGATGTGACCCTGCAGCCCGGCAGTGTGACCGAAACGGTTAATGTGGTGGCTGCGGCCCCAATCGTCAACACGGAGGACGGCGTGTTCGGCGACGTGATCGACAATCAGCGCGTGGTCGAGTTGCCGTTAAACGGCCGCAATTTCAACACGCTCGCCCTTCTTACGCCCAACATCCAGAATGGGGTGCAAGGCGGAGCGACGCTCCAGACGTTCCTGGCGGGTGGCATTGGCATCTGGGCGCATGGCAGCCGCGACACGGATAACGAATGGAACCTGGACGGCGCGACCATGAGCGTCGGCTTCTACAATTGGAACTCCTTCAATCCATCCGTCGATGCGATCCAGGAATTTAAGATGCAGACCGGCAACTACTCCGCGGAGTTCGGATTCCAGTCCGGAGCCAACGTCAACATCGTCACCAAGTCGGGAACCAACAGCGTGCATGGCACGCTCTTCAATTTTCTGCGCAACGACAAGATGGATGCGCGCGGCTTTTTCCCGACCTCCAAACCAAAGCTCCGGCAGAACCAGTTCGGCGGCACCGTGGGCGGCCCCGTCTACGTCCCCAAGATTTATAACGGCAAGGATCGCACCTTTTTCTTTTCGAACTACGAAGGGCTGCGAATCCGCCAGGAGGCGTTCGGCCGTTTCATCGTGCCCACCGAAGCGCAGAAGAGCGGCGATCTGACCCGCACCTTTTCCGGAGCGCCCTTTACCGGTACCGTCATCGACCCGTTGACCGGGACGCCTTTTCCCGGAAACAGGATCCCCACGAATCGAATCACCCGGCAGTCGGTCAACATCCTCAAATACTACCCGAGGGAGAATACGCCTGGATCGCTATTCAATTATCAAGTCCTCGCGCCCGTCAGAACCGAAAGTAATTCCACCATCCAGAAAATCGATCACCGTTTCGGACCGAAGGATTCGATATTCGCCCGCGGAGCATACGATAACCGTTCCCGGCCAGATCCCGAGTATTTCCCCGGTTTTGCTCGGGGCACCACCCTCAAGGCCTATAACATTGTCCTGCACTGGACGCGCATCTGGTCCCCCACCGTCATTCAGGATTCGAGCATCGCCTGGAATCGCAGTGTGATTTTGCAGTTCGACCCGCGGGAAAACACGAATTACAGCATCCTCGATGACCTCGGGATTCCGAACATACCGGCCCGTGGACGAACCAATGGAATCCCGTTCTTCAGCGTTGCGGGCTACACCGGCCTTGGAGACGCCACCAACCTCCCGCTGATACAGCCCGATGAAGTGCGCCAGTTCACGTATAATCTGAGCGTCGTTCGAGGCCGTCATCATCTGAAGACCGGCATCGACTTCCGGCACGTTCGCTCCGACAGACTGCAAGGGATCACGGTTCGCGGCCAGTTCACTTTCGAGAACAACAACCCGGTCGGGTCCGGCAACTCGTTCGCCGATCTCCTGCTCGGGCGGCCCCAGCTATCGAGCGTCGGCGATCAGGCCTGGACCATCCGCATGCGCCAGAAGCGCATAGGCTTGTACCTGGTTGACGACTGGCAAATTTCCCCACGCCTGACCCTCAATCTCGGCCTGCGCTATGAACCGACCACGCCTGTATCCGATCACAGCGGCGAGGTTACGAACTTCGACTTTACGAACGGAAGGCCCATTCCAATGCAGGCGGGACAGAAGTTCTATCCGAACGATTGGAACAACTTTGCGCCGCGCGTTTCCTTCGCCTTCCGGCCCTTCAGGAATGAGCGCACCGTGATTCGGGGAGGCTATGGCCTCTATTACAACTCCACTATGAACTTGGCGCTGTTCCGGCTCGGAAGCAACCCGCCCTGGGCAACCGTCACAACCTATCTCGCGGATCGGGCCGCGCCGCTCATCACCTTCGACAATCCGTTTCCGCGGGCATCGGCGGGAGTCCCGCCGCCCGCGAACTATGGCGGCTTAACGCCGGATTTCAAGGTGGGGTATTCTCAACTGCGTTCCCTGCACCTGGCGCACCAGATTACCGATAGCGACGCCATTGAGATCGGCTATGTTGGCAATTTCGCTCTCGGCGGAGACCGCGGCGTGGCGGCCAACAACGCGCAGCCGGCGCCGGGGCCCATTCAGAGCCGCCGAAGGTTCCCGCAGTTTGGCGTGCTCACGGAAGTACGGTCAGACGCCAAGACGTTCTACAACGCCGGAACCGTCAAGTTTACGCGCCGCTTCCACAAGGGCTTTACGGCGTTGAGTTCCTATACTTTCTCGCGCACGATCGATCAGGCTTTCTCGTCCGTCGCGGGCAATCCGACCGGCGGAGCCGAGTCGCAGGACTACAGCAATCTGTCGCAGCGGGGCCTTTCGTCTTCTCACCGGAAGAACGTTTGGGTGACAAGTGCCATCTACGACCTCCCATCCGTCGGCCGGGGCTTTGCGCGCCATATCGTAGGCGGATGGCAGGTTTCGACAATTTCCACGGTACAATCCGGCGGCGCGTTGAATGTGGCGGCGCTCGGCGGCGTGGCGCGTCTGAACACGGGCGTCGCACAACGAACAAACCGCGTGAAGGACGGAAATCTGTCCGGTGAAGCTCGTGGGATTAACCGCTGGTTCGATACTACCGCTTTCGAGTTCGCCCCGCTTTATACCTATGGCAACGCGGAGACCCGGACCGTGATCCTGCCTGGTATGTTTAATGTTGACTTCAACCTGAAGCGCGAGGTCAAATTCACCGAGACCGCCCGGGTTGAATTCCGAGCGGAGTTTTTCAACATCTTCAATCACACCAATCTGGGCATTCCGGGTAATTCGCTCGGCTCGCCCAACTTTGGTGTCATCGCGAGTTCGGAGCCCGCGCGAGTCTCCCAGATGAGTTTGAAGATTGTGTTCTAACGCGCGCTAAATGTGATGCGCGGGAACGTCCCATCATTTCGGAAACGAGCCCAGGGAGTGGCCAAGTTACACCTGTTAGGTCCTGCCGTTGCGCCGGGTAGGGCCGTATGGCTGCAAGGTGTGGCCGGAGGAGGCATCGTACTCCCCGTCCTGATACAATTGGCGCAAGGGAAATCATGACGCCGGTCATACCGTCAAGACGCGGAATTCTCGAACTCGCCTCGTTCGGCTTCGGCAGGATCGCGCTCGCCGGCCTCATCCCGCACAATGACCTCCACCCGAGAAAAGGGCACTTCTCCGCTAAAGCGAAGGCGGTAATCCAGCTGGTTCAGAATGGCGGACCAAGCCAGATGGACCTCTTCGACCCCAAGCCTGAGCTGACCCGCCGCGCCGGCCAACCCCACCCGGATGGCGTCGAGATCCATCAGCCCGGCAACGAGAACAAACTGTTCGCCTCTCCTTTCGAGTTCCGGAAGTACGGGCAGTGCGGCATGGACGTCTCCGAAGCCCTGCCGCATGTGAGCACCATCGTCGATGATCTTTGTTTTGTCCGTTCGATGTATACCGAGCACAACAACCACCTTGAAGGGTTGAACATGCTTCTCACCTGCAAGATCTTTCCTGGACGCCCGGTCACGGGCGCGTGGATCGCCTATGCGCTGGGAACGGAAAACCAGAATCTGCCGGCCTACGTCGTGCTCCGCGATCCTGAAGGTTACACCATCGGAGGCAAGCAGCTTTGGGCGAACGGATATTTGCCGGCTCTGTATCAGGGCGTCGAGTTCAGCACTCGGGGCGCGCCCGTTCATCACTTGAATCCCGAACGGCCGCTTCCCCCGGGCGCGCAGCGCGAAAGCCTTGATTTTCTCGCGAAGCTGAATGCCTCGCATCTCCGTGATCATCCCGGCGAGTCTGAGTTGGACGCGCGTATTCAGAACTTCGAACTTGCAGCCCGCATGCAACTCGCAGCGGCCGATGTGCTCGATTTGTCGAAGGAAACCGATGCCACCCGGAAGATGTACGGACTTGATAATCCGTTGACTCAAAGCTATGGCATGCGCTGCCTGATGGCGCGCCGTCTGGTTGAGGCCGGAGTGCGCTTCGTGCAGGTGACCACAAGCCCCGGACAGCCGTGGGATCACCACTCGAAGATCAGGCAATCCATGCCGAAGATCGCCGGCGAAACCGACCTGGGATCGGCCGCCCTCGTGAAAGATCTGAAGAGCCGTGGACTGCTCGACAGCACGGTTGTCATGTGGACCGGCGAGTTCGGAAGATTGCCCACCACCCAGGCCGGAGACGGCCGCGATCACAACCGGCACGCTTTCACCATCTGGTTGGCTGGCGGCGGATTCAAGAAGGGCTTTATCTACGGCGAGACCGACGAATTTGGATACCGGTCCGTCGTGAATCGAGTCGGCGTCGCGGATCTGATCGCGACCTTGTTGAACCAACTCGGTCTCGACCACAAACGCGTGGTTTACCCGCACGCCGGAAGAATGGAAACTCCTTCGGATGTCACAGTGAGCGGCGCCAAGGTTGTAGGCGACATCCTGGCAAATCGCCCCGAGGCCTCGTAGCGGCGATGCGCCCCGGCACAACACTGCAAAAATCCGCGGCGGCCGGACTGGCTTTGGTTTCCTTCGTACTCCGCGCCCACGCACAGACTGATGCCGGCGCGCCGGTTTTCGAGAAGGATATTCTTCCGATTTTCACCCAGTACTGCTTCACCTGTCATGGCAAGACTTCGCCGAAACTCGGCCTCGATCTCCGTACCGCCTCTTCCACAATGAAGGGCAGCCACAACGGCCCCATCGTCGTGAAGGGATCGCCCGATCAAAGCCTTCTGTGGCAGAAGCTATCGACCGGCGCGATGCCGCCGGAGGCCTACCTGGTAAAACTCCCGGAGGAACATGCGCAAACTATCCGCCGGTGGATTGCGGCCGGCGCTTTGTCCTCCAACTCTCACGAGACCGCCAGGGACCAGTCAGCGCAGCAAGCGTCGTTCGAAAAGCAGGTGCTGCCCATCTTCAATGCGAAATGCGTGAGTTGTCACGGGCAGGCGAAGACGGCTGGCTTGGACCTTCGAACGATACCTTCTCTCCTCAGGGGAAGCACCAGCGGCCCCGTCGTCCGCGAGGGTTCCTCCGAAAAGAGCATCCTGGTTCGCAAAGTTTCCAGCCGCAACATGCCCCCCGCCGGCGCTGGAGATCCGCTCAATGAAGCCGAGATTCAGACCCTTCGGCAGTGGATCGACACGGGGAGCTTCGCCGATGCGGTTCCGCCCGAATCGCACGTAGTCGACCGTCCATTCACGAGCGCCGAGGCCCCGGAGATCACGCCGAAGGATCGCGAGTTCTGGTCGTTTCGAAAACCGATTGCGATTCCGCCGCCGAAGGTCAAGACCGCCGCCCGCGTACGAACGCCCATCGACGCCTTCGCGCTTGCCAGGCTCGAAGCGAAGGGCCTGACTTTTTCGCCAGACGCGCCGAACCTGACACTCATGCGGCGCGCCTATTTCGACCTCACCGGCCTCCCTCCCACTCCCGAAGAAGCGCGCGAGTTTTCCTCCGACGCAAAGCCAGGCGCCTACGAGCGGTTGATCGACCGGTTGCTTGCCTCGCCGCGCTACGGCGAGCGATGGGGCCGCCATTGGCTCGATGCCGCTGGCTACGTCGACACAACCGGAAAGGATTTCGACCCGAAGAAGGCCGCGTTATCTGAAGGCATCTGGCGTTACCGCGATTACGTGATCAAGGCCACCAACAGCGACAAGCCATGGGATCGATTCCTCACCGAGCAAATTGCCGGCGACGAATTGATCGACTGGCGGTCAGCGGTGTCTTACACGCCTGAGATCGTGGAATTGCTCGCCGCAACGGGATTCCTGCGCACCGAACTCGACAATACCGGCACGGACCTCACTAACCTCCCGGTCGATCGCTACGAAGCCCTCTTCAAACTGGTGGAGCAGGTCTCGTCGAGCACAATGGGTTTGACGGTGGGCTGCGCGCGATGTCACACGCACAAGTACGACCCGATTCCCCAGCGCGACTACTACCGCTTTCTTGCCCTGTTCACGGCTGCGTATAATCCATCAAACTGGCTGCCGCCCGAAAAGCGGCACCTTTACACGGTTTCCGAAAATGAGCGGAAGGAGATCGACCGGCACAACGCCGATATCGACAAGTCCGTTACCGAACTGAAGAATCAGTTGAGTGCCGTCACTCAGCCCTATGAGAAGCGTCTCATTGACGAAAAACTGAAGGCGATACCCATCGAGATTCGCGACGACACGCGGGCCGCGATCGAAACACCTCCCGCGAAGCAGGATGACGTGCAGAAATTCCTCGCGAAGAGATTTGCCGCGGCCCTGAAAGTCTCCGATGCCGAGTGGCGCAAGCTTCTCAACGAAGCCGACCGCTCCGCGGTGGCGAAAATCGAGGAGAAGATCCGCGTCTGGAACGGATACCGCAGGCCTCTCGAAAAGATACAGGCTCTTTTTAACGTGGGGCCTATGCCGTCTATCCGGCTGCTCCAGCGAGGCAGCGCGGAATCACCGGGTCCGAAAGTGGAGCCGGGCTTCCCCACCGTGCTCTCTGAGCCTGGCAAGCCGGATTCGCCTGGGACGCGTCTCACATTCGCGAAATGGCTCACCAGCCGCGAGCACCCCCTGACCGCGCGAGTGATCGTGAATCGCATTTGGCAGCACCATTTCGGACGAGGCATAGTCGAGACTCCGGATAATTTCGGGAAGATGGGGTCGCCGCCATCGCACCCGGAACTCCTCGACTGGCTCGCCGTGGACTTCATGGATCACGGCTGGAGCGCGAAGCGCCTGCACAAGGCGATTATGACGTCCACCGTCTACCGTCAATCCTCGCGGCAGCCCCGGACGCTGCGGGAGCCCGAATCGCTGGACGCGGAGAATCGGCTCCTGTGGCGTATGAACCTTCGCCGCGTCGAGGCCGAAGTGTTGCGCGATTCAATGATATCGGCAGCCGGAAAGCTCGACACCACAATGGGCGGTCCGCCGGTCGTGGTCTCGAACCGGCCGGACGGGCTACAGACCGCGGCGGAGTACCGGCGCAGCCTCTACCTCCTCGCGCGCCGCACTTACCCCCTGACGTTTCTGAGCGTCTTCGACTATCCGATCATCGACACCAACTGCGCGCGCCGCGTGCCGTCGGCGACGCCCCTCCAATCGCTGACGCTGATGAATGACGAGTTTGTCGTCGCGAGCGCTGACCATATCGCGAAGCGCGTGAACGAGATTACCGGCGCAACCGCGCCGGATGCGAAGAGAATTGAGACCGCCTACATGCTGACGCTTTCGCGCCAGCCTTTGCAGGCGGAGATCGAGTTGGGCGAAGCTCACCTGAAGAAGCAACGGAAGGTGTACGCTACGGCTAACGTGGCCGACAGCGACGCGAATGACCGCGCGCTCGCAAGCCTTGCCCAGGCGCTTCTCGGCTCGAACGAATTCTTGTACGTGGACTGACGCCCTCTTCTTTGAGGCACGTCCCGCCCGTGTTCACAGGCCGGCGCTGCGGGTAGCGCTTGCCTCGCGGCATTTGCGGTTCCCGCACCTGGAACTCTCACCATCGTGACTCGCCGTACAATTTTGCCTCCGCCGCATTCGCAAAAATGCGCCTATAATCGAAGGTGCAATGAGCGAATTGAGCCGCATCGGCGTAGCGATTGATTCCGACTTGCTCGGAAAGTTCGACGAACTGATTGAAAAACGCGGCTATACAAACAGGTCTGAGGCTTTCCGCGACCTCATCCGTGACCGGCTCGTTCACCAGGATTGGGAGTCTCCCGACCGGCAGGTTGTCGGCACGGTGACGTTGGTATACGACCATCACGTACGGATGCTGTCCGAAAAGCTGACGGATCTCCAGCATGACTTCCACCGCTCGATTCTTTCGACGCTCCACGTCCACCTGGATCACGACAACTGCCTTGAGGTGCTCGTCGTTCGCGGCAAGGCTGCCGTCGTCAAGAAAATCTCCGACGCGCTGATTAGCACCAAGGGCGTGAAACACGGACAGCTTACGATTACCACTTCGGGAGCAGGGCTCGCGTGATCCTCGGCACCGGGCTCGATCTGGCGGAAGTCGAGCGCATCCGGGCGGCCATCGTCCGATATGGTGAACGGTTTACCGGGCGCATTTTTACCCCTCTTGAAACAGCCTACGCCGAGAGCAAGGCGAACCGCTACGAACGTTTCGCCGCGCGTTTTGCGGCGAAGGAAGCCGGGATGAAGGCCATCGGCACTGGCTGGAAGCGAGGTGTTACCTGGCGCGATTTTGAGGTCGCGAACCTGCCATCCGGCCGGCCCACGCTCCGGCTCTATGGAGAGGCGGCGAAGATTGCCGAAAAGATGGGGGTAAAGTCTGTCGCGCTCTCTCTGACCCACACGGCGCAGCATGGCATGGCGCACGTGATCCTTGAGGGCTGAACGACGGTTAGCCCGGCCTGCGGCCCCTACACATCGTGGATGGTCGCCAGGGTCAGGATCTCGAGCTCTTTCAGTCCGCCTGGAATCTGGATCTTCACCACATCGCCGACTTCCTTGCCGATGAGTCCGCGCCCGATGGGCGAACTTGGTGAAATCTTTCCCTGATGGGCGTCCGCGTCTTCCGTCGTGACGATGTGATAGGTTAACTCTTCGTCTTTCCTGACGTCCAGAACCACGATAGTCGATCCGAGGCCGACCCTGTCCCGGGGTATCTTCGTCAAGTCCACCATCGACATTTCCTGCAGCCGCCTCTTCAGTTGATGCAGCCTCGCATTGACGAAACCCTGGCGTTCCTTGGCTGCGTGGTACTCCGCGTTTTCGCTCAGATCCCCGTGCGCGCGCGCCTTTAGAATCTCTCTCGGCAGTTCGTTGCGAAATTCATACTCGAGAGCCGCGATCTCGTCCTGGAGCTTTTTCTTGATATCCATTATTCAGAGCCTACAAACGCATTATAGAGCGGATCGCTCCGGTGCGCATGCGCGATAATCGAAAGGACGTATCCATTTTCAATCCGGAGAAAACATGCGGGTATTGGTGACTGGCGCGCAGGGGTGCATCGGCGCGTGGGTAGTGAAAGCGCTCATCGAGCGCGGTTTGGACGCTGTGATTTTCGACGTGGACCCGAATCCCGTTCGGCTCGGCTTGCTCGTGGGCGCTGAGGCTGCCCGGCGTCCGGCAATCGAAACGGGCAGGATCGAGGACACGGCGCGGGTGAAGTCGCTGGTCAGGGACGGGGGTATCACGCATATTATTCATCTCGCCGCCCGCCTGATGCCCTTCTGCCAGGCGAACCCGGTGGAGGGAGGTATTATCGACGTCCTTGGCACGCTGAACGTGTTTGAAGCGGCCCGGGACGCAGGTCGCGAAGTCCGCGTCGTCTACGCGAGTTCCTCGGCCGTCTGGGGGCCGGAGGAGGCGTACAGCAGCGGCAAGTTAACCGAGGATGATCCCCTGAAGCCTGCCACGCATTACGGCGTGTTCAAGCAGGCGAACGAGGGGAACGCGCGAGCCTTTTACAGCGTCAACGGGATTTCGAGTGTCGGACTTCGCCCGTGGACAGTTTACGGTCCCGGCCGCGATGTAGGTTTGACCGCTGACCCGTCCATCGCCATGAAAGCCGCGGTCCTTGGCCGCCCGTTCCAGATTCGCGTCAGCGGCCACATGGATTTGCAGTACGTCGAGGACGTCGCGGAGATCTTCGTTCAGAGTGCGCTCACACCGCTTGAAGGCGCTCATGTGTTCAATCTGGAAGGCTCGGTAGTCCGCATGGAGGATCTGGTTCTGGAATTGGACCGTATTCGCCCCGGCGCGGCCTCGCTGATATCCGTCGCAGGACCGCAGGTCCCGGTCGCCTTCCGGATGGACGACTCCCAATTACGCGCGAATATTCCCGGCGTGCCCAAGACGCCGCTCAAAGAAGGGATGGTCAAAACACTTGAGATATTCGAGCGGCTCAAGGCGGACGGCCAGTTGAGCGATTCCCTGGGAGTGTAGCGAAACGCCCCGTCGCCCTCTCCCGGAAACAGGGCTGTCGTAAACTGGTATTTGCCTTCCTCCACGGAGTCACTTACCATCGTCATACTCGCGGCCGGTTTCGGAACGCGGATGAAGAGCCGCACGCCCAAGGTGCTGCACCGCGCGGGTGGGCGCGCTCTCGTCGAACATGTCGTCGAAACCGCTCTCGCGCTGACAACTCCCGACCGGGTCTTTGTTGTCACCGGCCACATGGGCGAAAAGGTTCGCGGGACACTTTCGGAGCGAGGTGTGGGGTTCATCGATCAGGCGGAACCGAAAGGGACGGGGCACGCCGTTACATCGGGTCGCGGCGTGCTCGCGGGACTCGACGGCAGCCTTGTGGTCCTCTACGGCGATTGCCCGATGATTTCCGCGCCGACACTGCGGGAACTCGTGCGCCGCCGCGGGGAATCGGGGGTTGCCGCAACGTTGGTCAGCACCGTTCTTCCCCATCCTCCGGCTTGGGGACGCGTCATCCACGACGCCCGCGGCCGGGTGTGCGCCATTGTGGAAGTGAAGGCCGCGACACCCGAACAGCTTGCCATCAAGGAGTTGAATGCCGGCGTCTACTGCTTCGACGCGCCGCTATTCTGGAAACATGCCGGTGAAATTCAGCCGGACAATCCGGCGCGAGAATACTACCTCACGGACATGGTCGAGATCCTGAATCGTGCGGGCCACGCGATTGAATCGATGCGCATCGACGATCCGAACGAGGTCTTCGGCATCAACGACCGTGTCGAGCTCGCCATTGCCGACCGGTTGATTCGCGACCGGAAAGCGCGCCAGTTGATGCTCGATGGCGTGACCATCGAGAAGCCCGAAACGGTTTCGATCGACGCGCAGGTCAAGATCGGAATGGATACCGTCATCGAGCCGTTTGCCCGGATACTGGGCGACACGGTTATAGGAGAAGCCTGCCGCATCGGCGCGGGCGCGATCATCGTCGAGTCCGTGCTTGGCGATCGCGTCGAAGTAGGGCCTTACACGCTGATTGGGACATCGAAGCTTGAGGACGAGGCGCACGCCGGTCCCTTCGCGCGGCTTCGTATGGCCAACGTTGTGGAGAAGGGTGCGAACATCGGCAACTTCGTCGAATTGAAGAAGACGCGTGTTGGCGCCGGATCAAAGGCGATGCACCTGGCGTATCTGGGCGACTCAACGCTTGGGGCGGGAGTAAACGTCGGGGCGGGAACCATCACGTGCAACTACGATGGCAGGCAGAAGCACCAGACGATCATCGGGGCGGGCGCATTCGTCGGAAGCAATTCGACCATCGTAGCGCCGGCTGAAATTGGCGAGAACGCCTACCTCGCGGCAGGCTCGGTGATTACGGAGACGGTTCCACCGGATGCTCTGGCGGTGGGCCGCTCGCGTCAGGTGAACAAGCCAGGTTGGGCGAGAAAGCGGCGCGCACCTCGCACCTAGAAGCGCCGGAGTTCTATCATTTCTGCCGGCGCCTACACGCTTACCCAACTGCGCTACGACCTTCGCAAACTGAAAGCCCATGGTTGCTCGAACGTATCGGCCGAGCCTACCGTACCGGCTCACCGATAAAGGAGTCAGTGCCGCACTCATGTTCATCCTGTTCCACAAACGCGTCTGCGGGCCCCTGGCCAACTTGCTGTTTCATCACCGGCCGGATGAAACCCTCAAGCCCGCCAGCAAGGTCGAAACTGCTTTTCACAAGGCGGATCGTGCCATTCAACGGGTTCTCTGTCTACTCGCCGCTTGAAAATCTGAGAGATGAACTCTCAGAAATGGACGTGCTGGAAACTAGCCCTAAAAGGGCGGTTTTTCCGAGGACGACGGCTGTTCTACCGGTGCTGTTCTTCCTTGCGAGCAACGCGGGGAACGGATGTCCATCCTTAGCTGCCGGGGTGGGAACAGGTGTCCCGCTGTTTTCCCGGCGGCGCGAGATCAAAGGAACCGGCCACGTGGACGGGCAGCACGTCGCGCAGGTGCGTAGGCTGCGGGCCTCGCACCAAGCGGCCAAGGTGAGCGAGCTTTTAACGCGTCCCTTGGGTCACGTGATCGCGCAGCCAGGGGGCAAGCTTGTCGAGCTGAATTGGTTGGCTTCGTAGAGCGCTGCAACGAAAGCGAAGGTCTCCTCCGCATCGACCGTGAGCCGCGCGCCGTTGATGGCGAGAAACGTATACGTGGCGGCGAAAGGCGTGCGCTTGTTGCCATCGAGGAACGCATGGTTTTGCGCAAGGCTCTCCCAGAGCGCCGCGGCTTCCTCGATCAGGTCGGCGTAATAACCGGTCTGCGGCCGGTAGAGTGCGGCTTCCAGCAGCCCTGAATCTCTGACGCCATGGTAACCGCCGTAGCGTTCGACCTGGTCGGCATGCATGGCCAGCACTTCGGCCACCGTGAGGTAGTCCGTCATTAAGCGAGCTTCTTGTAAAGGGGGCCGTATTTTTCGTGGCTGGCGAGATAGACGCCCATGACGTGCGCGCGGGGCGTGGCCTTCTTGCGCTTCTCGATCAGGTCGGCGAAAGCCTCGTCCACGAGCGCCTGCAACTGGCGGCCTTCCTTGTCGGCGAGCGCACGCACGGCCGACAGGATGTCGGATTTGACCTGGGTGGCAAATTTCTCGCGGGTCTGGGACATGAGACGGCTCTCCTCTTTACAGTTCCAGACTATCAATCTTGATACGTCAAGAAGGATGGGTTAAGTCGTTGATATGGTGAGTGTTTTCCAACGCCACCTTGGCTTATTCGCCCGGCTCGGTCAGCATCAGGCGAAAAGGATGGTGCCATCCCCTACGCCGAAGCGGGATCATGGTGGCCCGCAGTCCTTTCGGCTTCGAAGCTAAGCCATGAGAAGTTGGTGCGGGCGGAGGGACTTGAACCCTCACGGACCTTGCGGTCCAACGGATTTTCTTGCCCTCTACGGCTTTCGCCGCCCTTGCTCGATGCAGCAAGGTTTGGGGTCTGGACTATCCCTTCACC
>SYKU01000004.1 GCA_005808865.1 Acidobacteriota bacterium
ACGCGGTCCTGGCCGAGATCCTGGACGAGTCCGTCGTCTCCAGCCGTAACCGGCGCAATCCCCGGGGAGTGAAGCGGAAGATGAGTAGCTTCCCGCTGCGCCGCGGCTACCAGCGCTTGCCTCTCATCGATTTTTCCGCCACAGTCAGGATCGTTAAGTGACGAGTATTGGCTTTAGAAATGGTTCAGTGCAGGCTTTTCGGAAGCTGCTGCCAAAGGTCCTGCTTTCCGCGCTGTACCGGATTTCGTGCCCGCCTTTCGCCACTCCCACTTTCTCCATCGCCGCCAGAACGTCATCATCGTTCAGGTGGACGTAACGCATCGCGGCGCGAGGATCGCTGTGCCCTGCCAACTTCATCAGCGTGAACGGGTCCATCGTCTTGGCCCATCGGGTCAGCCAGGGGTGCCGCAGGTCGTAGATCAAGAAATGGGAAGACACCGCTCGCCGCAAAGGGTCGCCCGATGCGGCTTCCCCTTGACAACCTCGCCGCCTCCATCCCGGATGTTTTCCCATTTGAACCGGCAGCATTTTTCCCATACTCCTGGGAACGTGCATTAAAAAAGGTGGCCCCGATGTATGTGCCCGCACTGACGACGAACGCTGCTGAGGTGGCTCGGGCGGTGACGGGCGGCGTAACCGGGTAGACTTGAAAATGGAGGCTAAGGACATGGAATTCGACCGGATCTCGATAAACTCGAACATCTGCCATGGGCAGGCCTGCGTGAAAGGGACCCGCATGCCCGTCCACCAGAATATACCTTTCTGTCTCGCGAAGACATTAACGCATGCCTCGAGTACGCCGCCGGATTGGCGGAGGAGCAGGTCACGCCGATTGAGGTCTTGAACCTCTGACGGATGAGGATCCTGGTTGACGAAAATATTCCACGGATAACCGTGGACGCATTGCGTGCGTTCGGGCACGACGTGAAGGATGTTCGCGGAACCTCCGGGCAAGGAGTGCCCGATTCGGACCTATACACGCTCGCGGTAGCTGAATCCCGCGCGATTGTCACGACCGATAAAGGGTTCACCGGATACCGCCGGGAACCGCACCACGGCATCCTAATCGTGCGCCTCCGGCAGCCCGAACGGCAGGAAGATTCACGGCGCCGTTATGCACGCGGTCGAAGCGATTCCCGGACTCGGAATGGGCGAATCTGCTCGTGGTGGTTCGCGACACGATGATGAGCATATCGCGGCCAAGGGGCACGGTGGGCTAGCTGCCGAGTGAACCGCGATTTGACCAACTTAGCGCAAGAGCCGTAGAGCGTAGGTCACGAAGCGCGAGACACTGCTCGCCGCTAGCGTCGCCCGATGCTGTTTCTTCAAAGTGGAATCTCGATGTGACCGCTCTTCGCGGCTGACGGGAAAACCCACTCGCCCGCGTAATTCGGCGATACACGAACCCAGTATGGGGTGAAACGCCGAACCGGTTTGAGAGCCGCCTTACCAATTCCAAGCGCCAACCAAGCCAGTAACAGTCCAAGCACGATGCCCTGTCGAATCGGAAAGCCCGCGACGAAGACAAGCGTCAAAGGCCAAAACGCTGCGTACAGCAACAGCAAGCATTTCTCGACCAGTTTGTCCCATATGCTCATGAATCGGAATTGTAGCGCGATTGCGGAGTCTGCTATAGATATAGAGGGTTGTTGTTTGTAATCAGATGGTCGGGGGTTCAAATCCCTCCGCCAGCTCCATTCCCGCCCGGTGCCTTTCCGGTCAGCAAGCGCTCAAGCAACGGCATCGGCACCGCGCCTTCCTTCAAGGCAAGCTCGTTGAACTCGGAAAGCCTGTAGCCCGGTCCCTTCGCGCGCTTGTACTGTTCGCGCACGCGAATCCATTCGCGCCACCCGACCAGGTAGGTTGGCAACTGGCACGAGGAGAGCTTGGCCCGCTGGAGTTTGGCGGTCGCCTCTTCCTTTTCCTGATACGTGCGCCGCTGCATCAGTTCCATCGCCTCGAGGTCCGACATCTCCGTGGTATGCAGCCGGATATCGAGAATGGCATTCGCAAGCACGCGTAGTTCCTCTTTGAGGAAAGTCAGGCGAAGCTCCGGTGAATGATCGAGGAAGCCTTCGTCCAGCATTATTTGTGTCGCGTACTGCCCCCAGCCTTCAATGTAAGGGCCGTTACCAAAGACGGAGCGCAGGACCCGCCGGGCTTTCGGCTGCAACTGGTTCGCATACTCGAGCTGCACGTAGTGCCCCGGCATCGCTTCATGAATCGTGAGCAGCTTGAGTTTGTAGAAGTTATATTCGCGGAGCTTCGACTCAACGCGGGCCGCGGGCCAGTTTCCCGGAATCGGCGTAATCCAGTAGAAGGCTCCCAGTTGGGGCTCGAGCGCCGGCGCGGAGCTGAAACCGCCCACGGCATAGATGCCGCGCATGAATTCGGGCGTGGGGATCACCTGTAGATTATCGTTAGGCGGCAGCGGGAGCAGGGCTTTCAATTCCACAAATGTGCGTGCCTGGGCAAGATCGGTCTTGGCAGCTGCAATATAGGCTTGCGGCGTTGCGTGGCGGGCGGCAATCAGATCCAGCATCTCTTTGACGACAAGGTCATTGTGAACCGGATGCGCCGGGAAATCAGTTTTGTGCAGCAGGATGCTCAACTCGAGCATGCGGGTCCGGACGCTTTCGAGATCGGCTTCGGCGTCCGCCAACACTTTCTCGGGCGTGGAACCGGTGGCGAGCGTGAGGCGGAACTTGGCGGCGTAGTTGTCCTTTCCCAGTCGCCAGTCAACCTCGCCGCGATCCTTCATTTCCGTCTTGAGGAACTTCTGGAACCCGTGAAGGGCCTTGATAGCGGGCGACGCGGCGCGGTCGTAGGCAGGTCTCAGATCCGCGGGCATTTCCGCGCGCAGGGTCTTGTCCACGAGTTCGATGTTGCCATCGTTCTCTTCGATCGCAACTTTGACCCATATTTCGGGCGCTTGAGCGAGCGTGGCCTTGGCTTGCTCGAGAAAAGCCGGTATCTTCTCGACGCGCGAGATTACATGCCTCATGCGATCCCGCTTGGGGGCATATTCGAGAACAAGCGGATTGAAGAGGGCGTTCCCGAGCGATTCGACGTACACTGTTGGATTCTTGCGGAAGTTCTGAACAACATCCAACTCCAGAAGCGCGAGGTCAATCTGGGTGCTCAGGATGTCAAAATCAACACGGTCTTCAGGGTCAAGTGACTCAGGGTTCACCTTTTCCAGAAGCCGCAGACGAAAACCGGAGTAAAATTTTCGTTGAAGCTCGACGGATTCCAGGCTCGCGCCGTCGAGCATTTCATCGAGGCTTGCCCCTTTGTGGTCGTGATAACCGGCCGCCGTCGCGGCGACTGGGGACAGCGCGAGGCTCGAGAAAATGAACTCCTCGACGAGCGGAGCGAGGGGAGACGCCGCGCCTTGCGGAGTCTCGCGCTGCCGCGCGCATGAGCAGAAGAGAACCGCGATCGTGAGACATGCGCATTTCAGACCCATTCCTCAGTAATTCTACAGCAGCGGAGCGCTACCGCGGAAAAGTGCTGTAAGCTGGAGTCACGGGATACTTTGCGTTTTGTGCGGGATAGCGGGGTTTACTCATCGAGACCGCGACGTCGACGGGGCAATCGTGCGCCGTATCGTCAAGACGCTGACGCATCGCGGTCCGGATCAGCAAGGCGTTTTTGAGTCCGCGAACGCTTCAATTGGAGCAGTGCGGCTCAAGATCATCGATCTCGCCGGCGGCGATCAGCCTTTCCATAGTGCTGACGGCGGCCAGGGCGGGACGATTATCGCCTTTAACGGCGAGATCTATAATCATGCCGAACTACGCGCCGAACTTGAAGCTGCCGGCCACCGCTTCCGTTCGCGTTGCGATACCGAGGTTGTTCTCCGGGCTTTCCTCGAATGGGACACCGCGTCTTTCTCGCGGTTGCGCGGGATGTTTGCGATCGCGCTGTGGAGCGAGTCCTCGCGGCGTCTGGTCCTCGCACGGGACCGCCTGGGAATCAAGCCGCTTTACTATCACCGGAGCGGTCCGGACCTCTATTTCGGATCGGAGCTAAAGTGCCTGTTTCAACACGCGGAGATTCCGCGCAAGCTCGACTTGAACGCGCTGGGCTTCTACCTCACGCTCAATTACGTTCCGTGTCCGTTTACTTTGGTGGAAGGCATTGAGAAGCTACCGCCGGGATGTTGGCTCGAATGGCGCGAAGGAGCTTTCCGGATTGAGCCGTACTGGCGGCTCGAACTTCAACCGGACGCCCGGTGGACGCTGGACGCAGCCAAGGAGAATCTCGATTCCCTGCTGCGCGCTTCGGTCCGCGAGCATCTGGTTTCCGACGTGCCTCTTGGCATCTGGTCGAGCGGCGGTCTCGATTCCTCGACCATCCTTCACTATGCGGCCGCGGCCGGAGCTGGACGGCTCAACACCTTTTCGATTTCCTTCAAGGGACGGAGCTTCGATGAGAGCGTTTACTTCAGAGAGATTGCCCGCCGTTACGGAACCGGGCACCGTGAGTTCGACCTGAATCCGGAAGCGGAGCTTGCGGCGGCGATCGAACAACTCGCCTACTATTCGGATGAACCGAGCGCCGATGCGGGGGCGCTGCCGGTGTGGTTCCTCTCGCGGATGAGCCGCCAACACGTGACGGTTGCGCTTTCCGGAGAAGGCGCCGACGAGATGTTCGGCGGGTACCTCACCTACATTGCGGACCGTGTCGCGAACGGGTTGCGCTTTCTGCCGGCCGGCGCACGCCGCTTCGCGCTCGACGCGTTGAACCGCTGCTGGCCGGTCTCGGACGACAAGATCAGCTTCGAGTACAAGCTGAAGCGTCTGATCGAAGGCTCGCTGCTCGCGGCGGACAGCGCTCACTTTTTCTGGAACGGAGCATGTTCCGAGGCGCAGCGCAGGTGCCTCTGTCCAACGGCGGGCGTGGAATCCCTGGAAACTCTCGTGGGCCGCTTCCCCGGAGCGAGCGACTCCCACGCGGGCTTTGTCAACCGTTATCTGCTGCTCGATCAGCACACGTATCTGCCGGACGCTATCCTTTGCAAAGTGGATCGCATGAGCATGGCGCACTCGCTCGAAGTGCGGCCGCCGTTTCTGGACCATCGCATCGCGGAGTTCGCCGCAACCCTTCCGGAGAGCCTGAAAGTCCGCGGAACTCAGGGTAAGTACGTACTGCGCGAACTGATGAAGGACAAGCTCCCGGCTTCAGTGCTCAAACGCAAGAAGACGGGACTCGACATTCCCGCTCACGATTGGTTCCGAGGCGCGCTGAAACCCCTGTTGCTCGATACCCTCTCGCCGGAACGGCTTGAAGAATCCGGTATCTTCAATCCTGAGGCTGTGCGCGGGCTGATTCGCGATCACATGGAGCGACGCGTAAACGCCGGCTATCAATTATGGGGTCTCTTGACGCTTTTCCTGTGGATGAAGAGATGGGGAATCGAAGCGCCGCGCGAAATGGAACGCGCTGGGACTCTGGTTTGCGCCTCAATCTGACTGCCGCTCTGATCGCAGGCGTTATCTTCCTGGGGTGCATCGTCAGTCCGCCGGGGCTGATGGATGATGTGGACGCGGTGCAGGCGCAAATCGCGCGGAACATGCTCGACTCGGGCGACTGGGTGACGGCGCGGCTCAACGGCGTCGCGTATCTGGAAAAAGCACCGCTCACGTATTGGATGATGGCGGCATCTTTTGCGGTGTTTGGCGTGCATGACTGGGCGGCGCGCCTGCCGTTCGCCCTCGGTGTGGTTCTGCTTTGCTGGGTGACGGCGCAGTTTGGAAAGTGGGCCTTCGGCGCGGATGGCGGTTTCTATTCGGGTCTTTGTTCGAGTACCGCCGTAGGACTGTGGCTGTTCACGCGCATTCTGATTCCCGACGCCGTGCTCACCCTCACAATCGCGTTCGGACTCTGGGCCTTCCTTCGCGCGCTTGAAGCGGACGAGCCGCGCCCGCGCGCGTGGGCCCTCGCGTTCTGGGCCTCGATGGGCGTGGGCCTGCTGTTGAAGGGCCTGATCGCTCTGCTCTTCCCTGTGGCTGGCGCGGGCCTTTACCTATTCTTCACGGGCCAGTTGTTCCTCGCGCGAACATGGCGGCGGGCGAT
Source organism: Acidobacteriota bacterium (assembly GCA_005808865.1). Lineage (GTDB taxonomy): Bacteria > Acidobacteriota > Terriglobia > Bryobacterales > Bryobacteraceae > SYKU01. The sequence continues at coordinate 6,082 of SYKU01000004.1, forward strand.
GTTTGTGCCGGGACTGGCGCTGATGCTGCTGATCGCCGCGCCATGGCACGTACTGGCGACGCTGCGGAATCCACCGCACCTCGATTTCACGATGCACAGCGAAGCCGGTTCCTACCGGGGCTTCTTCTGGTTCTACTTCCTGAACGAGCATGTGCTCCGCTTTCTCAACCTGCGGTATCCGCGTGACTACAATACCGTTCCGCGTGTCTGGTTCTGGCTCTTTCACCTGCTTTGGTTTTTTCCGTGGAGCGTCTATTTTCCCGCGATCGCAAGACTCGATTTCCGTTCGGCGGACCGTGCCTCTCGCGTGCGCCTGCTCGCTCTGTGTTGGGCCGGCTTCCTGATGGTCTTCTTTTCTTTCTCCACCACGCAGGAGTATTATTCGCTGCCGTGCTACCCCGCGATGGCGCTGCTGCTGGGATCCGCGCTCGCAAAAGGAGGGAAGGTCATTGAGGTTGGGACCCGGCTGATGGCCGGGATTTCCGCGCTTGCCGCGGCGGCAGTAGCGGCAATCCTCGCGCGCGTGCAGGGCATACCGACGCCAGGCGACATCTCGGCTGCCCTCACTCATCATCCTGATCTGTACACGCTGTCGCTGGGGCACATGGGCGATCTCACGATTGAATCCTTCGCGTACCTGCGCGCGCCGCTCGCTCTGGCCGGAGCCGCTTTCTTATCGGGCGCCGTAGGCGGTCTCGCGATGAAGGGCCGGCGAGCGCTGCTCGCATTCGCGTTCATGATGACGCTGTTCTTCCACGCGGCGCGGCTGGCGCTCGTGGGGTTCGATCCATATCTCGGTTCACGGGCGCTCGCCGAGGCGCTGGTAAGGGCGCCGGAAGGGACGCTCATTGTGGACGATCAATACTACACGTTCTCGTCCGTTTTCTTTTACGCGAACCGGACCGCGCTCTTGCTGAACGGGCGGCAGATGAACCTCGAATACGGATCTAACGCACCGGGCGCCCCGCCCGTGTTCCTTGAAGACAAAGATCTGCCCGCCTTGTGGAAGAGCGAGGCGCGTTACTACCTGACGGCGGAAGGCCCGAACGTTCCGCGCCTTGAAAGACTGCTCGGGAAAGAGTGGCTCCATGTGGTGGCGGCGAGCGGCGGCAAGTTTCTCTTCGTGAACCGTTGATGGCATGAACGACAACGGATTCTATCTATTAATCCTTCACCGTTCATCCGTAATGCCAGTCCCGAAGATTGCTGCGCTTTCACTCTCGGCCCAAGCGAATCCAACCCTCGCGCAGCACCACATGGCAAACCATACCCATTTATAGTGTTGTACTACTCTCATCTTCTACACTTTGCGGCACAAAGTGGCCGGTTGTCGATAACGTACGGGTCGACGGCAGGGTCAAGCAGCGCGGCCTTCACCGTCTCGGCCGCCTCGATGAGTTATTGGCCAACGGCCAGCTCGACGCGCTGATCCAGTCGCTCGGACGGCTCTCCGAAAAACTCGCTATTCTCGACGCCCATGCACGGGGCGACAGCATCGCCACTCGCAGCGCCAGAATCGGGCCTGCCCTGATCTTCCAACGGCTCTGGCAGGCCTGCTCGATCGACAAAGCCCTGACGGCCTTGCTCGAAGGTCGGCGCTTCGAGTTTCCCGTCGAGCGTGCAATCTTCCTCACGGTGTTGCATCGCCTATTCGCACCCGGCAGTGACCGCGCCGCCGGGAAGTGGAAGGACGACTACGCCATCGAAGGCGTCGGCGGTCTGGACTTGCACCATCTTTACCGGGCCATGGCCTGGCTGGGAGAGGTACTTCCGAGAGACCAGCAGGATGGAGCCACACCTTTTGCTCCCCGCACCAACAAGGACCTGATCGAGGAGGCGTTGTTCGCGCGGCGCAGGGATCTGTTCTCCGATCTGGGACATCGTCTTTTTCGACACCACGTCGATCTACTTCGAAGGCGAAGGAGGCGAGACCATCGGCCAACGCGGGCGCTCGAAAGATCATCGTCCCGATCTGAAGCAAATGGTGGTGGGCATGGTGCTGGACCGGGATGGCAATCCGGTTTGCAGCGAACTCTGGCCGGGCAACACGGCTGACGTGAAGAGCCTGGTTCCCATCGTGGATCGCTTGAAGCGCCGGTTTGGTATCGGATCGGTCTGCATCGTAGCCGACCGGGGGATGATCAGCGCCGAGACCCTGGCGGAAGTGGAGAAGCGGGCGTGGAACTATATCCTGGGTGTGCGCATGAGGAGTTCGGCGGAAGCCAAGGCGGTGGTGGCGCGCGCTGGTCGCTATGCCGAAGTGCATCCCAACAGCGACGACCGGAACGATCCCTCGCCGCTGAAGGTGAAACAGGTGTGGGTGGAGGGCACGCGCCGCTATGTGGTGTGCGTGAACGAGGACCAAGCCAGGAAGGATCGTTTTGACCGTGAAGCCGTGGTGGCCTCGCTACGCGACGCGTTGGGTCATGGAGACAAGTCGCTGGTGGGCAACAAAGGGTATCGGAAATTCCTGCGCGCGGGAGGCAAACAGTTCGCCGTGGACGAGGACAAGATCGAGGAGGAAGCGCGTTACGACGGCAAGTGGGTGCTGACCACGAACATGGATCTGCCAGCGCGTGAAGTGGCGCTGAAGTACAAGCAACTCTGGATGGTGGAGGATGTGTTCCGGTCGATGAAGTCGCTGCTGGATACCCGGCCGATCTTTCACAACTGCGACGAAACGATTCGCGGGCAGGTGTTTTGCTCATTCCTGGCGCTGCTGTTGCGGAAGGAACTGCAAGACCGTTTGGCGCGGAAGGAATGGAAGTTGGAATGGGCGGACGTGATCCGGGATCTGGACAACCTGATCGAG
>SYKU01000387.1 GCA_005808865.1 Acidobacteriota bacterium
AGGCGCTTCAGCGCGGTTTTGGCCAGCTTGCCGATGTTTCCGTCGCTATCATCCGACCGCTCAATGGCCTCGACCAGGTCGGTTTCGGCCCGCCGCGCCCGCGTTGACATCTGCCCTGAGCTGATGCGCAGCTTTTCCAGCCGCTGATAGGTCCATGCGACGAGAAGGAAATATCGCGCGCGGGTCATGATCGTGCTCGTGCCGGGAAAAAGCATGTCGGCAAAGGCATCGCGCACCGAACCCACGCCGAGCTCGTCGCGGGTATCTTTCTCCCGGAAAAGATCGACGACATCGAGCATTTTCCGGCGCTCACGCTCTGAGTAATCCAGCCAGACGAACGAGGACATCAGAGCGCCGCCTTATGTTTGGCTACAGTTGCCGTCGCAGACCTCATTCAGGTCAACGAGCAAGCGGTGTCCATTGGCACAGAGCCATTGTCTAGCCCGCTCGCTTTCCGGACAGAGGCTCCGCACAGTGAGCCAGAACTTCTGGGAATGGTCGGGAACGGCAAGATGCACAGCTTCATGAGTGACCAGATACCGAAGAACAAACGCCCGTGCCATGATGAGCCGCCAATTAAATGAGAGGTTCTGCAGCGCTGAACAGTTCCCCCACTTCGTGCGTTGCCCCATGATCATCACCTTGCCCGGCTCTCGTTTCAGCCTACGGGTCAATATCTCCAGGTGGCTGAGAATCTCAGTCTTGGCCTGCTTTCTCAGCCAATTCTCAAGGTTTCACATTTAAGAAGTGCAACAACAACTGTAACATACTGTAACAGCAATTTACGAGTATAAGTAAGGGACTCAAAATCTGGCGTTCTTCACTGAACGTGAGGGTTCGACCCCCTCTTCCGCCACCAACTCCCAACACGTGCTAAGGACCTGTGCCACAACTTTGCCGTTGCCCTGATCCGCATTCATTCAGTTCAGTTGCGCTGCTGTATTGGCGCGTCATGACCAAGCAACTGCACCGATTCCCGGCCGCTGGCATCGCTTCTCCGGCGAATGTGCGAAGTTCCTGCGCGGAATTCCCGAATCTCTGCGCTGTGCCTGCAACGCCATCAACTTAAACCTCAGGCAGGGAACGAATTAGCAGTCTCGCCACAGGCATACGGGAAGCGCTGCGTTTAAGCCTTTGGCTTCATCGCCGCTTTCTCCGCAGGCGGTCCGGCCTTCATAATGGTGGGTTCTTCTCTGCTTGCCGTGATTCCCGTGATAGCCGAGCTTCGCTAGCTTCTCGTCGAAGTCCTTGAATTCATTCATCGCGGCTTCGCGCTGCTTCAGGAGATAGTCCTGTCTCCTCAATCTGCCGGTGGCGTACTCTCAAGCCTCCGACGATTCCCGGCCGCCGGCGTCGCTGCTCCGGCGGATGTGCGAAGTTCCTGGCTACTTGATAAGATCGCTTGCGTTTTCCCGTGGACACGATACAATTGAAGATGAGCACGGGCTGACGAAGTGGGCGAAAGCCCACTTTTTTGTTGGCCGGAACCAGTTTTCGCATTATGAGTCAAGCCAGCGTGGTCGCGCAAATCGAAGCCATCGCCGAACGGGTCGGCCGTTCGGAAGGTGTCGAGATTGTCGCCGTCGAACTCAAAGGCGGCGGTCAGAGCCGTTTCTTGCGCATTTCCATCGACAAACCCGAAGGAGTCACGCACGCGGATTGTGAACGAATTTCGCATGAAGTGGGAACCATACTCGATGTTGAAGACCTGGTTCCCGGACACTACACGCTCGAAGTGAGTTCGCCTGGAGTCGAGAGACCAATCTCAAAACCGGCCGATTTCGAACGGTTTCGCGGCAAGAAGGCTCACATCGTGCTGCGCGAACCGGTCGGCGACCGCAAGGTTTGGGATGGCACGTTAGGCGGCCTGGCGGACGGCTGCGTCGTGCTTGAGGTCATCGAACAGAGTCAGCCCCTCAAGGGCCGCACACCCCCGCCTCCAAAATCCGGCGGAATGACGATCCGGTTGCCGATCGAACAGGTGGAACGCGCAAACCTGAAGTTCGATTGGTGACGTCTCCTGAACCGCATCGATTAGGAAGGAACACATTGGGAACCATCTATCAGTCTATTGAGATTCTCAGCAAGGAAAAGGGCATCGATCCGCGAATTGTCGTCGATGCCGTTAAAGACGCCTTGCTGGTCGCCGCCCGCAAACACTACCGTACCAACGAGGAGTTCGCCGCGGAGCTGAACGAGCGAACCGGCGCGATCGATTTGTTCGCCGTCAAGAAAGTCGTCGAGAACGTGGAGTTCGCCTCGAAAGAGATCACGCTTGAAGACGCCTTAAGAATCGATCCCAATGCCGTCGAAGGCGGAGAAATCCGCTTCGCAAAGTCCACGGATATGCTGGGGCGGATCTCCGCTCAGACGGCAAAGCAGGTCATTTTCCAGAAGGTGCGCGAGGCCGAGCGCGACACGGTTTTTCAGGAATATTCAGGCCGGGTCGGCGAAATGGTGAACTGCACCGTCAAGCGGATCGACGGGCCGGATCTGATCCTCGACCTGGGGAAGACCGAGGCGCGGCTTTCTCGCAAGGAGCAGTCGAGGCTCGAGAGTTTTAGCGTGGGCGACCGGGTCCGCTGCGTCATCAAGATGGTGGACAAGTCGAGCAAGGGTCCCGGAGTCGAGGTTTCGCGAGCTGCGCCGGAGCTGGTCATGCGGCTTTTCGAACAGGAAGTACCGGAAATCTACGACAGCACGGTGATCATCAAAGGGTGCGCGCGCGAAGCCGGCGAGAGAACCAAGATCGCGGTTCAGAGCCGCGACAGGGATGTTGACAGCGTCGGCGCATGTGTCGGCATGAAGGGGATGAGGGTCCAGTCGATTATTCGCGAACTGCGCAGCGAAAAGATCGATATTATCGAGTACTCGGAGGATCCGGTAGTTTTTGCCACGCATGCTCTTAGCCCGGCGAAGATCGGCCGCGTGTCGATTCTGGACGCCGTCGGCAGGCACATGGAGGTGATCGTCGACGATTCACAGCTTTCGCTCGCAATCGGCAAGAAGGGTCAAAATGTACGGCTTGCGGCGAAGCTTCTCGGGTGGCGGATCGACATCAAGAGTGAAGAGGAAAAACGCCAGGAAGTGGAATCCGCAATGGCTGCCCTCGTGGCGCCCGGAGCTCCCGTTTCGGTGCTGATCGATCACGGGATGGATGAGGCTCTGGCGGCAATGCTGGTTGCCGGAGGTATTGGAACGGTTGAAAAGCTCGGAGCGATGACCCCCGAGCAGATTGAGGAAATTCAGGGGATTGAGCCGCAAATGGTTGAAACTATTCAGGTTGCGGTGAATGCCTACTATAGCCAGTACGACTCGCAGGGCGAAACGGCTCCAGGAGCCGACGCCAGCCAGCCGCCTCAAATTGGGGAGCAGGAGCCGGAAATGGCGGTTGAGGCGGAAAAAGCGGAAAATCCGGGTGCGGAATCCGCTGAGTCTGCTAACATGAAGGACTCGGAACACACAGTGCCGGAAGGAGCGGCCTCGGAGCCGGGAGTGTAACTTCCGGGGCCCTCCGGGCTGCAGGATTCGCTTTTTCTTATGAGTAAAATCCGTATCAACGAGCTGGCCAGGGAGATCGAGGTCAAGGCGCACTTGATCATCGACATGCTTCCCTCGCTGGGAGTATCGGAGAAGAAAACACACTCCAGCTCGGTCGATGAAGACGTTGCCGAGAAGTTGAGAAAGCACTTTGGAGCAAATCCGCCGGAGTCGCGCGAAGCCCGGGAGTCCGAAGGCGAGCCTTTGCCGCCAGAACCCGTGGAGGCCCCGGCGCCCGCGGTGGTTGCAGTGTTGCCCCCGGCCCCGGCTGCGCCAGAATCTGTTGCACCACGTCCAGCGATGCCGATTCGGCCTCCGCTGGCTTCTCCGGGCCACGCTCCGGGGCCGGTTCCGGGGACGGTGCTTCGGAGTTCTCCGATTCCAGTCCCGGCTGCACCGCAGCCGCCTCCCGTCGCAGTTCCGCCGGCCGCAGTTCCGCCAGCCGCGGTTCCTCCCACGGCCACTTCGCCGGCGCCGCACCCACCCGCTGTCGCGGCGCCTCCACCTCCAACGGTGAGACCGGTCGCGCCACCACTTGCCCGTCCGGCGATTCCAGCGCGTCCCCTGCCCTCCGCCCCGCAGTCGGCGCCGAAGCCAGGCCAGGTATTGTCAGGGCCTCGACAGCCGTTCCCGTCGGGCCCCGCGGATGCGCCGCGCGTGCCTGTGATGCCGCGCCCGCCGGTTACACAGAGGCCTGCGCCTCCACCTCCGGCGCCTTCCGCGGCTCCCGCGGCGATGCCCGGAGCGCCCAGACCGTCCGCCCCGCGGCCCCCGCTTGCGGGCCAGCCCGCCACGCGTCCGGTAGTTCCACCCCGGCCGGATCTTGCCGCCAGACTGTCGCAGCCAAGGCTCGCACCCGGACAGGCCTCGGCGCCGCGGCTCGGAGTTCCACTTAGAGCGGCGCCGGCGGCTCCGGTACCAGGCCGGCCGATCTACAAGGGTCCAATCCGGCCGGGCCAACCGATGGTTACGCGTCCCGCCGTCCGCCCCGGCACTCCGGCGGCCAGGCCAGGTTCAGGAGCAGCGCGTCCGATGCACCCGACTTCGCGCGCGGGCGTACGCCCCGAGCCCCCGTCGGCTCCTCCAACCGGCGACCAGTCCAGGCGCGCGGTGGGCCACCGCGGCAGGCCGGATCGAGACCGCCAGCGCGAGCAGGAAGAAAAGACGCAGCGTTATTCGCCCCGGCGCGACCAGCCCGAGCCGCCCCCGCCGGTGACTCGCGATATCACGATCTCCGAAGGCGTCACAGTCAAGGAACTCTGCGAGAAACTGGATGTAAAGGCCGGGCTCGTCATTAAGAAGCTGGTGGATCGCGGAATCTTCGCGACAATTAACCAGACGCTCGACGGAAAGCTCGCGGGGGAGATCGCACGCGAGTTCGGCGCCTCCACCAGCACCGTCAGCTTTGAAGAAGAAGCGATGTTCGATGTTGAGCTGGCCCAGGAGGAGAAGGACCAG
>SYKU01000388.1 GCA_005808865.1 Acidobacteriota bacterium
CCAAACGGTGCTCCGTCTTGCCTTGGCGGGTCCATCCCTCTAAGGTCTTCATCTCTTCGTCGCTGAGCTGAAATTTCGCGGACTTTCGGCGCATGACTCAACATACAGTAGTACCAGAACTAATGCAACTAGACACTAGAGCACATGACTGACCTGAAAGAGCGGTTCCTGGTCGAGGGACGGGAGCAGTGCAAAACGCTGAGCGACACCCTGTATGAGGATTTCGATATCGTGAGCGCACGCAAGACGATTCACAACTGGATCGGACTGGGCGGCAGCTTTGGCGTCTCGCGCATCACCGAAATCGGCCGTGAAATATCCGTTCTGCTCGCGCAGCCCACGCTTCAAAAGGCCGGCATTCGCGACGCTCTGGAGAAGGCAGCGGCGGCTTTTTCCAGTTGAGATCCCTCAGCCCCACCAGGTCTCGCCCGGCGCGAGATGGCTTCTCACAACATCCGGATTGAGGTCGATTCCCAAGCCAGGCTTCTCCGGCATGCGGATGAATCCGTCCTTGATGTACGGGCCGTCGAGCAGCAGCACCTTGTCCATCCAATCGCCCTTGCCCGTGACGGTTTCGCACGCCATGTAGTCGCGAATCGACGCCGCCCACTGAACGGTCGCCCACGTGTTGACCTGGCTACCCGTGTTGTGGTTCGCCATTGGCAATCCCCAAACGTCGGCCATGTCGGCGATGCGTTTGGTTTCGAGAAAGCCTCCGCTATTCCGCAAATCGGGATGCAGGATATCGCAACCCTGGTTGATGATGAAGTCCTTGAAGCCCTGACGCCGGGCCAGGTTTTCGCCCGTACAGATAGGGACGCGCGCGCTCGCGCACAACCTGCGCCAGGATTCGGAATACTCCACCTGAAGCGGATCTTCTAACCACATGGGTCGAATCGGTTCCACGGCTTCGGCAATCTGAATGGAAGTCCGTATGTCGTATTCCCAATGGCAGTGCACCATGATGTCGTGATCCCATCCGATGGCCTCGCGGCAGTTTTCGAAGCCCTGGCGGATCTGAATCAGCTCTTTTGTAGTGAGCACGCGATTGCTGAGGTCGCGCGCCTTGTCGGTGTCGGGATTCGTGTGCGGGAAACCGAACTTGTGGCCCGTGAACCCGCTCGGGTTCGCCTTCACCTTCTGCGCCCACTCACGGCAGGACGATTTGTCGAGCATGTTGCGTGGCGCCTCATGATCGTAGACGCGAACCTTCTCCCGGAACTTGCCGCCAAGCAAAGTCGTCGTTGGCACGCCGAGGATCTTTCCCGCCAGATCCCAAAGCGCCATCTCGATTCCGCTTGCAGCGCGCATCAAAGAATGAGCGGAGCCGTCCGTGCGCGACCCGCTCAGGCTCTCACCACGCTCGCCGAGCGACGTATAGAGCCGGTCGATTTCAAGCGGGTCTTTCCCAACAAGCCACGATTTCAACGAAAGGACCTGCTCCTTGACGCCGATCCCGGGACTTCCGTACGCCTCGCCGATTCCAAACATGCCGTCATCGGCGGTTATCTTGACCAGGACATACGTCCGTTGCCCCCGAAACACCATGGTCTGGACGTCGCGGATCTTCACGCGCTTCGTCGCCGCACCGGCAAGTTTGTAGTAACCCGCAAGAGACGGACTGGCCGCGGCGGCTTTGAGAAACGCCCGGCGTGAAAAACTGTTTTGACTGGTTTTGAGCACGGCTGACTCCTTAGCAAAAAGTGATTGTCCCATAGTGTGATGCCGCCGTTCTTTTTCGGCGAGGCCGCCCGCGATTCAGGTAGAGTCCCACCACCCTGGAGTCAACGTGGAGCGCTGATTATGGCGATACCCGCCTTGACGCGCATTCGAGTCCTTCCCAGGTCATCTCGTTGAGCGGAATCCCTTCACGCCGGTAACTCGCCTCTGTCTCGGCCTCCAGTCCTCCGGGCGCGTATAGGCGTGACGTTCCCACCGCCCGCGCGCTTCCGCGAATTTCCTGGACAATCCCATCCACCCGCGACTTGAATCGCGCCACATCCTCAAAACCCGCAACGTTGATGGCGATGAAGACATGACCATCGTGTCCGGCCTTCGCGCCCTCGGCCATATTGCCCGACTCGGACCCGTAACTTGCGCCCGAAAGCAACGTCGAAAGAACGCCCGAAACGATCGCCAGGCCCACACCCTTGTACTCTCCTATAGGTTGAAGAAGCCCCTCAATCGCCTTCGCCGCATCCGTGGTAGGCAGTCCGTCGGAATCGTAAGCCCAGGTCGCCGGGATTGGCTCGCCCTTCTGCCGGTACACCCGGATCTTGCCGTGAGACGAATAACTGAATGCGGCGTCGAGCACTACCGGCGGCTCGTCCTGCGAAGGAATCGCCACAGCGAGCGGATTGATGCCGACGATCTTGTCTTTTCCGCCCCAGGGAGCCATGGTGGGAAGCGCGTTCGTCATGGCAATGCCGATCATGTCTTCCGGCAATGCCCGCATCGCGTAGTGGAACATGGCGCCGCAGTGGTTGCTGCCGCGAACAGCCGCGACAGCAACATTCGTCGCCTTCGCGCGCTCAATCGCGAGGCCCATCGCGAACCACGCGCCGATCTGCCCCATGCTGTTGCCGCCATCGACCACGATAGCCGCCGCGCGATCGGAAACTAAAGTAGGACGCCCATTGGGATCGACACCGCCCGCGAGCAACTTCTCCACGTAATCCGGCACGCGCAGTACCCCGTGCGAGTGGATGCCGCGCACATCGGCCGCGACGAGCGAGTCGGCCAGCAGTTGCGCGTCGTTGCCGCCCATGCCGCAACGCTCGAACAGGTCTTGAACCCTGGCTTGAAGCTCGCTAGGAGAAATGCGCCTTTCGTGTTCCGTTTTTGGATAAGCAGACATAATATTCCTGACGGAGGAGCAGCGTGCGTGCCCGCTCCATTGTCACAAGCTCGAAGCGAACCTCGTCGCGCGGACGCAACTGCCCGAGCAGGTGCAGATCCGCGGCAATGACGTTCGCAATCTTCGGGTATCCCCCGGTTGTCTGATGCTCCACGAACAGGATGATGGGCTGTCCATCCGGCGGAACCTGAATAGCCCCCAGCGCCGCGCCTTCCGTCAACAATCCGCATCGCTCGCGGTGCTCCACGCAGGGTCCCTCGAGCCGCAGACCCATGCGGTTCGCATGCCTGGAAACGAGAAAAGCCGATTGATAAAAGCCGGGCAGGAAGCGCTCGCTCTGAGGACCCGCGGTAACTCGGATGGCGCGGCCCGGAGCGGTGGAATGGAGTAGCCTCGGACCGAAATGCGGAGGCGGACATGCGGCTCCTGGAATGCCAATGGGCAGAATGGCCCCTGCTTTCAGTGCCTCGCCGCCGAGTCCTGCCATCAGATGCGTGGAGCGGCTGCCGAGGACGGGTGGGACGTCGATGCCACCCCGCACGCACAGATAGCAGCGGGCCCCCGTTCGCGCCGGTCCGCATGCGAGCACGTTGCCTGCCTTTACCTCGAAACTTTCCCAAAGAGGAACGCCGAAGTCCGAGCCCGCGAGCGCAACAACCACATCGCCAGTGAATTCGAAACTGCCCCCCGTAAGCGTCATCTCGATGGCCGCCGCTGTCTCCGGATTACCCACCAGTAGATTTCCTATTCTCAAAGACAGAGGATCGGCCGCGCCGCTCGCCGAGATGCCCAAGTGTCCATAGCCCGGACGGCCCAGGTCCTGAACGGTGCTCTGGAAGCCGGGCTGCAAAACGTGGATTCGGCCGGGAGGTCGCGCCATGGAAGGGTTAGGCAGCTTCGAAACGCACGTGTGAGCCCATGGTGAGCAGCGCGGGAGGATCGGCTTCGGGATCGAACAATTTCATCGGTGTCCAACCGATGATACGCCACCCGCCCGGAGCATCCGACGGATAGACGCCGGTCTGCCCGCCGCCGATCGCCACGCTCCCTGCGGGCACTCGAACGCGCGGGGAGGAGAGGCGCGGAGTGGCGATCGATTCCGGCATGCCGCCCAGATAGGGGAAACCTGGAGAAAAACCCAGAAAGTGGACAACGTAGTCCGCGCCGCAATGGAGCCGCACCACCTCCTCGGATGTCATCCGCGCGTGGCGCGCCACATCCGCGAGGTCGGGCCCGCGCTCGCCACCGTAGTGAACGGGGATAACGACAGTCCGCGGTTCAGTGGCGGGAGCGTCCCCGGTTGACTCACAGAGGTGCTGGACTCCCTGATGATCCAGCGTGAGCGGGTCGAAAACCACCAACACCGATGCATACGCGGGGTGGACGTTTAGAATTCCGCACGGCTTTGCCTCAACAAGCTTGCGGGTGAGATTCTCGACCAGCAGGCGATTCTTGCTTGAAATCTCATCCGGGGTCTCCGGCCCAAAGCTCACCAGGAGCGACCGGTCGCTTGCGGCGCGGTATCGCATCTGACAATCATATATCGACTCGATCCATGCGGAACGAAATTATCGACATTTCGCGGTGCATCTCGCCGGGCGGGCTGGTGTATCCGGGCGATCCGCCTATCCTCGCGAACTCCTTCTGCACGATCGGACCGGATTCCCCCTACAATCTCACGCAGTTGGGCTGGACCACGCACATCCTGACGCACATCGACGCGCCCCGCCATTTTCTTGAGAACGGCGCCTCGCTCGACGATCTTCCCCTGCGGCGCTTCATGGGACCGGCGCGCGTCATCGAAGTAGATGGCGACGCAGTGATGGCGCGGCACATTCCCATGGGTGTTAAAGGCATGAATCTGCTGTTCAAGACTCGTAATTCAGAGCGATGGAATCCCGGCGAGTTCGACACGCTACACGCCTACATCAGCCGTGAGGCAGCGGAGGTCATGGCAGGGAGCGGCGTCAATCTCGCCGGTATCGACTACCTCAGCGTGGATCGTTTCGGCGATGCGGAGTATCCCGCGCACCGCTCGCTGCTCGGAGGAGACGTGCTCATTCTCGAAGGGCTGGACCTGGCCCATGTGGAAGCAGGCGAGTATCGTCTTCTCGCGCTGCCTCTAAAGATCGAGAGGGGAGACGGTTCGCCGGTGCGCGCGGTATTGCTGCCGGGCGGTTAAGGAATCCTCGTGCCATACCCGCGCTGCCTCGCGAAGCGGGCGGCGGACCCGCTGAGTCTCAAATGGCGGACGCCGGATGCCACCGCACCACCGGCTTTCTCGCCGCAGTCACTTCATCCACTTTGCTGGTCCGTGTGGTGTGCGGAGCGGTCAGTACTAATTGCGGGTCGGTCTCGATCTCCTTCGCGATCGCGATCATCGATTCGACAAACAGATCGATCTCCCGCAGACTCTCCGTCTCTGTCGGCTCGATCATCAACGCGCCGTGCACGATCAGCGGAAAACTCACGGTGTATGGATGGAATCCGTAGTCAATCAGCCGTTTCGCGATGTCACCCGTGCGCACGCCGAACTTCGCCTGCCGGTCGTCGCTGAAGACCACTTCGTGCATGTTCGGCGCCTTGTAGGGAAGGTCGAAGTAGGGCTCCAGTTTCTTGCGGATGTAATTCGCGTTCAGCACGGCGTCAACGGTGGCGTTTCGCAGGCCTTCGCCGCCATGGGCCAGAATGTATGCGAGCGCGCGGACCATAACACCGAAATTCCCGTAGAACGCTCGAACCTTGCCGATTGACCTCGGCCGCCTGTAATCGAACTTCAGGCTCTTCCCCGCGCGCCGGATGCGAGGCGCGGGGAGGAACGGTTCGAGAATCTTTTTCACCGCCACCGGCCCGCCGCCGGGGCCGCCGCCGCCGTGAGGAGTCGAAAACGTCTTGTGCAGATTGATATGCATCACGTCGACGCCGAAGTCTCCGGGCCTCGCGATGCCGACCAGCGCGTTCATGTTCGCGCCATCCATGTACACCAAACCGCCCTTCGCGTGCACGATCCCGGCCGCCTTCACGATGCTTTCCTCAAACACGCCGAGCGTATTCGGATTCGTCACCATCAGCCCGGCGACGTCCTTGTTCATTGCCCTCGCGAGCACTTCGAGGTCGATTCCACCCGCTTCATTTGAGCGGATATTCTCCACCTCGTAGCCTGCGATCGCGGCCGTCGCGGGGTTGGTGCCGTGCGCCGAGTCCGGAATCAGAATTTTCTTGCGCGGATCCCCCCGCTTCTCGAGCAGCGCGCGCATGAGCAGAATGCCCGTCAGCTCGCCGTGCGCCCCCGCCGCCGGCTCGATGGTCACCGCGTCCATCCCGGTGATCTCCGCCAGTGCGTCTTCCAGTTCCACGATGATCTTCATCGCACCCTGGGAAAGAGACTCGGGCTGGTATGGATGCGCCCACGCCAATCCGTCAAGCCGCGCTACAAGTTCGTTCACACGCGGGTTGTATTTCATCGTGCAGGAGCCGAGCGGATAGAGACCCAGATCGATCGCGTAGTTCCAGGTGGAAAGACGCGTGAAGTGGCGGATCACCTCCACTTCGCTGACCTCCGGAAAACCGTCGATCTCCGCGCGCACGTTCGACGCGCCCAGCGACGCCTGCGGATCTGCCTCGGGCACGTCGAGCGGTGGAAGCTGGTAGCCCTTCTTCCCCGGAGAGCTCATCTCGAATAGAAGGTCTTCGTTCTGCGTAATGTGGGATCGAACTTTCATGAGTTTTCTATTCAGATGCCAGTTCCCGGGCCAGCGTGTCCATGTGTTCGCGCTTC
>SYKU01000389.1 GCA_005808865.1 Acidobacteriota bacterium
GCGGCAAGTGCGGCAAGCGATCGACGACTTTGTTGAAGTCTACAACGAAAAGGCAGCGCCGTTTGAATGGAAGAAGGCAGTCGTGTTCCCTTCCGGCCCCAAAGCCAAGTACTCTGACTTATGCAACTAGGTACTAGCAGATATCGAGGCGGCGGGACGCGGAGGCCCGCCGGACCTGGCGAGAGTGGCAAGTGACGCGGTGGCGGCGTTGGCATAGGTGAAAAGACATGTCTGAACTAAACCTCGTTGAAAAAGTTATTGCTCTCGAAGCCGTCGAGTTGTTCAAGACTCTGACCCCCGACCAACTTGCGCGTATCGCGTCCATCGCAACAGAGGTGAGCTTCGCCCGCGGCAAGTCCGTGATTGAGCCCGGCTTGCCCATGGATGGGCTGTACGTTGTGCTCGATGGCAGCGTCGTCTTGACCCGGAACGGCACCGAATTGCACGTCGCGCGGCAGAATGAAGTTCTGGGCGCGTGGGCGCTATTCGACAACGATCCCATGCCGGTAGCCGCGAAGACGGCCGAATCGACACGACTGCTGCGCATTTCACGCGAAGATTTTTACGATCTCCTCTCCGACAACGTAGAGGTTACGGCGGCCGTCTTCTCAACGATCGTCAAGCGGTTCAGGAAAATGGTGGAAGAATGACGGACGAGTGCCTCGCGGAGCTTCATCGCATGGCGGCGCTCGGCCGGTTGTTGGCCGGCGTGGTGCATGAAGTGAGCACACCCGCGGCCTCCATACTTTCGAATAATCAGGTCCTGATAAATTCGCTCGAAAAACTCGACGCGGCGTTCGGGGAGAGTCCCGATGCGCCTGGGGTCGCGCGGGCGAAGAAGATCGTCGGAGCCATCAAGCCGCTCGCCGCAATCGACCGTATCGCCTGCGAACGAATCGCGGCAATCGTGCGCAGCATGAAAACGGTTGCGCGCGCGGGCGATCCGGAGTTATGCAAGGTGGACTTGAACGAAAATATCGAAAGCGCCCTCAAGCTGACGCAGGCGGAGTTCCGCGGGCGCATCGAAGTCGAGACCGAATTCGGCGTTCTGCCGGCAGTGGATTGCCATCCGCATCTGATCAATCAGGTGTTTCTGAACCTGCTGATGAACGCCAGCCAAGCCATCGATGGGCGTGGGAAGATTCGCGTCTCGACGCGGTTCGACGGCGAGGGCGTTGTCATTTCCATCGCCGACACGGGCCACGGAATCAACGATGAGGACAAGGCCAAAGTTCTGAACCGCGGCTTCACCACGAAACCGGCCGGGGTGGGCACTGGTATTGGACTTTCCATTGTGAAACAGATCGTAACCGAGGGGCACGGCGGTACCATCGGTTTTGAAAGCGAAGTTGGTAAGGGAACGACGTTCCACATTCGAATTCCTGTGGAGCAGAAGAGAAAAGGAGCCTGATCGTGGAAGGGAATCCAAAGCCGTCCGTGATGCTCGTGGACGATGAAGAGATGGTGATCACGAGCCTGCGGGCGCTGCTGTTGATCGAAACCGAATATGAAGTTCACGCCTTCACGCGGCCGGAGGAAGCGGCGAAGTTTCTTGAAGCCACTCACGTCGACGTGGTGGTTTCCGACTACCTGATGCCGAAGGTGACGGGTATTCAGCTCCTCTCGCGGGCTAAGGAACTCCGTCCCGAGGCTTCTCGCGTTCTTCTTACCGGACACGCCGACAAAGCCAGCGCCATTCAGGCGATCAATGAGGTCGGGCTTTTCCAGTACCTGGAAAAGCCCTGGGAGAATGCCCAACTGCTTCTCGTACTCCATCACGCCGTTGAGCGCGCGCGGTTGCTTAGCGATCTGAGGACGAAGATTGGCGAGCTGGATACTGCCCATTCATCGCTAAAAGACGTTCAGAAACGGCTGCTTCGCGCCTTTCTCTGATGTCCTATCTCGACCGCGAACTCGAGTATCACGAGAAACTCTACTCGGGATTCGCGCAGCGGCATTTTGCAAAGCCGGCCGTGCGTGCGCTACGCGAGCATATAGTCCGGCGCATCTTACAGGTCACCGGAGCGGGGAAGCGGAGCCGTGTGCTGAGCCTCGGGTGCGGGATCGGCGATACTGAACTGCTGCTCGCGCCGCATGTGGCGAACATCCTGGGCATCGATTTATCGCCGGCGGCGATCCGGCAGGCCAGCGCGGACGGAGCGCATCTGCCCAACGTGGAGTTTCGCCAAGGCACGGTCGAGTCGGCGGATGGAAAATTCGATCTCATCATCGGAGTCTTCTTTCTGCATCACCTGCCGTTTGAGGAGCAGCGCGCGACGGCCGGACGCATCCACGAGTTACTCGCGGATGGCGCCGTGTTCTACGGACTTGATCCGAATCGATACCGCCTCTCGGGCGCGGTGGGAAATCTGATCCTTCCAAATCTCATGCGAAAGTATCAAACGCCGGATGAGCGCGAACTCGATCCCGCAGAAACTGTGCGCCTGTTCCGCGAGGCTGGCCTGTCCGGCCAAACCTGCTACTACGATTTCATTTCGTCGCCGCTCGCGGGGCTGCTCCCGTCATGGCGCTTTGGCTACCTGGCCGCGCGGGCGGCGGATGAACTCTTGACGCGTGTGCCGCTGCTTCGCAGGCTCGGCAGCAACCTGGAAATCGTGGCGCACCGCCCTTTGAAATAGATCGCCTGTTGGTTAGCGGCAGCGCCAGCGCACCGCCGTCAGTTTGAATGCCTTCGTGAACTTCCCTCGAGCCTTCATCCTCCAGTTTTCCCCTCTCAACTCAATGATTTTCAGGGATTAACTGGCTGTCTCAGAAATTGGGTCCATTCCAATGGCCGTCCTGCTGAGCGAGCGATCCGTGTGCTACCCTAATGAATGCCAGTTCTCGATGCAGAGAATTGAGCGTAGACACTACTAATGAAAAACAGTCGCACAGCGTTCGTGGTGCTGGCGGTTGTCCCGCTGCTGACAGTGGGGTCGGCCCGCGCGTCGATCATCGGCGGGAATGTCACCGGAGGCAACGCGTTTAGTGAAGGGGGGGCCTTTCTTAAGTTGACTCTCCCACTCGCGAACCCGCTCGGCGCGTGGAACAGCGTCGGGTACGATACGTTTGAAGACAACAACCTGCATGGCTTCGACGAGCGTCAGAACTTCGTGCTCCCTGCGGATCTCTTCGTGGACGTTGGGGGCGGCTCTCTCGCGGCGGGGACAACGGTGGATAGCCACTATATTTTCTTCGATCCGGGTAGGTATGCAAGCGTCGTCGGCACCGTCGATTTTGACTCCGACATCCTGGCAATTATTACACACACGGGCCATCTTCTGGCTAGCGATTTCCTCGGGAACACGAATACCTACTACATGAACCATAGCAAGGGTGGTCTCGAACCGGCCGATTCGGTAACAATCCGCGGGGGCCGCCAAATCCTGTTAGCCGCGACTGCAGATAGTCCTGGAGACTATATTCGCGTCCTGACGAAATCCTCGGCCATAGTAGCGACGCCTGAGCCGGTTGCATCAGCGCTTTTAGCGCTCGGGCTAGCGGCGATGGTGCTGCTCGCGAAGCGGGCGCAAAACCGCCGAGTCGAGTAGCAGCTTCCTGTTTGAAGGACGTCCCCATGAAGGGATCTGGCGGTCCGCTGTTGCTACCCGCGGATCAGCTTTTCCATCGCCGAGCAGAACGCGGCCATTTCGCCAAGGGTCGCGTAGATGTTGTGTGTAATGGGCCGACCTTCGAATCCCTGTAGTACTAACCAATAGAATCTTCTCCTTTCGCGACGATTTTCATGCTGCCTGCGTGAGTTGAGCGACCGAAGCTTGACGAGCCGTTAGGACAGCCGTGATGGCTTTGCGTCCGGCGGCGGTGACTTGATAGCGATGAGTGCTCTGGACTTTCTGGAGGAGGCCGTGTGCGCGGAGCAGGCGGAGTTTCCTGCTCACTTGGGCCGACCGCCGTTTTGCTTCCGCC
>SYKU01000390.1 GCA_005808865.1 Acidobacteriota bacterium
ACCAGATCCTTATCCATTTCGAGGTTATTCGACCGGCGTCCCAGCGACTTAGATCTCCTGATGCATTCCCGCGAAAAACACAAAAAGTTGCTGGATCGGGTTCCGGATCTGGCGGATCGCGGTTTCGGATACAATCAACAGACAATGAAACCTCTGATTTTGGTTACGGGCGCGACTGGTTACGTCGGTGGACAACTGTTGCAGGCTCTGATGGCGGACGGGCGCCGTGTCCGCTGCTTGGCGCGACGCGCGGAGAAGCTGCGGTCTGTGGCAGGGGCGGAAGTTGTACGCGGCGATGTCTTGGACGCGGGTTCGGTTCGCGCAGCCATGGCAGGAGTCGACACCGCCTACTATCTGGTTCACTCCATGGGTTCGTTGGGCCGCTTCGAAGAAGAAGACCGCACGGCGGCGCGCGTGTTCGGGGAGGCCGCGCGGGAAGCGGGAGTTCGACGGATTGTCTACCTCGGAGGGCTCGGAAGTGGCGAACAGGAGCTATCGGCCCATCTGCGAAGCCGCCAGGAGGTGGGCGACGTCCTGCGGTCGTCTGGAGTTCCGGTTGTTGAGTTTCGGGCTTCGATTGTCATTGGCGCCGGCAGCCTGTCTTTCGAGATGATCCGCGCCCTGGTGGAACGCCTGCCCGTGATGATTGCGCCCCGTTGGGTGTCTGTGCCCGCCCAGCCGATAGCCATCAGCGACTTGTTGGGCTACCTTCTGGCCGCTTTGGACCTCCCGCCTGATGCAGGCAGGGTATTTGAGATCGGAGGTTCCGATCAGGTGTCCTACGGCGAACTGATGCGAGAGTGCGCGCGCCAGAGAGGACTAAGACGGCTCATCCTGTCGGTGCCCGTGCTCACGCCACGGCTGTCCAGCCTCTGGCTGGGCTTGGTCACTCCTCTGTACGCTCGAGTGGGCCGAAACCTGATTGACAGCATTCGCCACCCCACCGTGGTCCAAGACAGATCGGCGCTGGCTGCGTTTTCGATACGCCCGTGTGGATTTCGTGAAGCGATTGCCCGCGCGTTGCGCGCGGGCTAACAGGGGTTGCTGGTCGATTCCAGGTCAATCCGTGTGGCAGTGCCGCCTGAAAAGGCCTTGAAAAAGATCCGCCGGATTGGCGGCGCGACCGGTTGGTACTACGCCAATTGGCTCTGGAAGCTGCGCGGCGCGTTAGATCGGGCGGCAGGCGGAGTGGGACTTCGCAGAGGCCGCCGCGATCCGGACAGCCTCCGCGTTGGGGACGCGCTAGACTGTTGGCGGGTTGAGGTTCTCGAGCCCAACCGCCGCTTGCGCCTCGCCGCTGAAATGAAAATGCCTGGACGTGCGTGGCTCGAGTTGACGGTGTCGGGTGCTTCCGGCGGAAGCACAATTCGTCAAACCGCAAGCTTCGATCCGCTCGGGCTATTGGGAAGAGCCTATTGGTACGCTGTCTATCCCTTGCACCAGATCGTATTCGCCGGAATGCTGCGGAGGATAGCGACGGTCGCCCTAACGGCCCCGACCCGGGAGCAAAAACCATGACATACGACGCCTGTTGATCGTCTCGTTCGGAGGACCGGAGCGGCGAGAAGCTTGTCATCCCAGTTCTGGAGAATATGCTGCGCGAAAGAACGCCTCGCGCGCGAGTGCTTCAGGTGGCTGAGCACCTATTATCACCTTGGAGGCAGGCGCCTCTTCAACGCCAGAACCGGGCTTTAATCTCCGCGATGGAGCGCGAATTCAAGACCACGATCAATCCCTGCCGGTCTATTGGGGCAACCGGAATTGGCATCCCGGGCTAATCGATACGCGACGTCGGATGCGGGCGGACGGCTTCCGCCGCGGAAGCCGCCGTCAAGACAAGGCTTCAGCAGTATGGATTTCGTATCCCTCTCAGGCGAACGGCAGTTGAGCCCGTTACCAGGGCATCGCCCGCTTGGTGTATCTTCGCCCCTTTTCCGCGGCCTCTTGACCCCCTGAGCCGATCATCACGCCTTCGTCGATCATCTTTTCGACGTCGCCCGGCCGAGTCTGATTGAGAAACGCGATCTTAGCTGCCTTGCAGGCCGCGAGCACCCGGGCGCGCGCCGCCGCCATCTGCGGAGGGTAGGGCGGATCGTGGGCATCAAGCAGACCGAGCGACCAGCCCATATCCCCTGGACCCCATTCCGCGAATCCGATACCGGGTACCGCTGCGCTCTTCTCTGCGTTCGCAAGCGCGTGCCGGTCCTCGATTTTCAGGCCGAGCAGGATCTCGCCATCGGGATTGAGCGGCCACGTGTCGGCGCGCCGGATGTATTCCGCCGCCGGAATTCCCCAGATCTGCGAGGCGAAGCCCTGGCTGCCGCTACCGCGCGTACCTTCGCCCAGCATGCCTTTGTCGACACCCTTTTTCTGGAACACGTAACGGCTGGATTCCACGAAAGCCTTGACCGCCCCGGGGGTGCGCGCGTGACAAAGAAGAATTCCATGGACGCCGGTGGCGAGCACTTGCTGGATGACCCAGGCGTTGTTGCGAATCATGGCTTCATCGTTGCCGGTAACGGGCAGTGTGGCTATGACGGCTGGCGTGCGATGCCCGCTTTTCGTAGGGCCACCTTTCACAAGACCCTGCATGAAGCGCCGAAGCTCGGACATGTCGAAAGCGCCGTGTTCCAACTCATAATTGATGAAATCAGCCCAGGTTTGCGCGAGCTTAACGCCCTCATCGAAGCCGCCGCGGCCACCGGTGTAGTATATGGGCTGGCCTGCGGCGAGAAGTTCAATGGCCTTGTTCACACGTTTCGGCTTGGGTGCATTCTGCGCGAAAGCCGCGGACAGGGCCCATGTGGCCCCGATAGCGAATACGAGAGCGGTGCGTTTCATACCCGAAGTTATATAAGACGCGAGCGGCCGCGTCAAGCGGGGGACGGTTGCGCGTTGCCCGTTGCGGCGAAGTACAAGCGCTCGCCGTTTCCGCATCAGCACGGACCTTCGCGCACGACGGACTCGGTGCGATCATTCCCAGGAGAGGGAACATCTCCTCCCGTTGATATGGCGATCTCCGCGGAGGATCTTGGCGGGCTTGGGGATTCCGGCAAGCGTGGCTAGCGGGAAACGGGAGGACCATTGTGGTAACCAACCGAAGCCCTCCCAATCTCAGCAATCGACCTCGCGCCGCACTGCTTCATCACGAGTTCGAGTTCGATCCTTAAGATATCGAGCACCCGTTCGACGCCGGGCTGCCCGAATGCTGCCAAACCCCAGACGTAGGGCCGCCCGATAAAAACCGCCTGCGCGCCTAACGCCAAGGCTTTGAAGATGTCGGTGCCGCGGCGAATTCCCCCGTCGATCAACACCGCCATGCGTCCACTCGTAGCGTCCACAATTTCCGGCAGGCAGTCGATCGTGCCGCGTCCGCTTTCTTCGGCGCGCCCGCCGTGGTTCGAGACGATCACGCCGTCCACGCCGTTCTCGAGGCAAAGCCTTGCGTCCTCACGCGTTTCGATCCCTTTGATAAGAAGCTTCATCGGCGTAAGTTTCTTAAGCCGCCGGACGTGCTCCCAGCTCAGTGCGGAATTGGAGGTCTTGAGGCCGCTGACATCGATGCCCGCAAACATTGGCTTTCGCCGGTAGAAGTCCTCGGGCTTCGTACCGTGGCACGACACGCACGGCCGGTTGTCCAGCCGTTTCGTCCGCTCGAATGTCTCCGTGTGCCGGCCGGCCTGCGTATCGATCGTCAAAGCCATGACCGGACAACCGGCCGCTTCGACTCGCCGGACGAGTTTCTCCGTTACCTCCCAGCGCGACGACGGATAGAGCTGATACCAAGGCGGCCGTCCGAGGACAGAAGCAATGTCCTCGACGGATGTATTCGCGGCAGTAGACAGGATTTGGAGCGAGTCTTTAGCCCGCGCTGCGCGGGCCACGGGCAACTCGCCTTCTCCATGAAAGGCCTTCTGATTGCCGACGGGCGCGAGTCCGATGGGTGTTTTCCAGACAGCGCCGAAGAGTTCGGTACGAAGGTCAACCTTGGTGATATCGACCAGGCGCCTCGGCCTGAGGTAGATCCGGCCGAAGCCTTCGCGGTTGGCGCGGAGCGTAGCGTCGTCGTCCACGCCGGTCGCCATATACCCGAAATGCGCAGGAGGCAGGGCCCTGCGAGCAGCCTCCTCGAAGTCCATGACATTCAACGCGTCAGCAGGACTCGCAAGCGTCTCGGCCTTCTGCTGGCCTAATAAGAGTGGGCTGCCAGCCACAAAGGCAAGGAAGTTTCGGCGGTTCTGCGACGACGGTTTTTCATGCATGCCAGTTTAGTCTATAGAGGCGGCTGGCAGGCGGTCAAGCGAGGCATGCTGTAGATGCTGTACATCGGACAGCAGGGGAGACTCCGCTTGCGACGTGTCAGGCATCCCGGTTGAGCCGACGGCGTCCACATGGAGCTTCAAGTGGCCTTTTCAAATGGCCTGAAGTATTTTTTTTGCGACCGCCCGGCCGCCAGGACGGCTGGTAGTCGAAAAGCAGCGGTCGCGTCCGGATTCGATACCGGACAACACTGCCCCGAGGTCCTAGCCGGCAAAGACCCGATCGTTCGGCATCTGGAGGGCCGCGAGGTTGACGAAGGTGGGAAACGAATCCGTGGTCGTGCCATAGGCAGGCGTGACGACCCCGGCTCGCACTCCTCCCGGCACCAGGCTGTATAAAGGCACTCAAGGCGCCCCTATGCAGTTAGTTCCCTTCCCGCCCCTCAACGGACCGGCCGATCCCCGCGGTTGATGGACAGTGGCTTCATACACTCCTGGGAGCGGCCATGGCCTCTGGCGTGGTACTTTGAATACGTCGTGTGTGTTAATGCGCGATGCGGGGTATGACGCTCTGCGTAGGTCAGCGCTGGCGCTGGTTTCGCAAAACATTTGGTATTGCCGCATTATGATCCGAATCACCACAATCGACGCTCCGGAACCGATGCCTCTGATGGGAGGCTTCCCTGCGGCCCATGCCCCAACCGGCCCGCGCACGCTCGCGTCGAGCATCCTCCCGGCGATCGAGGTCAGGCGAGGCGTGCGGCCGCTATGAAGAATTACATCGAGCTCACCAAGCCGCGCATCACCTGGCTCATTCTCATGAGCACTGCTGTGGGCTATTTCTTCGGCCAGTCGGCGGACTGGCGTACATGGACCAACTTTTGGACTCTGCTGCATACGATTCTTGGGACTGGACTCATCGCATCCGGAACTGCCGGTCTGAATCAATGGTACGAGCGCGAGGGCGACGCGAAGATGCGCCGCACCGCAGGCCGTCCGATTCCCTCGGGCCGCCTCACGGCCGCAAGCGCGCTGATCTTTTCCGCTGTCGTGGCGGCTGCGGGATTTCTTGAGCTGACGTTCGCCGTCAATCCCCTCACTGGATTGCTGGGCTTGTTTACGCTCACGAGTTATCTGTTCCTCTATACCCCCCTCAAGCAGAAGACTCAGCTCTCGACGCTCGTGGGCGCGTTTCCCGGAGCAATGCCGCCGATGATCGGTTACGCCGCGGCAAGCGGTACGCTCACCGCCGAAGCCTGGGTTCTGTTCGCGATTCTCTTTCTCTGGCAATTTCCGCACTTCCTTGCTATCGCGTGGATGTATCGCGAAGACTACGCGAGGGCGGGCATTCTGATGCTGCCCGTCGTCGAACCGGACGGCGAACGTACCGTCCGTCAGATCGTACTGTATGCGATCGCTCTAGTCCCCGTAAGCGTGCTTCCCAGTGTCCTTGGCATGTCCGGAAAGTTCTATTTCCTCGGTGCCCTGTTGTTGAGCCTGGTCTTTCTCTATTCCGGCGTCCGCGTGGCTCTGGACCGGACCATCGCTCGCGCGCGCCGTGTGCTGCTCGTCTCCGTAATCTACCTGCCGCTGATCTACGGTCTGATGGTGCTCGATAGGCCGGGTCTGTGATCAGCGTACAAAACGTCACCCACCGCTATGGCTCGCGAACCGCCCTCGCAGGTGTCACGTTCCGCGTCAGCAAAGGCGAAATATTCGGTCTCCTCGGCCCGAACGGCGGCGGCAAATCCACTCTGTTCCGCATTCTCTCAACGATGATGCTGCCCTCGGAGGGCCGCACCGTCATTGACGGCCTTGATGTGGATAGAGATGCAGCTGAAGTCCGGCGGCGGATCGGTGTTGTATTTCAGTCGCAGAGCCTGGACAAACAGCTTACGGTCGCGGAAAATTTGCGAAGCCAGGGAAGTCTTCATGGAATGTCCGGCAGCAGGCTCGCGGCCCGCATGGAGCAAGTTATGGAGCGGCTCCGCATCGCGGACCGCCGCAACGATCTCGTGGACAGTCTTTCCGGAGGCCTGCGCCGGCGCACCGAGATCGCCAAGGGCCTGCTGCACTCGCCGCGCGTGCTTCTAATGGATGAAGCCTCCACGGGCCTGGACCCCCGCGCGCGGCACGAACTCTGGACTTTCGTCGAAGAACTTCGTACACGCGAAGGCGTCACAATTCTGCTGACCACCCATCTGCTCGATGAGGCCGGCCGCTGCGACCGCCTCGCCCTGCTTCATGAAGGGCATATTGTGACCGAGGGCAGTCCGGCGGAAATGAGAGCGCGCATTGGCGGCGACGTGGTGGTGCTTGAATCCGCGGATACGGCAACGCTCGGCGGGAACATCGAAGCGCGCTTTGGCGTGCGCCCGAAGGTGGTGGATGGCACGGTGCGCGTCGAGATTCCGAACGGCCACCGCTTCATTGCCGACTTGTTCGAAGCATTTCCGGGAACCATCGACTCCGTGTCCCTGCATAAGCCGACACTCGAAGACCTCTTCATCCGCGAGACGGGAGCCGTATGTACATGAGTTTCTGGCTGCCTGTAATCGCTCTTTGGAAACGCGAGTTGGTGCGTTTCTGGAGACAGAAGAGCCGGATTCTCGGCGTTGTCGCGTCGCCGCTTGTTTTCTGGCTGCTCATCGGATCGGGGTTCGGTGATATGGGTCTATTCTTCCCCGGTTCGCTGGTTCTCACGGTGATGTTTTCTGCGATCTTTTCAACTATTACGATCATCGAAGACCGGCGCGAGGGGTTTCTGCTTTCCATGCTTGTGTCGCCGGCATCGCGCACAAGCCTGGTGCTAGGCAAGGTCTTCGGATCGGCAACGCTGGCCTGGATTCAGGGCATGATCTTTTTGGCATTCGCGCCTCTCGCCGGAGTGAAAGCCGGAGCCGCCGGGCTGTTGGGCGCGGCCGCAAGTATTTTCCTCATCGCTTTTACGCTGGCAGGGCTCGGATTTCTGATTGCCTGGAAAATGAATTCCACCCAGGGCTTTCACGCGGTAATGAACTTGGCGCTACTCCCGATGTGGATGGTCTCGGGCGCGATATTCCCCGTGGCGAAGGCTCAGGTATGGGTGAAATGGGTGATGCTGGCGAATCCGCTAACGTATTCGTTGGCGCTGCTTCGCGGGCAATTAACGCCGGAAGCCGCGGCTGGGAGCCCCCCGACGCAGGTCTCAATTGGGTTGACAGTATTGTTTGGCGTCGTTTTGCTTGTCGCGTCGGCGAAACTCGCGAATCGAAAATCCACCGCGAGCGCCGCATGAAGCCCGCTTTTGCCGGCGCTGCCGCGCTGCTCGTTTCGCTTTCCTGTTCCGCGCCGCCGCCCCTTCCAATGCTCGGACATCTCCCGCAGTTTGCGCTCACGGCCCAGACCGGGCAGCCGTTTCAGAGCAAGTCGCTCGCCGGCAAGATCTGGGTTGCGGATTTCATCTACTCTACCTGCACCGGCCCGTGCCCGCGCATGAGTTCGCTGATGCGGCAAGTGCAAGCAGCGGTTTCGGCCTACGGAGACGCCGTGAAGCTCGTTTCCTTCACGGTTGACCCGGAGCGCGATACGGCCATAGTCCTGGCGCAATATGCCGAGCGGTACCACGCGCAGGACGGCCGCTGGTTTTTCCTCACGGGCGATCGCGAAACCCTGCACCGCCTGAAGCGGGAGGCTTTCAAGCTCGGCGATGTCGACGGCAGTCTCAATCACAGCACGCGCCTGGTGCTTGTAGACCAGCGCGGGCGGGTGCGCGGATACTACGGGACGGCGGATGAATCTCCGGTAGTTCAGATCGTTCGCGGCATCAAACAGTTGCAGAAGGAAACCTCATGATCGGCGTGCGGGATCTCCCCGCCCTGAACGCGACACTGAACTCGACGGCGGCGGCGCTGCTGATTCTGGGTTATGCGCTGATACGTCAAGGCAGGCGGGAAGCGCACAAGCGCGTCATGCTCGCGGCATTCGCGGTTTCGTCCGCGTTCCTGGTTTGTTACCTCGTGTATCACTTCCAGGTGGGTTCGGTGCGCTACCAGAGGACCGGCGTGCTCCGAACCGTCTACTTGAGCATCCTGTTGACGCACACTGTACTCGCTTCCGCCGTACCGCCGCTCGCCATCATCACGCTCAGCCGGGGTCTCGGGGGCCGCATCGAAAAGCACCGGAACATCGCGCGCTGGACATTGCCTATTTGGCTGTACGTGAGCGTCACGGGCGTCGTAGTGTATTGGATGCTGTACCGGGGTTAGAAACTGTGCCGCGGTTGCGACCACGCGCGAGTTGCGCCGGCGCTGTCCCGGAGAATCGGCTGGATTCTCACGAATCCACGTAAACCCGCCAGTCGCGCGAAGGTTTCGAACGAGCGGCTGCGAATCAACCATGGCCCCGAGTTCGCTACTTCGAGCACGCCTTCATAGCGATGGGACTTCGGCTTCTCCGCTCTTCCGCGCTCCCCGCACAAGCGTTCGCCCGTCCCGCGCGCTCGCGCCGGCGCCTCCAAGAAACAACAAGCAAAGCCGTTTTGTCATAAGCGCGCTACTCATATTCCAATGCTTCCACCACTCCACTCCGTACGGCGGCTTCCCCGGGCCACAAGGCGGCCAGGAATGCGGACCCGAGCATTACCGGCACGAGCCAGAGTGAAGCTATGAACGGGAACCTGTACGCAACCACCAGACCGGAAATATCCCGCTGAACGATGTCCAACTGGAAATAGAGATTCACGGCGCCGAGCAGCAGCCCCAGAACCAATCCTATGAGGGCCACCGCCAGTGCCTCCATCCAGATGGTACGGCGCACCTGAGCGCGGAGAGCGCCGACCGCCCGTAGAACACCGATCTCACGCCGCCGGTCGCTTA
>SYKU01000391.1 GCA_005808865.1 Acidobacteriota bacterium
TCGTAATCGACGGGTGCGAGGGGGGAGCGGAATGAGCGTCTATGGCGAAAAGCCGTGGCTGAAGCACTACGATTTCTGGGTTCCACCCACGGCGAACTATCCGCGCCAGTCTCTCTATCAGATTCTGTCGCTTGCGGCTAGCTTCTACGGGGACCGGCCGGCCGCTGTCTTCCGCGGCGAGGAGATCACCTGGTCCGAGGTCAAGCGTCGCGCCGATCGGCTTGCCACCGCCTTCTCTCGGATGGGAATCGCGAAGGGCTGCCGCGTCGGCATCATGCTGCCGAACTGTCCTCAGTACCTGATCTCGATCTACGCCATCCTCCGGCTTGGCGCGATCGTCACAAACGTGAATCCGGCGTTCACGCCGCGCGAGGTCGCGATTGCGGTGAACGATTCGGGCATGCGCTCAATCGTCACGCTTGACACAATTGCCCCCGCGATATCTCATCTGCTTCCGGGTGCGGTATTAACAACAAGCTTCACATCGCGCGGGACTTTCGAAACTCTCATCGAAGGCGTGGATGAGCCGGCATTGCCGCGCATCGAGATTGACGCGGAAAACGACGTCGCGGTTCTCCAATATACCGGCGGCACCACGGGCACTCCGAAGGGCGCGATGCTGACGCATTACAATCTGTACGCCAACTGCATTCAGACTGCGCTTTGGCGGCAGTATATCGTCGAGCGTGGAGAAGAGCGCGGAATCCTGGTCCTGCCCATGTACCATATCTACGGCCTACAGGTTGGCGCGCTGGTCACGGCCTGGACCGGCGGCGTGCAGGTGCTCATTCCGAAGTTCGATATCGACCTTTTGATCGATTCCTTCCGCCGCTACAAGCCCACAAGCTTCGCCGGCGTGCCGACGCTCTATATCGCGCTGTTGAATCACCCCGAAGTTCGGAACTGCAACCTCGACAAGGTCCATTCCTTCGGGTGCGGGTCGGCGCCGCTGCCGCTTGAGGTGATCGAGAGATTCGAGCAGTTGACCGGCGGCATTCTGCGCGAGGGTTATGGCTTAAGCGAAACCTCGCCCACCACCCATAACACGCCAATGTTTTCCAAACGCAAACCCGGGAGTATTGGGTTGCCTTATCCGGATACGGAATGCAAGATCGTCGATCTGGAGAAGGGTGAAACCGAGGTGGGTCTGGGAGAGGAAGGCGAGTTGTGTATTCGCGGGCCTCAGGTCATGAAGGGATACTGGAACAAGCCGGAGGAGACTGCGCTCGCCTTACGTGGAGGCTGGCTCTACACGGGTGACGTCGCGCGGATGGACGAAGACGGTTTCTTCTATATCGTGCAGCGGAAGAAGGACATGGTCATTACCGGCGGCTTCAAAGTATTTCCGACTGAAGTCGAGGACGTGCTGTTCACCCATCCGGCCGTCCTTGAAGCAGCCGTAATCGGTGTACCGGACGCCTACAAGGGTGAGGCGGTGAAGGCGTTCATCGTTTTGAAGGCCGGCGCTGACGCCACTGCCTCAGGGTTGACCGATTTCTGCCGCGAGCGCCTCGCGAAGTACAAGGTGCCGTCGCAATTTGAGTTCGTGGGGAGCCTTCCGAAGAGCGGCGTCGGAAAGGTCCTGCGGCGTGTGCTTAGGGAGGGCGTGTCACCGTAACGGGAAGAAACCCGCCTTGCCGGGCAACCCACTTCCATGCACGACCGTCCTGTGAGAGGATCAAATACATGATGAACCGAAGGCAATTCGCAACAGGTCTGGCCCTATGCGGAACCGGCGCCTGCTCCGCCGTCTACGGCGCGGCCCGCGAGACGAAGCGCGGCAGGCGGGTCAAATTGGTTGAATTCACGGAGAAGGGCGAAAGGAAGGGAGTCGTGGAAGTGGACAAGGTGGTCAAGACCGACGAAGAATGGCGCAAGCAGCTCTCGCCGGCGCAATACGAAGTGACGCGACAGAAGGGCACGGAGCGGGCTTTCACCGGCGCACTGTACAAAGTGCGCGACAAAGGCATCTACAACTGCGTCTGCTGCGGCAACGCGCTCTTCCATTCGGACACGAAGTATGAGTCCGGCACCGGATGGCCCAGCTTCTACGCGCCCATCGCCAAGGAAAACGTCGCGACCGAAACCGACCTGGCACACGGGATGCGCCGCGTCGAAGTGCTTTGCGCGAAATGCGATGCGCACCTGGGTCATGTGTTTGAAGATGGTCCCAAGCCGACCGGTCTGCGCTACTGCATGAATTCCGCGTCGATGACTTTCACCAAACTTTTGTAGGACTGGCCTCATGGCCGGCCAAATGCCCTGGAAAGAGGCCTGCAACCGTGTACAGTAGGTAGATCCATGCACACGGCCCCGGACACGAGCTTCTTCGGACATCCCCGTGGTCTCGCCACGCTCTTTTTCACCGAGATGTGGGAGCGCTTCAGCTACTACGGAATGCGCGCGCTGCTGATCCTATTCATGACGGCGCCCGATACCCGCGGCGGACTCGGCTTTGACGCGGCGAAAGCCGGAGCGATTTACGGACTCTACACCGCCATGGTCTATCTTTTCGGACTTCCCGGCGGATGGATCGCCGACCGCATCTTAGGCCTGCGCCGCGCCGTGCTCTACGGCGGTGCAGTAATTGCGTTGGGACACTTCTCGATGGCCTTCGGCGGACTGACGGCCTTCTACACGGGCCTGGCGCTCATCGTCATCGGAACCGGACTGGTAAAGCCGAACGTTTCGGCCATGGTTGGCGAGCTGTATGCGCCCGAAGACAGGCGGCGCGACGCCGGCTACTCCCTCTACTACATGGGAATCAACATCGGCGCGTTTGTGTCGCCTCTGATCTGCGGCTACGTCGGAGAGAAGATCGAATGGCACTATGGTTTTGGCCTCGCGGGAATCGGCATGACGCTGGGCTTGATTCAATACGTGCACGGCGGCAGGCATTTGGGTCAAGCCGGTTTGCGCGTCTCCACGTCGCCTTCGTCCATGCGGGCGCTGGGTTGCTCGGCCGCTGCTGCCGCTGCCGCTATCGTGTGGATCGCGCTGCTCGCGCAGGGTGGATTCGTGCGTATTACGGCGCACGGAGTCTCGAACGTTGTGGGCATGCTCATCGTTGCCCTGGTGATCTCGGTTTTCGCGTGGCTGCTGCTTTCGTCTGAGTGGACAGGCGCCGAACGCAAGCGCTTTCTTGCGGTGGGACTGCTGTTTATCGCCTCCGCGATGTTCTTCTCGGTTTTTGAGCAAGCGGGCTCGTCGCTAAACCTGTTCGCGGAACGGAGTACGAATCGCACGTTGCTCGGCTACACCTACCCGGCGAGCTGGTTTCAGTCGATCAACGCGATGTTCATCATCGCGCTCGCACCGGTTCTTGGATGGCTGTGGTTGCGCCTGGGACCGCGCGAGCCATCGAGTCCGGCGAAGTTCGTCTGGGCGCTCGCTGCCATGGCCGTCAGTTTCTTCATCATGGCGGGCGCGGCTCTCAACGCGGCTGACGGCGGGCGGGTGACCGCGGCCTGGCTCTGGGCCACCTATCTGCTGCATACCGTGGGCGAATTGTGTTTGAGCCCGGTGGGGATGAGCGCATTCTCGAAGCTCGCGCCCTCGAGAGTGACGGGGATGATGATGGGCGTGTGGTTCCTCTCGCTTTCGGTGGGCAACTACATGGGCGGACGAGTCGCGTCGTTCTATGAGACGATACCGCTGCCCTCGCTGTTCGCCGTTGTTGCTCTATTCGCCGGCATCACGGGGTTGGTGCTCGCCGCGATTGTGAAGCACATGAAAGGCATGATGGGCGGCGTAAGCTGACGTAATGCAGCGTCTCGCGCTCATTTTCTGTTACGCCTTCTCCGCCTCGTTCGCGCCCGCCGCGGAAACGCGATCGCGAGAATTTCTCAAACGCGCCGGATCCGAATTCCGCCTTGACGGAAAGAAATTCCGGTACGACCGAAATTCCGCGGCGCCGTGCACAGTCCTGGCGCGCCGCTGACCAATGACATCTCATACGGCGACTCCGTGACCGTGCCTGATTCGATCCTCCTCGACCCCAGGGCCGGTGGCGGGACGAAAGCCTCGCTTCTGTAGTTAGGAAGCCGGGGAGTTTCGCCATTCAGCAAGAGGGCGAGGTCCTTTTCGCCCCGGCGCCCGGCTTTTCCGGGAAGGCGGAAGTTCCGTACGCCATCGTGGACTCGCGCGGCCGTGTTTCAATCAAACACGGCAATCGTGCAGGTCACGGTCAAGCCTGAGCCGGGTCGACCGCAGGTTCTCGCTTCGCTTGAGTCAGCGTCGAGGGCTGGGCCGCCCGAGACTGGCAGGCAAGCGTGGGGGCGGTCGAGCGCAGCGACGCTTTTGAGACGCACGGCGGCTATTCGTTGCAAGTCCGGAGTACCGGCGGCAGTTGTTTGGGGCCCGCTTTGCGGCTGCGGTCGACATGCGCAACCGCAAGCGGCTCACCATCGAACGAAGGACAGGACTCTGGAACGATAGCAAATATTGCCATCAAGACCGGTAGCGTCTATACGTAGTTCAAGGGCAGTCGGCGCTCGGTCCCGGTCAACACGGCTGTCTCGTTTCCCGCTTGATTTTGGAGGTCTTGCCTGCGTAACCGCCTGGAATGACAGGCGCGCGACCGGTGCCCGCCGCTGACCCTGCTTCTCTACAGGCCCTTCGAGGCGAGGAAGGCCACCAGATCCACGACGCGGCAGGAGTAGCCCCACTCGTGGTCGTACCAGGAAATGACTTTCACAAGATTGCCGTCCAGCACCTTGGTCATACCGGAATCGACAATCGAGCTGTTCGGATTGCGAAGCATGTCGCTTGAAACCACCGGGTCCGCCGTGTATCCGAGAATGCCTTTCATTGGGCCTTCGGATGCGGCCTGGAGAACGGCGTTCACTTCCTCGGTCGTCGTGTTCTTTTCCGTGAGCGCCACCAGGTCGACCACCGAAACGTTGGGAGTGGGAACTCGCATCGAGTAACCGTCGAGCTTGCCCTTCAATTGCGGCATCACCAAGCCAATGGCTTTCGCGGCGCCTGTCGTCGTCG
Source organism: Acidobacteriota bacterium (assembly GCA_005808865.1). Lineage (GTDB taxonomy): Bacteria > Acidobacteriota > Terriglobia > Bryobacterales > Bryobacteraceae > SYKU01. Next base: position 4,996 of record SYKU01000391.1, read on the forward strand.
GAATCATGTTGATCGCGGCGGCGCGCGCACGGCGCAGATCTTTGTGCGGAAAGTCGAGGACTTTCTGATCGTTGGTGTAGCTGTGGATCGTCGTCATCGATCCCTTGAGGATTGTAAATTTGTTGTGCAATACCTTCACTACGGGTGCGAGGCAATTGGTGGTGCACGATGCGTTCGAGATCACGTGGTGGTTCGCGGCAACGTACATCTCGTCATTGACGCCGAGCACGATCGTGAGATCCTCGCCGGTCGCGGGCGCGGAGATGATCACCTTCTTAACCGAACCGCTGAGATGTTTCGCCGCATCGGCCCTGGCCGTGAAGAAGCCGGTCGACTCGACCACTACCTCGACGCCCAGCGAAGTCCAGTCAAGCTTCGCGGGATCCCTTTCACTAAAGACCCTGACGCGCTTCTCTCCGATCAACAGTCCGTCGGTATCCGCCTTCGCCGTCACCTCCAACGGTCCAAGTACGGAGTCGTAGTTCAACAGGTAGGCGAGCGTCTTGGTGTCCGTGAGGTCGTTTACCGCGACAAATTCGATGCCGGGATTGTTGAGACCGGCCCTGATGATATTACGTCCGATGCGTCCGAGACCGTTGATTCCTACTTTTACTGCCATGTTTTGAGACTCTCCTGAGTGAAATTCGTGCTGTTGGGGAAGTACCTTTTAGAATACCAGAAAGAGTCTGCGCCGAAAGTAATGTAGAATAGAAAACCTTACCGAAGCGCACGCCAACCCCTGGAGGCAGTTGAATAGTGAAACTCACGTTCGTCGATTGGGCTGTGGTCGCGATCTATTTCCTGTTCAACCTCGCGGTGGGTTTCTACTACAAGAAGCGCGCGAGCGAAAGCACCAGCGAGTTCTTCCTGGGCGGCCGCAATATCCCATGGTGGCTTGCCGGCACGTCGATGGTCGCCACCACATTCGCCGCCGACACGCCGCTTGCGGTCACCGGCATGGTGGTGCGTAACGGCGTCGCGGGAAACTGGCTTTGGTGGAATTTTGTCGCAAGCGGAATGCTGACGGTTTTTCTCTATGCAAGGCTTTGGCGTCGGTCGGGCGTAATGACAGACGTTGAGTTCGCCGAAATCCGCTACGCCGGCAAACCCGCCGCGTTCCTGCGTGGCTTCCGCGCCCTCTACCTTGGCATCCCGATCAACTGCATCATCCTCGGGTGGGTCAATCTGGCGATGGTAAAGATCCTGATGTTAATCCTCGGCATCGGAAAAGTTGAGGCTCTTGGCATCGTTCTCGGCATGATTGCGTTGACCGCCTTCATCTCTACGCTGGCAGGACTCTGGGGCGTACTCGTCACGGACCTGTTCCAGTTCGTTATCAAGATGTCGATGGTGATCGTGCTCGCCGTGGCGGCCGTCGGCGCGGTCGGCGGCATCGATGCCATGAAGACCAAGCTGAGCCTGTTGGACGTGGCGCGCGGGGCCGCTCCCGGCTCCATGTTGAGCTTCGTGCCGGACCTGAATTCCGCGTGGATGCCCATGATCACATTCCTCGTCTACATTTCGATGAATTGGTGGGCCACCTGGTATCCGGGATCGGAGCCGGGGGGCGGAGGCTTCGTTGCGCAGCGGATGTTCTGCGCAAAGGACGAGCGCCACTCGCTGCTCGCCACGCTCTGGTTCAACGTGGCGCATTACGCGATCCGCCCATGGCCGTGGATACTTGTTGGTCTCGTCTCGGCAATTCTCTATCCCGGCTTGCCGGATCCCGAAACTGGCTACATCAAGGTGATGATTGACCATCTGCATCCGTCGCTGCGCGGCCTGATGGTAGCCGCGTTTGCGGCGGCTTTCATGTCGACCATCGGCACCCAGCTCAACTGGGGCGCAAGTTATCTTGTGAACGATTTCTACCGCCGTTTCTTGCGCCCGGACGAGACCGAGAAGCATTATGTGGCGGCGTCGCAGTGGGCGACTGTCGTGCTCACGGTCATCTCGGCCGTGATTACCTTTTACATGGACTCCATCACGGGCGCCTGGAAACTGCTCATCGTGACAGGCGCCGGCACTGGCACTGTCCTGATTCTTCGCTGGTTCTGGTGGCGCATCAATGCCTGGAGCGAAGTTTCGGCCATGGCGGCGGCGTTCGTGGTTTCAGTGACGCTCCAGACGGCGTTTGGACTTTCGAGCGACGATCCAGTGGGCTTCGCGAAGATCATGCTGGTTACTGTCGGCATCACGACGGCCGTTTGGCTCGCCGTCACCTTCATGACGAAGCCGGAACCGGACGCGACTCTCGTCTCTTTCTATCGCCGCGTGCGTCCGTCCGCCGCCTTCTGGAAACCCGTAGCAAAGATGGCTCCGGAGGTTTCGCCGGCCCGCGACGGAATCTATAATCTTCTGGACTGGCTGTGCGGGTGTATCCTCATATACGGAGCGCTTTTTGGAGTAGGCAAGATTGTGTTGAATGAAATTCCAGCCGGTCTGCTATTTTTAGGCGTGGCGGCGGCCGCTGGATTCGTAATCTACAAGGACCTCTCACGTCGAGGATGGAGCACAGTCATTGAGTAAGAACGATCTTTCCATTTCGCTTATCCCTCTGGCGCTGCGTCGCATGAACGGCGTCAAAACGGTGTCGTCTGGCGCCGTGAACCGAACCATCCCGCAGGACGAGTTCGTGGCGGGATGTGCGCGCTATCAAAGTGAAGCGTCCGCTCAAAAGGAACGCATGCCCGCCATAGTCGATGGGCTGTGGAGGTGCGAGGGCTTCTCGACGACATTCGGGAAGTACAGGCTGCCTGAGAACACGCTTAACGACGCACGTATTCCGCGCGAGGCGTATGGCATCACGCATGTGGGCTACGGAGCGGCGAGCACTGAGTACGCGGAGTTCGACACAGCCAAACTCATCGAGATTGTCGAGACCCGGTCGGAGCCGAACTATAGGGGCTTCACCTACGAGGGCATCGGTTCGATCCTGCGCATTTACGAACCAGGCATTTTCAAATTCATGTGCGGGGCCATGGGGCTGATTCCGAAAGGCGCGCCTCCGGGACCGGACCGGACCGGCTTTTTCGCAAAGTTTTTCTCGGCGTATCCGGCCGAAGTACAGCGGCTGATCACGCACGGCTACGGCCGGCTGGTGGCGTTCAGCAAGCTGAGCGTCTATGCGGCCATCGAAGAAGCGATGCAATTGCCGCCCGCGTTTCGAGAGCCCGCGGTGCAGGGCATCGCCTTCGCGTTCGCCATGATGAACGCAGTCGAGATGCCGAGGCTGCTCGAAAACAGCGCCATCGACGGAGTAGCCCGAGCGCCATTTCAGAACGGTCTCGTTTTCGGCGTCGCCTTCTGCGAGTGGTTCGCGCCAGGTTTTCTCAAGACCTGGAAGCCCACGGGGAAAACAGAAGAAAAACTTCTGGCACGGGCAGTGGACGAATCGGCGAAAAGCCTCAAGCGAGGGTATATTCTGCCGTTCCAACTCGAAAACCGCCTGACATAGCGGCGACGGCGCGGGACCCGTGGGGGTCAGTCGAATTGACGCACGTGCATGCTTCGCTTATACCAATGCATGCGCGGACCCCGTTGATTATTTACATGAAGTTCGTGGATCGCGACCGGAGCACCCACGCCATCCGCACATCAACTTCGATCCATTCAGTGGACCATGGATCTATTTGCCGTGAGCGTCCGGACTCTGTTCCTCACTGGCGAATTTGAACTCGTCCTCGCCCGTTCCTGTATATATCAGGCGCCATTCGCAATCGATTCCGATCATGGTAATCCGGCCGGAAAACACGATTCGATCGCCGGTCCAGCTATCATGCGGGCGCAAAATTCCGTCCGATCCCCGGTAAAACGGGTGTATTATGACGATTGGCGATTCCCGCGCGCCGCTGTCGCGGTGCGCCCGATATCATCCGAATGAGAAAAGCGAATGCCTCCGCTCCGGCGAACGTGGACGATTACCTCGCGCGCGTTCCGGAA